>CAIYQO010000318.1 GCA_903928345.1 uncultured bacterium | reverse complement strand
CCTTGAAAGGGGCTTGTCAAGCGTGCGTGAACCTGGTTATGTGGTTATTAGCCCGCTAGGTTTTCGCGGGAATGGTATTTTCGAGCTTAATAAAGCCAACCAAACGTGAACACTACCTTGCGGAGACTACCAAAGCCCAATTCATGGGGCGCAGCCAGTAGCCTGACGATTTATCGTCGGGTTGAGAACAGCCAGGCTAAATGATAAATCGTCCCTCCTCACCCGGTCACCCTGTCACCCCCTCGTCCTTTCCCCCTGCCTCCGTCTCTGCTACAATAACAGCGCTATGATTACCACACCTGCACGCACACGCATCGCGCCGTCGCCGACGGGGGATCCGCACGTCGGCACCGCGTATATCGGCCTCTTCGACTACGTGGTGGCGCGCCAGTCCGGCGGGCAATTCGTGCTGCGCATCGAGGACACCGACCGCGAGCGCTACTCGGCCTCCTCGGCGGACGCCATCCTGGCCGCCATGCGCTGGCTGGGCATCACCCCCGACGAATCGCCGGAGGTCGGCGGGCCGGTGGGGCCGTATATCCAGAGCGAGCGCACCGCGTTGTACCGCGACTACGCCGCGCAACTGGTGGCGGACGGACATGCGTACTACTGCTTCTGCACCAAAGAGCGGCTGGCGGAGATGCGCGCGCACCAGGAAGAGGCCAAGGAATCGGTGATGTACGACCGCCATTGCCTCTGCGCTCATACCGCCGAGGAGCGCGCTGACATGGTGCGCGACGGCGTGCCCCACGTGGTGCGCATGATGATGCCGCGCGAGGGGAGCACCGGCTGGGACGATCTGGTGCGCGATGAGGTGGTCTTCGAGAATGCCCTCATCGACGACCAGGTGCTGCTGAAGGCGGACGGCTTTCCCACCTATCATCTGGCCAACGTGGTGGACGACCACCTGATGCACATCACCCACGTCATCCGCGCCGAGGAGTGGATCTCCAGCACGCCCAAGCACCTGGTGCTCTACCAGATGTTCGGCTGGACGCCGCCGCGCTATGCCCACCTGCCGCTGTTGCGCAACCCCGACCGGAGCAAAATCTCCAAGCGCTTCGGCCACACTTCGCTGCATTGGTATCAGGCGGAGGGCTTTTTGCCGCAGGCGCTGCTCAACTTCCTGGCGCTGCTCGGTTGGTCACACCCGGACGAGACGGAGATCTTCCCGCTGGAGGAGCTGGTGGAGAAGTTCACCTTCCAGCGCTTCAACAAAACCGGGCCGATCTTCGACCTGGAGAAGCTGCGCTGGATGAACGGCGTCTACATCCGCAACCTGGATATGGCGACGCTCTACCCGCTGGTGGAGCCCTTCCTTATCGCCGCGGGCTTGCTGCAGGCAGAGCCGAC
This sequence comes from uncultured bacterium, assembly GCA_903928345.1. Taxonomy (GTDB): domain Bacteria; phylum Armatimonadota; class Hebobacteria; order CAIYQO01; family CAIYQO01. The sequence continues at coordinate 52,415 of CAIYQO010000318.1, read as the reverse complement.
ACCGGAGGAGCGCGCCTTCGCGCAGGCGTGCATCGCGCTGGAGCGCGAGAAGGTGCGCACGCTGAACGAATATCCGGCGCTGGTGGAATTCCTGTTCGACCCGAACTTCACCTTCGAGGACGAGGCGGTGCAGAAGTGGTTGCGCCCCGCCCCTGCCCACGTGAAGCCCGCCTTCCGCGCGCTGCTGGTACGGCTCGACGCGCTGCCCGATGCCGACTTCACCCCGGAAGCGCTGGAAGCCGCCACCCGCGCCGTCGCCGAGGAGCTTGGCGTGGGCGCCGGCAAGGTGATCCACCCCACTCGCGTCGCCATGAGCGGCCGCACCAAAGGCCCCAGCCTCTTCCACCTGATGGCGCTGCTGGGCAAAGCGGACGTAGCGTACCGGCTCAACCGGGCGCTGGAGATTGCGAAAGAAGACGCGTAAGGGTATAAATTTAGTGCTCGTAGTAGGCTCGCAGCGCAGCAAGGGCCGTTACCTCAAATATTTTGATGTGAGGGACGCGCCTTGCTGCGCTGCGACGCTACTACGAGCCCTATCTTCGTTACCGGGTCTATTCTCGCGGCTCGCGGGTACGCTCGCCCTCCCAAAGATCCCCTACAGTTTTCCGGCGGTGAGAAGCGCCCACGCATCCGTGCGGAAGGGCGACGCCGGCAGACCCGCCTGGTTGAACAGCGTGCAGGTCGGGTTGTCGGCCCAGGCGTAGCGGGCGGCGACGGGGGCGGGCACGTCGGGGCTGGTGAGCACCACCGTGTCGCCGTCGATCTTCGCCACCGCCGGGTGGAAGAGCTGATCCGCGCCCGCCAGGGTGAAGCCCGCCGTATCTTTCAGCACCAGCCCGCCGCCGAGGTAGTCGAAGCGCAGGCGCACGGCGGCGCCGTCGATCTTCATCCCCGTGTAGCGCGGGCCGCTGTAGACGAGATCCTTCTCCCCATACACCTGCGCGCGGGCGATGAGCGCCAGGCGGCGGGAGGCCTCCTGCTTGTTCGGCGGGTGGATATTGTGCGCGTCGCCGGCGTCGGCAAAGACCACCATGCCGGTGTTCGGCACGGTGCGCCAGGTGAAGAGCTGCGCCTCGCGCATCTCGTCGTAATGCGCCGGGTTCGGCTGCGGCTGGATGTCCAGGTTCTGCAGTTGCACGAAGTAAAACGGGAAGTCGCCCTGCCCCCACTGCGCCCGCCAGTCGGCGATGAGCGCGGGGAAGAGCGTCTTATACTGCTCGCAGCGCTCGGAGTTGTACTCCCCCTGCCACCAGATGCACCCGGCGATGCGGAAGGGGAGCAGCGGCGCGATCTTCCCGTTGTATAGGCCCGCGGGGTGCGTCGTCTGCGTCGCCGGGTCGGTTGGCGCGACCGGCTTCGGTGTGGTCTTCTGCGCGACCATATCCATCTTTTTCCAAGCAGCGAGCTTCAGCAGATACGCCGCCTGGTCGGCGTCGAATGTCTTCTCCGCCTGCGCGTAGCGGGTCAATATCGGTGCTAGCGCCGGCTTGCCTGCCAGCACCTCGGTGCGCGTCCACGCCTCCGCCAGCGTGCCGCTCACCGAGCTGTGGATGATGCCGATGGGCACGTGCAGCGCCTGGTACAACTCGCGGGCGTAGAAGTACGCCACCGTGCTGAACTTGCCCGCCGTCTGCGGCGTGCAAACCTCCCAGGCGCCTGTTACGTCCGCCTGCGGGTCGGCGCAGACGCGGGTGGGCACGGTGAAGACGCGGATATTCGGCCAGTCGGCCTTCGCGATCTCGTCCTTGCCGTTGATCGCGTGCCCCACGCCGTATTCCATATTCGACTGCCCGGAAGCCAGCCACACCTCGCCGACCAGCACGTTGTGCAGCGTCACCGGATCGCCGTCGCCGCTGACGGTGAGATCGAACGGTCCGCCCGCCGTCAGCTTCGGCAGGATGGCCTTCCAATGCCCGGCCTTGTCCGCCATAGCGCTGGCCGACACCTTTTCCAGCGTCACCCGCACCCGCGCCCCGGGTGTGGCCGTGCCCCACACCGGCACCGGCGCATTGCGCTGCAGCACCATATTGTCGGTAAAGAGCCCGTGCAACTGCACCGTCGCCAGCGCCGGCAGCGCCAGGGCCAGGACGAGGAAGAGAGCGATACGACGCATGGGAAAACCTCCGAAAGTATGCCACCCGGTGGCGCATAGTCGCGTTCCGCTATTAGCCCATTATTACCGCGCCATACCCCCCACACCTCTTTTCCCGGTCGCCACCGGCGCAGGGGATTCCCCCCACGACGTGGAAAAGTACGGTATCCGTCATCTTCCCGGAGGCCCATCATGTCGCTTTTCCGCGTCTCGCTTCTACTGCTGTTCCTCGCCGTGGCCGGCGCCGGGTGGTGCGTTCGGCTGGCGACCATCGGCGAGGCACCGGCGGCTTTTCTGAGAGCCGCGGGGGCGGAAGCGGCGCAACCGGCGGACGCGGACGTGCTCCTGGTCACCACGCCGTTCGGGAAGAAGGATGACGACCGTGCCGCGACGGCGGCCACCCTGCGCACGGCGCTGCTGGCGGGGAAGACGGTGATCGTGGCGCTGGGCACGTCGGCGGAGCATGTGAAGGCGCTGGAGGCGTTGCTGCCGGTGAACCCGTGGACGTGCGAGACGCGCTTCCTGCGCGGCGGGTGCCGGCTGGTCGGCGCGGCGCCGCTACCTGACGGGCTGGCGGTGAATGGGCGCTACGACCTGCACCTGCCCTATGCAGCCATCGAGGCGGGCGAGCACCGCTACCAGTGGACGCGCTTCGGCAAGGACTTTTTTAATACCGACTGGCATGTGCTCCTCTGCGCCGAAGGCGAAGGCGGGCTGCCGGTGCTGGTGCAGGGGCGCTACGGCGCGGGCACGGTCTACCTCTTCGGCGCCGACCTGGGCGACCCGACCCTCACCGCCGCCCCGGGGTATGCGGCCTTCGTCAAAGCACTGCTGGACACCCCCGCTCCGCCCCCCGCGGCGGGGAAACCGGCGGGTCTGACGCTGACCATCCCGCGCGCGGGGGTGCCGGCCGTGCTGGTGACGAACCCCGGCGACGCGTGCGACGTGGTGCTCTCCCTTAAGGTGCGCAACGCCGAACGCGCGCTGCTCAACAGCGTCGCCCTGCCGCTGCACCTCAAGGCCAAGGAAACACGCACGGTGACGCCGCCGGAGCGCGACGCCGCCCTCGGCGACCCCGCCATCGCCGCCACCGCCGACCGCACGCCCTTCCGCTACCTCGACGCCGCGCTGCTCACCGCCGATCGCGCGACGCTGCTCACCCAGGCGTCGGGGTTGATCGACACCGCCGGTCCGGTGACGCTCTCCCTTGCCGGGCAGGACGTGCGGAGTTTCGACGACCTGAAAGCCTGGCCCGACCGCCGCCTGGGCAGCGCGGTGGACATGGCGGGTGGCGCGCCCATCGCGCGCTACGTCTACTTCACCGGCAGCACGCCCACGGTCACCGTCATCCTGCGCAACGGCCTGCACGACATCGCCCCGCTGGCCGTCGCCTCGGACGAAGGCTGGCCGGACAACCCCACCACGCAGGGGCTCAACGACCTGGCCTACAGCCACGGCAGCCTGCGCGGCACGTATCCCCTCTACGGCGTGTGGAGCGGCAAGTCGGCGGCCACGCAGACAGTGACCTTGCACTGGGACGCGCCGGTGACGGTGGCGAGCGAACAGCTCGTGGCGCAGACGGGTTACCGCTTCTGGAGCCGCAGCAATCCGACGAACTACACGCTGTCCGCCGATGGGAAACCGCTGGTCACGGTGAAGGACGCCACCTACGAGAACGCCCGCCGCCGGGATGCTTTCCCCGCCACGCAGACGCGCGACCTGAAGCTCACCATGACCGGCCTCGACCCCGCCGCCAACCTGGAGCCGCGTACCGTGACCCCGGCGAACTGCACCCTCACCGAGTGGGAGGTCTACGGCTGGCCCGGCACCACCCCGCCCCCCGCGGTGCAGGGCACGCTGACGGTGACGTGCACCGACCCGGCGACGGGGAAAACGGACATGCTGCTCAAGGAAGCCCTGACCCTCGACGGCCTGCAAGAGGCGGTGAAGACGGTCACCCTGCCCGCGCGTACCACCACCGGCCCGTTGCGCGTGGATGCCGTCTTTACGCCGGCCAACGTCGATAAAGCGTGGGACGTGCGCGACAGCTTCGACGTCTTCTTCCTCCCGCCCGACCGCGACGCCATCATCTCGACCAAAACCCTCGGGGAGCAGGAGTTCGGCACGCTGTGCTCGCCGGGTTTCCTCGTCTTCGACGACTTCGGCCTGGGCACCAACGCCGACACGCAGGGGTGGGGCGGCGATGACGACAAGATATGGGCGCTCACCCACGACTTCATGGAGCTGGGCACGCGCAGCCTCGACGTCTCCACGCGCATGTTCACCACCTCGGCGCGTTTCTGCCACTACACCTGCCCGTGGCGCGACTTCCCCGACGGGCAGTATTTTTGGGATTACGCCACGGATAAGCTCGCGGAGATGGTGCAGACGGGCAAGTTCAAAAACGCCAAAAGCCTGCGCGCCTTCTTCAGCGACCGCTGGAACGGCATCCCCATCGGCGCCACCTTTACCTGGGCGGACTTCATCCGCTTCGACGAATACCTGCGCGGCCAGGGTAAGCCGGGGTTGCAGGCGCGCAGCCGCAAGGGGCTCATCGCCGAAATCACCGGCCAACACGCCGATGAGTGGCAGCGCTGGGAGTTGCGCACCTACGCCGACGCCATCCTCGCCACGCGCACGCGACTGGCGAAGCTGGGGACCGACTTCACCGTGACCACCCACGGCAGCTTCCCGCTGGCGGGCAGCGAGCTGGGCACCGCGCTGGCGGAGACGCACAAGGCGGTGGGCACCGACCTTTTCTGGGAGCTGCGCGGCGAGGATTTGTTCGGCTCCATCGGCTCGCGCTTTGGCCTGGTCGCCGCCAACCCCGACCTGGATTCCGGCGCCTACAACGAGTGGGGCTGGGTGAGCGCCATCCTCAACAACCCGCACTGGTACGCCGAGACGGGCACCGTGGAGCCCAGCCGCCGCCAGTGGTACGCCACCTACTTCGCCGGCCGCGTCACCTCGGCGGGGGCCTTCAAGCCGTATACCGTGTATGGCTTCGACGCGCATGGCGGCTTCGGGGTGAAGAACACCATCAACGACTGGCAGCAGTACGTCCGCACCATGGAGCTGACCACCCGCCTGCGCCCCGAGGCACCCACCGGCATCGGGCTGGTGGTGTCCTGGCGCGGGCAGGAGCGCAAAATGGGCGCCAAGGCCGGCTCGCTGGGGTTCGGGCTGTACGCCGCCGAGGGCATCGACCAGGTGGACGCCGTGGCCGGGCAGGTGTATGCGAAACTCGTGAAGGCCGGCGTGCCCATCGCCTTCGTCACCAGCACCCACGCGCTGAAAAACTGGAAGGGCGCCACGCCGCTCCTCATCATCGACCCGCTGAACCTGGAGACAGCGGAGTTGGCTGACCTCGACCGCCTGAATAAGGCCGGCACGCCGATCATCGGCATCGCGCCCGACCTGTCCTCCACCGCCGACGCCCAAGGCACGGCGTTGTTGCAGACGCTCTTCGGCGACTACGGCAAGCTGGTCGCGAGCGGCGACGGCCTCACGCTGGCCACCCGCGGCACGTTGGGGCGCGGCAACACGCTGCTGTGCGCCGGCATGGTGCGCGCCTTCACCTGCCTGCAGGCCGCCACCGTGGCGCGGGAGATCGACACGCTGCTCGGGCAACCGCTGCGCGTCTCCCCCGGCATCGCCGTCACGCCCTTCATTAGCAGCGACCGCCTCTTCCTCGCCCTCAGCGACCAGGGGGATGTCAACCGCACGATCACCGTCAGCGTGAGGCCCGGCTTGCTGAAGGCGGACTTCACCGGCACCAAATTCACCGTGGTCGACGTCGACACCGCCCGCGCCCTCCCCGCCGTCTGGAAGGACGGCGCCCTCACCTTCACCCTCCCCGTCGCCGCGTCGGACGGGCGGATGGTGATGATTGGGAAGGCGGAATAGGATTTCGTCAACAAACGCACCGGTTGGACAGTGACTCGCAGTCTGGAAGAGGGCGAGAGCCCCGCCGTTTTTGAGAGGGTTGCTCCTATGCATCGTGTCTATATTGTCATCGCCCTTCTGTTTCTCGCCGCCGCCGCCTTCGCGGCGACGCCGCAGCGGGAGATCCTCATCGTTGCCGGGGAGCACGCCTCGCCGGCGATTGTGGCGGCGGCGGATGCGCTGGCGAAGGAGTTGCCGCCGGTGCTCGCGGCGTTGCAGGCCACGCAGGGGGTGACGGGGGTGGAGCGCGTCACGAGCGAGCGCGTGCTGAAGGACTATAACCTGGCGGCGTTCAACCACCTCGTCGTCATCGGCCTGCCCTCCGACCCGCTGATGAAGAAGGTGTGGGAGCATTACGCGGCGGTGGACGAGGGGGCGAAGACGCTCTACGCGCAGGGTTGGGGCTATCTGCAGGGGGATTTGGGCTACCTGGAGGCGGATCGCAACCCCTTCCTACACAGCCGCCGCATCAAGGAGGCGCCCTTCGAGACGGTGCTCTTCAAAATCTCCGGCACCAGCGAGGCGGGGGTGCTGGCGGCGCTGACGGCGTTTAAAACGGGCCTGTTTAACGGCATCGTGCCTGCTGGGGCGTGGAAACGGCCCAAGACGACGATCCTTGACCTCGACCCCCAGCCCGCGCCGTCGCCGCTGCAGCTAGCCGACGCGGTGGCGTTCAACGATGCCAAAGGTGCCGCCGTGCGCGCCCCTCTCGCCGGGTGGTCGCAGGTGCCGGGCAACGAATACCGTGCCTACATCGACGTGGCAGGCGCCGAACCCACCGGCGTGTGGCGCTACAAGTACCTGCTGCCCGGCGCGCTGGACCACGCGCAGACCCCCGGCTGGATGGCGGGTTTCCACCGCATGGCCTACGGCAACGCCGTCACCATCGCCGCTTTCGCCACCCCTGACGCGGCGCAAAAGACCGCCGAGGCCATCGGCACGACCGGCGGCTGGCACAAATTGAAACCCCTCGCCGGCCTCCCCTGCTGGCAGGCCAACCAGCCCACCGACGAAAACATGGCGCTACCGCTGGGTACCATCACCCTCACATGGAAAGGCCCGTACCTGCTGATGACCTCGCTGCCGAACGAGGCGGTGCCGGAGCTGCTGCAGGGGCTGGTGGCGAAGTAGCGCCTATCCGCCTGTTCACCCCTCCCTTGGTGCCTTTGTGGTTTAATAGTTCTACGGGAACAAACGCCGGGGGCGGGCCGTCTAACCGCCGACAGGGGAGCAATACTATGCGGTATTGGGTCGTTCTGGGCATCCTCGCGGCGGCGCTGGGCGCGGCGTGGGCACAACCGGGGCCGGGCACGGGGCAGCCGGCGGTCGCCCCGGTAACACCGGACAACTATGACACGCTGGTGAACATCGCCGATCAGGTGGTGCTGGGCACGGTGACCGAGGTGGGGCGCGAGCAGACCGAGAACGGCGCCGCACTGGCCCGCGCCACCCTGCGCGTGGACCGCGTGCTCAAAGGGATGCCGGGCGCCACCGCCGGCTTCACCTACTACCTGCCCCCCGAGCCCAAGCTGGGGCAGCCGGCCGTCGCTATGTTCGGCGTGCCGATTCGCCTGCAGGCGGGCGACCAGCGCCTCTTTTTCCTGCTGCGCGGACGCGGCGGGTATACGCTGCCGACGATCTACTTCGGCAACCAGCCCGGTGCGATTCAACCCGCGGCGGACGTCGATAAGGTCGCCGCCCGGCTGAAAGCCATCACCGTGACGGCCACCCTCACCGGCGCGCTGGGGCCTTTCTACTTCGACCAGCCCTGCACCGTCACCGTCACCGTGCGCAACACCGGCGCGGCGCCCGTGCAGGTGTTGCCGCCCGCGGTGAAGGGATTCTTCTACTCCCCGCGCATGGAAAATACCGTCACCTTCCACACCCCCGCCCCGCCGAACGCTATCAACGGTCCGGTGCTGATGCTCAACGCCACCGCCGTAGGCGTGCCGGAAATCAAAACGAACCACATCATCGCCCAGGTCGGCGTGGACGTCGCCCTCGCCCCCAACGGCATGAACCCCCCGTTTGACGGCGGCATCCGACTGCCGCAGTGGGTGACTCTGGCGCCGGGGGAGGAGAAAACGCTGCCGGTGACGCTTCTGTGCGGCAAGCCCGCGTCGTGGGCGGTGCTCGCCCCCGACCTGTACATGCTCACCGTCGTCAACGTCTGCGCCACGGTGCAGGTAACCCTCCCCGCCGACAACGGCGCTCGCAACTACAACATTATCACCCCGTGGAAAGACGCCCTGGTCGGCTCCCCCCTGCCCAAAGAGGCGGAGGCGCTGGCCAAGGGGGAATGACGGGGTCGAGACGAAACCACAGATTTCACAGATTTTCACAGAATGATTGGGCCGGAGTAGACAGGCGACGGCGGTGCGGGTTGGGCAACCTCAGACCGATGCCGTGATCGCCTTACCACCCCGGCCCAAGTCCTTCTCCTCTGCGTCCTCTGCGCCTCTGCGGTGAATTAACCGTTCCTTCTCTCGGCAGGACTTCCCCTCGGCCTCGCGAATGAAGAAAAGGCGGGGGGTTCTTACATGGGGATGACGAATCGGGAGCGGATTCTCGGGGTGATTCAGGGGCGCGAGATCGATCGCGTGCCTTTCGTGCAGTACGACGGCATCGCGGCGCCGAACGCGACGGTGTGGGATACGCTGGGGCGCGACAAGCTGGGGGTGATCCGCTGGTCGTCGGTGCACCGGCTGGAGCGCCCGCATTGCGACTTCACCTCCGAACCCTTCGAGCGCGACGGGCGGCGCGGCGTGGTGAACACGCTGCATACGCTGTACGGCTCGCTGCGCGAGGTGAAACTCATCGAGCCGACCTACCACTCCGCCGCCACGCAGGAGCACTTCGTCAAGTCGCCGGACGACTACCGCATCCTCGCCGCCTTCCTGCGCGACACCGCGGTGGTCGAAAACGTAGCGCAATACCTGAAGGACGATCGCGAGGTGGGCGACGACGGCGTGCCCATGGTGGCGGTGGACCGCACCCCCTACCAGCAGCTCTGGGTGCAGTGGGTGTGCCTGGAAGACCTGTGCCTGCACCTGGCGGACTACGACCCGATGTTGCTGCAGTGCATCGATGAGTTGAAGCGCATCCAGTTCGACACCTACGAGATCGTCTACAAGGCCGTGCGCGCGTATAAGATCCCCTTTGTCGACGTGCCCGACAACATCACCGCCCCCACCATTGGGCTGAAATATTTCGAGCAATACTGCGTGCCCGCCTACCAGCGGCTGGCGGAAATGCTCGACGACGTGCCGGTCTTCGTGCATATGGACGGCGACTTGAAGCCGCTGTGGGGCGCCATCGCCGGCTCCGGCGTGGGCGGCCTCGATTCCTTCTCGCCGCAGCCGGACAACGACACCCGCGTGGCCGACGCCGTGGCGCAGTGGCCGGCGATGCGCCTCTTCCTGAACTTCCCCAGCTCGGTGCACCTGGGCACGCCGCAGGAGATCTACCGCGAAGCGATGACGATCCTGCAGGAGGGTGGCCACACCGGCCGGCTGCACATCCAGATTAGCGAAAACGTGCCGCCCGACACCTGGCGCACCAGCTTCCCAGCCATCGTGCAGGCGATCAGCGACTTCGGCAAGTCGTGATGCATCTTTGTAGGGACTGTCCCGTGGCGTCAGGAGCGACGAATCAGAAGTGTATCAAACCCGGAACGTACGGGAGCATCCATTTCGAAAGTATACAGGGGCTGTCCCGTAACCCTTCGACAACACGCCACGGGACAGCCCCTGCGGAAAGCGATACCGCTTCTTCGCATATGACAGATCAGTGTGCGTGAGCAGATATTTCGTTCCGGTACGCTACGGGACAGTCCCTGTAGGTTCCCCCCCAAAGGAGCACTTATGCAAGCGCAAATGACCTCTTATCAGCGCATTCTCGCCGCGATGCGGGGGGAGGCGGTGGATCATATTCCCTTCTGCCCCTTCCTCGCCTACGTGTGGGAGCACCTGCCGGCGGCGATCACGGAGAAAGGGATGCTCGCCTTTCACCACGACGTGGATGCCGACCCGCTGTGGCGTGGGGCGCCGTGCCCGGTGAAGCAGGAGATACCCGGCCTGGTCTGGCATAACAGCACCCGCGACGGGCGCAACCTGGCGGTGGCGGAAACCCCGGTGGGCAGCCTCTACTTTGCCTCGATGCCCAGCCGTCAGGGCAATACCACCTTCCTCATCGAGCACCCGCTGAAGACGGAAGAGGATTACAAAATCCAACTCTGGATCGAGGAGCACACGCGCTATACCTACGACCCGGAGCCGGTGCGCGCATTCCTGCACGAGGGCGACGGGCGCGAAGGATTGTCCATCGGCATGCTCATCCCGCGCGCCAAAACGGCCTTTCAGACGATGGTGGAGCACCTGGTGGGCACCGAGGAGCTGGTCTACGCGCTGGCGGACTTCCCGGAGACGGTCGAGGGGCTGCTCGAGGTGATGGTCGCCCGCGACCTGGAAGCCGCGGCGCTGGCGGCGCAGGCGGACTACCCGTACTTCCTCACCTGGGAAGACTCGTCGACGCAGAACTACTCCCCGTCGCAATACCGTGCCTACATCGGGCCGGAGATCCGCGCCTTCTGCGACCTGCTGCGTCCCCTGGACAAGGGCTACGTGCAACACGCCTGCGGCCACGTGAAGAAGCTCGTGCCGCTGATGAAGGCGGACGGCGTGGCGGCGGTGGAGAGCATCTCCTCCCCGCCCACCGGCAACATCACCATGCGGCAGGCGCGCGAGTTCTGCGGCGACACCATGGGCATCGTCGGCGGCATCGAGCCGACTGCCTTCCTCAACCTCACCGAGGCGGAGTTGACACCGTACGTCGAACAACTCATCGCCGACCTCGCCGGCGGCCCCTTCGTCCTCGCCAACTCCGACTCCTGCCCGCCCGGCGTGACGCCGGAGAAGTTCGCGTTGGTGGCGGAGATTGCGAAACGGTTTGTCTGAACCGGGATTTGGGGGGATTAAGGGATTAGCTCGATGGGGGAACGATTTCGGGCTCATCCGTCTTTCGTCTTCCTTGGGTATTATGTATACTAGGAAGAAGGTGGCTGGAAATGTATGAGGATATTACCGAGCGGGTCATTGGCGCAGCGATGAAGGTGCATTCGACTCTCGGCAATGGATTTCAGGAAGTCATCTATCAACGGGCGCTGGCAATCGAATTAACACAGCAAGGGTTACAGTTCGTGCGAGAGCAGGAGATTTCGGTGTATTACCGGGATCAGATCATCGGAACGCGCCGCGTCGATTTCCTCGTTGAAGGTGTTATTATGGTCGAGTTAAAGGCCATTATGGCACTTGATGATACCCATCTCGCTCAAGCGCTCAATTATCTTGAAGCCTATCAATTGGAAGTAGGTCTACTTCTTAACTTCGGTGCAAAAAGCCTGCAAATCCGGCGCATCCATAATCACAAAATCGCCAAATGCCAAACCTGAATCGGAATCGCTATAATTCAAGCCTAAACCGTTCCCCCATCGAGCTAATCTCTTAATCCCCCCAAATCCCGGTTCAGACAAGAAACGAGTACGATGAAGAATATGACCACATACCACACCCACACCGCGTGGAGCGACGGCGCCGCGCCGCTGCCGGCGATGTGCGACGCCGCGGCGGGGGCGGGGGTGGCGGAGTTCGGGGTGTCCGACCACTACGTATTGCTGCCCAGCGGGCATGATGTCGATTGGGCGATGCCGCTCGGATTTCTGGACGGCTATGTGGCGCAGGTGCGCGACTATATTGAGATGGAGACGCGCTTCGCGTTGCGGCTGGGCCTGGAGGCGGACTTCTTCCCGGAAACGATCGGCGATCTGAGCGCGCGCCTTGAAGCGCACCCCTTCGACTACGTCATCGGCTCGGTGCACATCCTCGACGGCTTCCCCATCGACGCCGACCCGTCGTACTGGGTGCCGCTGTCGGAGTCCGAGCGCAATACCGTGTGGCAGGGATACCTGGCGCGTATGTGTGGGATGGCACAGAGCGGCGTCTTCGACATCGCCGGGCACCTCGACCTGCCGAAGAAGTTCGGCGACCAGCCCACGGTGGATCTCTCCGCCGACTTCGCCGCCGCCCTCGATGCCATCGCCGCCGCCGATATGGCCCTCGAGCTGAACACCGCCGGCTGGGACAAGCCCGTCGCGGAAGCCTACCCTACCCTCGCGCTGTTGCGTGAGGCCCGGCGCCGCGGCATCCCGCTGGTCATCACCGCCGACGCCCACGCCCCCGCCGAACTCACCCGCCACTACCCCCGCGCCGTGGCCCTCGCCCGCGAGGCGGGGTATACGGCGCAGGCGCGGTTCGCGGGGCGGAAGCGCGTGGAAGTGGCGCTCTAAAATGTAGGCGCAGGCTTTAGCCTGCGGTGTATACCTAATTACGCAGGCTAAAGCCTGCGCCTACATACTAACGGCTCGCGGGGACGCTCGCCCTCCCAATAAGAATACATCAGGAGTCCAGATGACAACCAAGTCTTTCGACGATCTCTACCCCGCCGACCTGCTCGTTGAGCGGGAGGCGCGGTTGCGGCGCTTTTGGGCGGGGGAGGGGCAGCGGGCGGCGATTACGGTGAACAACGGCGCGTACGCCTACCGGCAGATCGAGGATGACGATGTTATCGTGGAGCACGCGGTGGCGCAGATTCTCACCTCCGCCGACCTCTCCGACGACTACCTGCCCTGGTTCGGCCCGGATTTCGGCACCATTTCCACCGCTCTCGCGTGGGGCGGCGAAATCATCCATCCCGACGGCGGGTGCGTCTTCATTAACCCGGTGATCCACGCGCCGGAGGAGGTCGACCGCGTCTTCCCCGCCGACCCCGCCGGGGGGCACGTGGCGCGCGCGATTGCCCTGGCGGCGCGGGTGAAGGCACGGCTGGGCACCGAGCGCATCTGGTGCCGCGCCATCGACATGCAGGGGCCGCTGAGCACCGCCGGGCTGCTGTGGGAGCAGACGGACTTCTTCTGCAGCATGCTCTCCGACCCCGACGCTGTGCACCGATTGCTCGACCGCGTCACCGACCACCTCATCGCCATGTACCGCGCCATGATCGCCGGCATGGGCCCGCTGTGCGGCATGGTGTGGCCATACCTGTGGCTGCCCGACGATATGGGTGTGGTCTTCACGGAAGACCTGATGCCACTGCTCTCGCCCGAGCTGTATGCCGAATTCGGCCTGCCCTACATGCAACGCCTCGCTGAGGCCTTCGGCGGCGCCTTCATTCACTGTTGCGGCGCCTTCGAGCAGCACATCCCGGCGCTGGCGGCCAGCGGCGCACCGATATTGGGCTTCGACTATGCCGAACCCAGCACGCGCACCGAGGCGCTCTACGACGCCTTCGGCCCGCACTGCGTCTACAACGTCGGCCTCGATCCGCAAGGCGACGTCATCTACGGCGACTACCCCACCTTCTACGCCCACCTCGCCAAAGTCGCTCCACCCGACATGCGCTTCTGGTTCTGCATCGACGCCGCCTGGCCGGGAGCGGCGAAGCGCATTGCGGCGGCGCGGCGGTGGTTCGTCTGACGGGTGGGTTGATAATTCACAGGGATGAAAGGGATGGATGGGATAATTGGGGGATTCGCATCTGCTGATTGTAAGGTAAACAGCACCGTTTGGAAGCCGGCGACCGCCGCGCTCCGGGTGCGACAACCTGCATTCGTCTCCGAATAGGAGAACAGCTTCTCTCTTTGTTACTCCCGAATGCAGGTCACCGATTACGGAGCGCGGCGGTCGCCGGCTTCCAAACAGTGCTATTGTTATGCCGGCACTGTTTGCGATCGCAGATCTTTCATCCCTGTGAATTTTTAACCCACACTGCCAACGACCGAAAGGACATCTCATGCCCTACATCCTGTTCTTCACCCTCCTCCTGCTCTGCTGTGCCCTCTCTGGTGCAGCGGCGGAGGAGAAGGGGTTTCAGAACCCTAACGCGGTCATCGGGCTCGGGCTGGATGGGCGGGTGTATCTGGCGGCGGGCGACCGCGTGCTCTCGTGCAAGGCGGACGGGTCGGATGTGGTGCTGGGCGCCACGGGGGAGGCGTTGAAGAACGCGGTGGCGGATGCCCACGGGATTATCGCCGCGGCGCACGCGCACTTTGCCAAGAACGTCACGCTCTACGACGCCGGCTTTCACGTCGTCGGCCGCTTCACCCGCGTGGGCGACTACAACTTTACCGCGCCGGCGGAGGTGGCAGTGGGGGCGAGCGGCGACTTCTACGTGCTCGATCAGGGGCGCGACCAGGTGATCCGTTTTCATCCCGACGGCATCCGCTGCGCCATCTACCGCATCCCGCACGACCCCGCCGGCCCGCGCGACGGTTACCTGACGCGCTTCCGCGTGTGCGAGGCCATGGGGCGCCTCTACGTCGCCAACTGGGCGTCCATCCGCTGTTTCTCCATCGAGGCGCCGGACTTCGCGTTTACCCCCAAACTGCTCTGGTCGGCGAAATCGATCAGCGCCGAGTTGAGCTGGGGCTACGGCGGCTTCGACGTGGACGACAAGGGCGTGATGTATACCATCCCGCCGCTGTATGAGCCCTTCCTCACCGTCACCGACCCGGACGGCAAGCCGCTGCCGAAGATTCCGCTGGCGATGGACAAGCCCGACGACCCCGCGCGCATCCTCGGGCTGTGCATCCATAACGGCGAGGCCTACGTGAAGCGCCGCGACGACCGTGAACTCTTCCGGCGTTTCCGCCTCGACACCGGCGCACTGGTGGGCACCGCGACGCTGCCCGACGGCCTGACGGCGCGCGCCCCGGCGCCGGAAGAGGTGGGCATGCCCGCCGCGCCGGTGAAATCGACCCTCGGCATCCCCCGGGGACGCAACACGCTGCGTGTGCTCTTCGTGGGCAACAGCCAGGTGAACTGCGTGCGCGACATCCCCGATATGCTGGAGGAGATCAGCCGTTCGTCCAGCGACCCGCGTGTGCCGTTGCTGCTCACCGACGAGGTGGTGATCGGCGGCGTGGGGCTGGAGGGGCTGTGGAAGCAGGGCATCGCCCACGCGCGCATCGCCGCCGGCAGGTGGGATTACGTGGTGCTGAACGAGATCGTCTACAGCTTCGGCATGACGAACGCGGCGAAGTTCGCCGACTACGCGGGCCGCTTCGACGCCGAGATCCACAAGACGGGCGCGAAGATGGTCTTCTTCGTCACCGCCGACGTGGATAAGCAGCGCGAGCAGCACGCGCAGATGTATGCCGATGCGCTGGCCTACGCGCAGACCGCCCACGCCACCGTGGCCGGCTGCGGCATGGCGTGGCTAAAGGCATGGGAGAAGGAGCCCACGCTCGACTTCCACTTCACCGACCGCGCCCATCCCAACCCGCTGGGGTATTACTTCAACGCGCTGGTGCTCTACGCCACCCTCACCGGCAGCAACCCGGCTACGCAGCACCTGGCCACCTGCGATGCCGCCACCCCCGAACAAGCCGCGATGCTGCAGGCGCTGTCCTGGCAGCAATACGGCGAGGACCGGGTGAACGAGAAGGCGAAACCGTAAGGACGCGCCGCCCGCCCCTGTCCGCCTGGCGTCCATTTCTGGTATAATTAACCACGATGCCCACGCCGAAAATCGCTATTATCGACGCCTTTAGCTTGCTTTACCGCGCCTTCTTTGCGTTGCCGCCGATGACGAACAAGCAAGGCGAGGTAACGAACGCTGCCTACGGCTTCACCATGATGCTCATCAAGCTGCTGGATGAGCAAAAGCCCGACTACCTCGCCGTCGCCTTCGACATGCCCGTCGCCACCTTCCGTCACGAAGCCTTCGAGGCGTACAAGGCGCACCGCAAGCCGATGCCCGACGCCATGCGGCCGCAGGTGCCGATGACGCGGGAGATCCTCGAGGCCATGCACGTGCCCATGCTCGGGGTGGAGGGCTACGAGGCGGACGACGTGATCGGCACGCTGGCGCGCCGCGCGGAGGAAGCGGGCATCGACGCGCTGATCGTCACCGCCGACCGCGACGCCTTCCAGCTGGTGGACGAGCACGTGCACGTGCTGGTGAACAAGAAGGGCGTCAGCGAGACGCAGGAATACGACCCCGCCGCGGTGCTGGCGCGCTACGGCGTGACCCCCGCGCAAATCCCCGACATCAAGGCGCTCACCGGCGACACCTCCGACAACATTCCCGGCGTGCCGGGCATCGGGGAGAAGACCGCGGGCAAGCTCATCGCGCAGTACGGCACCCTGGAGGCGCTGCTCGAACACGCCGGCGAGGTGGCGGGCAAAACGGGCGCGTCACTGGTGGCGTATACCGAGCAGGCCATCCAGTCCAAGGCGCTGGCGACCATCCACGTCGCGACGCCGCTGGAACCCTTCACCTGGGACGAGCTGCGCCTGCACCCGTGGGACCAGGCGGCGCTGCTGGAGCTGTTCCGCCGCTATGACTTCCGCAGTCTGCTGGGTCGGTTGAGCAGCGCGCCGGCGGACCTCCCCGCGTCGCCGGACGACACGCCGCTGGCCCCCGTTGGTGTGGTGGAGAGCCCGGAGGCGCTGGCGCGGCTGGCGCGCGAGCTGGCGGTGATCGGCAGCGTGACGCTGGCGCCGGTGGGCGAAGGCCCCGACCCGCTGCGCCACCGGCTGGTGGGCCTGGGCCTCTCCGCGGGCGATATCCACGCCTACGTACCGCTGCAAGGCGCGCCGCCGTTGCAGGCCTCGCTGTTCGGCGAGGAGACGCCCGCCGCGCATCCGGAACGCCTGCAGCCGCTGGCCGCGCTGCTCGCCGACCCCGCGGTGCAGAAGAGCGGCTACGACCTGAAAAACGCCTGGCTGTGGCTGCACGCGCTGGGCTACGCGCTGGACGGGCTGAACTTCGACGCGCTCATCGCCGCCTACTGCCTCGACCCGACCTCGCGGCACACGCCGGCGGATATCGCCTTCGACACGCTGCGGCAACACCGCGAGCTGCCCGATCTCTCCGCCCTCTGGCGCGCGGGAGACCCCGGCCTCGCCACCGCCGCCGGGGAGCTGGCGCAACTGGTGCGGCGCATGGAAACCCCGCTGCGCACCGAACTGGCCGACAAGGACGTGATGCCCCTCTTCCGCGACGTGGAGATGCCGCTCATCCCGGTGCTGGCGCGCATGGAGACGCGCGGCATCCTGCTCGACACCGCGCATCTGGCGGCGATGTCCGACGAGTTGGGCAAGCGCATCCGCGAGGTGGAACTGACGGTCTACGCCCTCGCCGGGGAGATCTTCACCATCAACTCGCCCAAGCAGTTGCAGGCGATCCTCTTCGACAAACTCGGCCTCCCCAAGGGGCGCAAGACGAAGACCGGCTACTCCACCGACGCCGACACGCTGGCCGGGCTGGCGGAGCACCACGACATCGTGCGGCACCTGCTGGTCTACCGCGAGCTGACGAAGCTGAAATCCACCTACGTGGACAGCCTGCCGCAACTCGCCGACCCGCGCACCGGACGGGTGCACACGCACTTCAACCAGGCGGTGGCCGCCACGGGCCGGCTGAGCAGCAGCGATCCGAACCTGCAGAACATCCCCATCCGCACGCTCGAAGGACGCGAGATTCGCAAGGCGTTCATCCCCGAGCCCGGCTGGCTGCTCCTCGCCGCCGACTACTCGCAGATCGAGCTGCGCGTGCTGGCGCACATCACCGGCGACGAAGCGCTCATCGAGGTTTTCCGGCGCGGCGAAGACCTGCACACCGCCACCGCCTGCCGCGTCTTCGGCGTGGAACCGTCCGCCGTCACGCGCGACATGCGGCGCATGGCGAAGATCGTCAACTTCTCCATCCCCTACGGCACCACCGCCTTCGGCCTTGCCGGGCAACTCGGCTCCACGCGCGAGGTGGCGGACGAGCTGATGAAGACCTACCTGACGCGCTTCCCCGGTGTGGCCGCCTACATGGACCGCATCGTGCAGGAAGCCCGCCGCGACGGTGTCGTGACCACCCTGCTGGGCCGCCGCCGTCCGCTGCCCGACCTGCAGGCGCCCATGCCTACCGTGCGCCAGGCGGCGGAGCGCACCGCCATCAACACGCCCATCCAGGGCAGCGCCGCCGACATCATGAAGCTGGCAATGCTCCACCTGGACGCCGCCCTCACCGCCCGCGCCGACCTGCACGGCCGCCTGCTGCTGCAGGTGCACGACGAAATGGTGCTGGAAGTCCCCGCCGACGAGGTGGACGCCACCGCCGCGCTGCTGGTCGCCGCCATGCGCGACGCCTACCCGCTGGTGGTGCCCATGGACGTGGAAGTAAAGATCGGCCCCAACTGGCGCGACGTCACCCCGCCGGTGGAAGACGTGCCGGAGCTGCCGGCGGAGTGAGGTGGGGTATAATACAATAATATCTGGCCGGAAGGAGACGACCATCATCAGATCAGCAGAGGAGATCGAGCAGGATGAACAGCGCGCGGTGCACGCCCGCTTGTCGCGGGAGCAGCGGCGCGCGCGTATCGGTGCGGCACTCGGTATGCTGATACCCTGTGCGATATACCTGTGCATGTATGGGCTGGCCGCCGGCATTGAGCGTTTCCCGCACGATGATCCCATGCCGTGGATGGCTCCGATCCTGGTCGTACTGCATACCAGCGGATGCTTTGCCGGGCTGTTGTTGCTGACGAAGATCCCGTTTCCGCTATGGTGGGTGCGTTGTCTCGTGCATCTGATCTGGTTGCCCATGATGCTCTGGTTTGTGACCGCGTGCATCGATGCACATCATTATCCGGATTATGTCACCGACTCGGGCAATTACCTGCAAATCGCGATGTGGTTTCTGCTCCCACTCGCGCTCTACGTCATGCAGTTGTATCTGGTCGAGCGCGCCATGCGCCTGGCGACCTCTCTGAATGATCCTTTGACTTCTTGCTAGAGGTAACCCATGCCCTTACTCAACCCCTTCGAAGTCCTGGAAACGCTGCACATGATCGAGGCGGAGAAGTTGGATATCCGCACGATTACCATGGGCATCTCGCTGCGCGACTGCGCGGATCATGACGGCGCCACGGCGCGGCGGCGCATCTTCGGCAAGATCACCCGCTGCGCCGACCGGCTGGTGGCGGTGGCGGAGGAGATCGAGCAGGAATTCGGCATCCCCATTATCAACAAGCGCATCGCCGTCACCCCCATCGCGCTGGTGGCCGACGCCTGCGCCGACGAGAGCTACGTGGCCTTCGCCGAGACGCTGGAGCGCGCCGCGGCCCACGTGGGGGTGAACTTCATCGGCGGCTTCTCCGCGCTGGTGCACAAGGGCTACACCCACGGCGACACGGTGCTGATCCGCTCCATCCCCGAGGCGCTGGCCGTCACCGAGCGCGTGTGCGCCTCGGTGAACGTGGCTACCACCCGCGCGGGGATCAACATGGACGCCGTGCGCGAGATGGGGGAGATCATCGTGGCCGCCGCCGCGCGCACCGCCGACCGCAACGGCATCGGGTGCGCCAAGCTGGTCGTCTTCGCCAACGCGGTGGAGGACAACCCCTTCATGGCCGGCGCTTTCCACGGCATCGGCGAGCCGGAGTGCGTGATCAACGTGGGGGTGAGCGGCCCCGGCGTGGTGAAGAGCGCGCTGGAGCGCGTACCCGGCGCCGACCTGGGCGTGGTGGCGGAAACGATCAAGCGCACCGCCTTCAAAGTAACGCGCATGGGGCAGCTCGTTGCGCAGGAAGCGTCCAAGCGGCTGGGCGTGCCCTTCGGCATCGTCGACCTCTCCCTCGCGCCCACCCCGGCCGTGGGCGACAGCGTGGCGCAGATTCTCGAGGAGATGGGCCTGCAGCGCTGCGGGGCAGCGGGCAGCACCGCGGCACTGGCGCTGCTCAACGACGCGGTGAAGAAGGGCGGCACCATGGCGTCCAGTTACGTCGGCGGCCTCAGTGGCGCCTTCATCCCCGTCAGCGAGGACGCCGGCATGATCGCCGCCGCGCGCGAAGGTGTGCTCTCCATCGAAAAGCTCGAAGCGATGACCGCCGTGTGCTCCGTCGGCCTGGACATGATCGCCATCCCCGGCGACACCCCCGCCGAGACGATCGCCGGCATCATCGCCGACGAGGTGGCCATCGGCGTCATCAACAACAAAACCACCGGCGTGCGCCTCATCCCCGTGCCCGGCAAAACGGTCGGCGACGAGGTGGAGTTCGGCGGCCTGTTGGGCCGCGCCCCCATCATGCCCGTCAGCCGCCTGGACAGCGCCCCCTTCATCCATCGCGGCGGCCGCATCCCGGCGCCCTTGCAGGGGCTGCGGAATTAGGGGGACGAGGGACGGACGACAACCTGCCCGGTGGTAGGGATTGTCACCGTTTGGAAAGGGGCGGGAGCCCGGCTCGCTAACAGGCAGGGGTAAGCAGACCAGCACTGTTTGGAAGCATGACGGCAGTCGCGCGCCCGGTGACATTTTATAGTGCCCATGATCGATGTTCCAGTAGAGCGGATGTTAGAAATCGACCATGGGCATTATCACTTCCACCCGGGCGCGGGGCTGCCGCCGACCTTCCAAACGGTGCTGCCCATCCAGCGCTTACATACAGTCGGACCGGGCTCTTAGCCCCTTTCCAAACGGTGACCAAGACCAAACCTGATTGCTCCCCGCCCTTCTACCCCACCCCAAAAATCAGTGAAAATCTGTGCAATCTGTGGTTTCCGTCCCCTCACTCCGCCCAGAAGGCCGTCAGCGCGGCGGCGTAGTCGGGGGTGGAGAAGTCGGGGTCGTGGGCGTGCCAGTCGGCGGGTAGGAGATCGCGGTAGGGATCCTCGAGAAACCGGTCGTCGATGAGGAGCACCACGCCACGGTCGTCCGGGGTGCGGAAGACGCGGCCCGCGGCCTGAATCACCCGCGTGATGCCCGGCACCAGGTAGGCGTAATGGAAGCCGGCGCCGTGACGCTCCTCGTTGAAATACTCCGCAATCAGCTCCTGCTCCACGCTCATGCCGGGCAGGCCGGGGCCGACGATCATCGCCCCCACCAGTTGCTCGCCGGGCAGGTCCACCGCCTCGCCGAACAGGCCGCCCATCACCGCCAGCCCCAGGTTGGGCTTCCCCCCCACGGCGCAGACGCGCGCCAGGAATGCCGCCTGCCCCGCCGGGTCGAGCGACGGTTGCTGCACGTGGAGGGCCATATCCTCGGGCCGGCCCACCATCAGCTCCGCCCACACCGCGCTGAGGTAGGCGAAGGAGGGAAAAAAGGCGAGGTAGTTGCCCGGGCGGGCGCGCGCGGTGGTGAGCAGCACCTGCGCCACCGACGGCCGCGTGCGCTCGCGCTGGCTGTACTTCGTGGAGACGTCGGGCACGTGCAGATACAGCCGGTGCTCGCGCGGGAAGGGGCTGGGCAGCGCCAGGGTGGCGGCGCCGTCGCGCACGCCGTACAGGTCGCGGTAGTAGTCGAACGGGGTGAGCGTGCCGGAGAAGAAGATCGCCGCCCGGCTGCGTCCCAACGCGCGGCGCAGTTGCGGCGCCGGATAGCGGCAGAGCAGGCGCAGCACGGGGGCGCGGCGCACCGTCTCCAGGTAGATGGCGTAATCGGGGGTCAACTCGGCGGCGATGCTCGCGAACGCCGCCAGCATGAAGTAGCGCTCCAACAACTGCCGCCGCCGCTCGCCGGGGGGCAGGTGCATGAGCACCTCGCCGACGCATTCCAGCACGGCGTCCACGCCGTCGCGCGTTTCCGTGGGCAGCGTGTCCAGCCGCAGCACGGCGCCGCCCTCCTCCTCGCGCGCCGCCTCCCAGCGGCGGAATTGCCCGTGCAGCCACATGACCGTCTCCGCCACGCCGGCGTGGGTGTTGCAGAGCAGGGCAATCTCCGTCAGCGTATTCTCCGCCAACGCGGCGGAATACATCTCCCGGCTGCGTGGCAGCAGGTTGTGCGCCTCGTCGACCAGCAGCAGGTTCTCCGGCGGCACGCCGGGGGCGAAAAAGCGCTTCAACGTCACGCGCGGGTCGAAGACGTAGTTGTAGTCACACACGATCAGGTCGGCCGACAGCGCCAGCTCCAGCGCCAGTTCGAAGGGGCAGAGCACCGCGTGACGCCCCACCTCCTCGATGCGCGCGGCGGGCAGCTCCTCCTCGGCGCGCAGCCCGGCGAGCAGCGGCTCCGCGCGGGCGTAAAAGTCCTCCGCGTAGGGACACAGCGTCTCGCCGCACTCCGGGTGCTCCTCCTCCGCGCGCGGGCACATATGCGCCTTGGCGCGCAGGTAGAGCACGCGCAGCCGCAGCCCGGCCTCGCGCAAGGTCGCCACCGCCTGCCGCGCCGTCTCCACCCCGGCGGATTTGGCGGTGAGATAAAAGACGCGCCGGTAGCCGTGGCGCCCGGCCAGCCCCGTGAGCGCGGGCACCAGCACGGCCATCGTTTTCCCGATGCCGGTGGCAGCCTCTACCAGCAGGTCGCGCGGGGTGCGGATGGCCTCCGTCACGGCGTCGAGCAACTCCGCCTGGCCGGCACGCAGCGCGGGGTAGGGGAAGGGCAGCGTGCGCAGGCTCGCGTTGCGCACCGTGCGCCAGCGCCGCGCGTCCGCCTCCGCCTGCAGCAGGCGCAGCGCCAGCCCTTCGAAGAGCGCGCGCGACTCGGCGACCGTCCAGGGCATCGGGAAGGCGCGTTCGTCCAGCGTGATGGGATGCACGTAGGTGAGCACCGGGACGATGGTGCCCGGGTAACGCTGTGCGGCGAAGTAGTGGTAAAGGTGGAGTTGCGCCAGGTGGTAGGGGTGTGCGGCGGGGTCGAGGTATTCCAGCGGTAAAAAGGTGGACTTGATCTCTTCCACGCGCACCGTGTCGCCGTCGTCCAGCACGCCGTCAATGCGCCCGCGCAGGATGAGTTGAAAATCGCCCCAGGTGAAGGTGTGGCGCACCGATACCTCGCGCTGGTACCCCGTGGGACGCCGCGCGGTGGCCCCCACGTGCGCCGCCGTGCCCGCCTGCGCGCGCGCCGGGGACGAGAACTCTCCCCCCGGGCCGCCCGCCTTCACCGTCAGGTCCAGAAATTCGCGTACCCCGAGTTCAATCGTCTGCACCACTGCCACGTTACCCGTAGTATGGCAGACAGACGTTTGGGTGTCAATGCGAGGTTAAATCGCTTGACCGTGGTCGGCCCCCCATCCCCGGCCCTTCCCCCGTAACATCGTGTGACGGGGGAAGGGAGATGTAGCCGCAGGCTTTAGCCTGCGCGTTGCGCCGGTACCGTGTGCAAAGTCAACCGCAGGCTAAAGCCTGCGCCTACACGTTCTCCCCCTCCCCCCGTCACATGGACGCTACGGGGGAGGGGGCGAGGGGGTGGGGGTGGGGGTCGTTCTTGCACAGGCGCTGCGGAACGGGGAAAGGGTCGGGGATGGGGGGCCGACTACCGGCAACCGTCCGCTTTATAACCCAATGTTCATACGCAGGGCGAGACAAACGCCTCGTTTCTTGTTACAATTATCAGGATGACCACGGGAGGTAGACCTGATGTCGTGGCAGGAACGTATTGAACTCAACCCGGAGATCCTCGCGGGGAAACCGATCATCAAAGGGTCGCGCATTGCGGTGGAATTCGTTATCGACCTGCTGGCTTCCGGCTGGCGGGAGCCCGATGTACTGCTCAACTACCCCGGGCTGACCACCGAGGACATCCGCGCCTGCCTCGCCTACGCGGTTTCGCGCCTGCGCGCGGAGAATGTCTATCCGCTGAAGGGGTAAGTCCATGCGCCTGCTCGCCTGTGAGAACATCCCGCGCGTGGTGGTGGACGCCCTCCGCCAGTCCTCGCACCACATCCAGTGGGTGCGGCGCATCATGCCCGGCGCCACCGACGTGGACGTGCTGGAGCGCGCCGTGGGCGAGGCACGGCTGGCGCTCACCTTCGACATCGAACTCGCCATTACCGCGGCGCGCCGCCACATGCCCGCCCGCGGCGGCGTCATCGTGCTGCGCATGCCGCTGTTGCCCCCCGCCGAACTGGCCGAATGCATCACCACGCTGCTCGCTTCCCGCACCGATTGGCCCGGCCACATCGCCCTCGTCGAAGCCGACACCGTGCGCCTGATCCCCCTTGCCGGGGCATAAACAGTGTCCTTTCTGCACATCCGGCGCTTCCCCGACCGGTTAAAATGTCACCATGGACGACGCACTGGCGCTGTCAGTGGTGATACCGGTTTATAACGAGGCCGACAGCCTGCCCGAGCTGGTTGCGGGGTTGCGCGAGGCCGATCTGCCGGAACCCTGGGAAGCGCTGCTGGTGGATGACGGCAGTACGGACGGCAGCCTGGCGGCGCTGGAAGCGCTGGCGCGCGAGGATCCGCACCTGGTGGTGGTGGCCTTCCGGCGCAACTACGGGCAGACCGCCGCGCTGGCCGCCGGCCTCACCCTGGCGCGCGGCGCCGCCATCGCCTTCCTCGACGCCGACCTGCAAAACGATCCGCGCGACATCCCCCTGCTGCTGCAACACCTGGACGCCGGCGCCGACGCCGCGTGCGGGTGGCGCGTCGACCGGCAGGACCGCTGGCTCACGCGCAAGGTTCCCTCGCAACTGGCCAACGGCCTCATCGGGCGCGTCACCGGGGTGCGGTTGCACGACTACGGCTGCACGCTGAAGGCCTTCCGGCGCGACGCACTGGCCGGCGTGCGCCTGTATGGCGAGATGCACCGCTTTCTGCCCGTCTACGCGGCGCAGAGCAGCGGGAAGATCGTGGAAGTGCCGGTGCGCCACCATGCACGGCGTTTCGGGCGCTCGAAGTACGGGCTGGAGCGCACGGTGAAGGTGCTGCTCGACTTGTGCACCGTGCGCCTGCTCACCGCCTACGCGGCGAAACCGGCGTACCTGTTCGGCCGTGTCGGGATCTGGTTCCTCGGCCTTGCCTTCCTCCCCCTGCTCGCCGCGCTGGGGGTGCGCGCCGTCATGCCGGCGCTGCTGCTGGTGCTGGGGGCGCTGATGCTGATGATCGGCGGGGTGCAGTGCGTGCTGCTGGGGATGCTCGCCGAGATGCTCGCGCGCACCTACCATGAATGCCAGGGGAAGACGCCGTACGTCATCGCGCGCGTGATTCGGGAGGGGGCCGATGTCCCGCTCACCGCGTCCGCGTAGCGCCGCGGCACGCCCCCACCCCAACCCCTCCCCCCGAGGGGAGGGGCAACCGCGTAGCGCCTGGCTCAAGCTCGCCGGCACGCTGCTCTCGTTGGGCCTCCTCGCCTGGCTGTTGACCCGGCAGGGGTGGGCGCAGCTCGGGGCGGCGTGCGCCGCGCTCGACGCGTGGCGGCTAGGGGTGATGCTGGCGGCGGTGCTGGCCTCGCGGCTGGTCATCGCCGGGCGCTGGCACCTGTGGCTCGCCGCGTGCGGGGCGCCGTTGCCGTGGCGGCGCAGCCTGGCGCTCACCTTCACCGGGCTCTTCGCCTCCAACTTCCTCCCCTCTACCGTGGGGGGCGACGTGGTGCGGCTGGCGGGGGCCATGCAGCTCGGGTGTCGTGGGGCGGACGCCACCGCCGCGCTCTTCCTCGACCGCGTCACCGGGGCCCTGGGCATGGCCTGCGCGCTGCCCGCCGCGCTGCCGTTGGCACATCTGCCGCACGCGGCGGCGTTGCTGCTCCCCCCGCGCGCGGTGGACGCGCTGCGGCGCACGGGACGCGCGCTGGCGCTGGGGGGCCGCCGTCCGTGGTGCCTGCTGGCGACGCTGGCGCTCACCTGGGCGCACATGGCGTGCCTCTTCCTCATCATCGCGCTGGTCTTCCACGGCTTCCACCAGACGGTGCCGCTGCCGCTGCTCGCCGGACTCTGGGTGTGCATCTACTTCGTCACGCTGCTGCCCATCTCGCTCAACGGCCTGGGCGTGCAGGAGCTGTCCATCGTCTACGCCTACACCCACTTCGCCGGCGTCTCCCTCCCCGCCGCCATGACCCTGTCCCTGCTCATGCGCGCCCTCATGGTCGCCGCCAGCCTCCCCGGCGCCTTCTTCCTCCCCGGCGTCATGGCCGGTCGGACGGAGGCGGTGGAGCCGGTGGCGTTCTGAGGCAAACGCGACCCCACCCCCCCGCCCCTCCCCCAAGCGCCTCGCACGACTCGGCTGGGAGAGGGGAGCACCGGGGTAGAAGGCGAGAGACAGGCGCGAAAAACCCACCTTGCCATCCCCCCTCTCCCAGCCGAGTATTGCGAGGCGCCCGGGGGAGGGGCGGGGGAGGGGTCGCGTATAGGCGGACGTACCAAGCTTACTTGAACGGCATTGCGCTTCAGCGTGCTCCATCGGTTAGCCACGTCCTTTAAGGCGTGGCACGAAGAAGCGTGTAGGCTGCGTCATATCTCACGATTCGTCCGCCACCACCACCGTATCGAACGGCAGCACCGTGCCGGGTGAGGACCCGAGGCGGGTGTAATGCACGGCGCCGGGGGGCAACGGGCGCGGGGTGGGGCTGAAGTTCGTCACCACCCGCACCGGGCCGACGGCGGAGGGGCGGGCGGCCTGGCTCAGCACGCGGTCGGCGGCGGGCGGGAAGCTCACCGCGCCCACGGGCACGCCGCCTAGCGACGCCTTGGCGGCGAGCAGCGCGCGGTAGGTCGCTTCGTCGTCGGGGAAGGGGCGGCGCGGCATCTTCCACCCGCCGCCGAAGACCATCGTCCCCGCCCCCAGCAGCGTCAGGTGGGCGAACAGCGCGTCGAGGGCGGGGCCGGTGAAGTCGTGCTGGGAGAAGGCCAGCGTGTCGTGGGTGTGCGTATAGAAGGTGAGCCACGTCTCCGGCGGGAGCACGGCGAAGTGGTCGGCGAGCAACCGCTGCAGCGTGGCGCCGTCAAGGGCGCCGTCCCGCACCCCCTGCTCCAGCCAGTCCAGGTAGATGATCCACTGGAAGCACACGGCGTCGCACCACCCCGCCTGCAGCGGGCCGAAGGTTTCGCTCAGCAGCACGGCGTCGGGTCGGACGCGGCGCAACGCGGTGCGGATTTCGTCCAGCAGCGTGAAGACCGCGTGGTCGTGCACGTGCGGCGCCAACCCCAGCGGCGAGTGCCAGTTGCCGCCGCGATACGCCACCGCGTCCACGCGAAAACCGTCCGCCCCCCACTCCGTGCAGCAACGCACGGCGTAGTCGGTGAGAAAGGCGCGGAAGCCGGGCGAGGCGGGGTCGAGGCAGTAGCCGCCCCACAGCGGATGGCGCAACACGGCGCCGTCGGCATCGCGGTAAAACCAGTCCGGGTGCGCCGTGGAATACGGGCTGCCCTCGGCGGCGATATTCACCAGCAGGTCGAAGAGCACGTGCAACCCGCGCGCATGGGCGGCGTCGCACAGCGCGCGCAGCCCGGCGAAATCCCCCAGCCGCGGATCGACCTGCAGATAGTCCAGCGTACCGTAGGAGCCGGGGTGCCACGGCATGAGGTAGAGGGTGTTGAAGCCCCACCCCGCCACGGTGTCGAGACCCGCGGTGAGGCCCGCCCAGCCGCCGTGCTCGTAGGGTTCCACTTCCCAGATGCTCATCTCCCGCGCCCAGGCGGGGCGGTCGGGCGGCGGGGCGCACGTCTCCGCGAAATAGCGCCCCACCGCGGGCAAATCGTGGTGGAGCACCACCCGCGCCAGCAGCAACTCCGCGCCGGGTTCCGCCCACTGCTCGCATATGAAGTCGTGTTCGACGATGACATCGTTGCCATCGCCATAGGCGTACACCTGCACCGCGCAATCCAGCGGCGCCGGGGTCACCGCCAGCACACCGTCTACCGTCGTCACCGTCACCGTCCCGGCGATGCAGTCCGGCGCGCTCACCGTCACGGGGAATTGACCATCGACGCCGTCCTCCGGCAACACGCGTGGACGGCTGCGCAACACGGCGACGGGGGTATCCGGCAAAAAGCGGGCCATGGGGATGGACAGGCGGGCGTCAGGGTCGCTCACCCGTAGACGCACGGCAGCGGATTGCACGCGCGCGCGAGGCGCCGACCAGGGGAGGGTGAGGGTCAGCTCCACGCGGTCGCCAACCGTCGCAATCGCTACACGCGCTTCGATTTCGCGGTCGGTATCGTCAACGCGGAGGGTGCAACCGGCGTATCGGAGGGCAGGGGGTAAGGTGGGCATGGCGGCGGCTCCTCTCATTCACTGTTTCACGAAGCATGGGGTCAGACGATTCGACCGTCGGCATCGCCGGTGCGGGTGCGCTGCATGGTTTAACATGCAAAGAGGGTAGTCGTTTTACGAGATGACCGTATCTGCCAGGTTACCGACGAGGGCATACTCGCCCGCTTGCCGAAATGTTATACTGAAACAACCCATCGATTGAAAGGCATGAAATGTCCAGCTTTTTTCTCCTGTTCCTTTTGATCCTCGTAGTGGTCGTCATCATCGCCACGGCGAACAGTAAACGCTGGGCCGAGTTGCTCTTCAGTGTAGTCGGCATTGGTGCTATCGGCGCGCTCCTTGACGGCATGAATGCCATGCAAAATGCGCGGGACGTCGCCGGCGCCATTCTCATCGCCACAGGCCTGCTTTGCCTTCTCGGCCTCGCCTTCGCCATCAAAGTATTTCAGCCACGCCCGTAATCCCTTGCCACCTTCGGTCACAACCACAGCCGCCACTCGTGGTAAGGCTCACCGTAGCAAAACACTCCGTTTTCGACGCGGCGACCTCGGTTGCCGCGTCCCTTCTCGCTTCTCGCTCCCCGCTCCTTGCTTCTCCATCTACAACGACGACCGGTGCGCCTTCCGGTATTCACCCGGCGTGCGGCCGGTGTGTTTTTGGAAGACTTTGGTGAAGTAGCTCTGGTCGCTGAAGCCACATTCCAGGCAGATGTGCAGCAGGCTTTTGTCGGTGAGCACGAGCAGTTCGCGGGCGCGTTCGATGCGCAGTTTGGCGAGGAGGTCGGTGAAGGAGTGCCCGTAGGCCTGCTTCACCGTGCGGCTGAAATGGCTCGGGGAGAGGCAGGCGACGCGCGCTATGTCGTCGCGGGAGAGTTCCTCCTGCAGATGCTCGCGCATATAGCGCAAGGCGGCCCCGAGCAGCACGCTGATGGGGAAATGCTGCTGCGCCTTGATGCCGTCCATGATGCGCTCGAGCATCGCCACCAGCCAAACACACAGCTCCTCTTCAGTGTCGATCTGCGCCAGTTCGGCGAAGGAGGAGTAGTTGGCGCCGAGTAGCTCGGTGGGGTCGCCGCCGGCTTCCACCGCGCTGCGCGACATCATCACCACGAGTTCGAGCAGGAAACTTTTCAGCAGCAGCGGGCGGTCGCGGCCCAGGAAGTAGATGCCCACCAACATGCGGTTAATGATTTCGCGGGCGGCGGCGCGGTCGCCACGCTTGATGGCGGTGATCAGCGCGGGCTCTTCCACCAGGTAGATATCGCGGATGGACTGGTAGTTCTGCGCTTTGAGTTCGTGGATGGCCTCCGCGCGCTCCGATTCGCGGCGGGCGGAGAAGCGGCGCAGCTCCAGTAGAGCGGCATTGGTGAGGTTGGCGGCTTCGGCGCGCCCCAGCAGATCGAAGACGGCGCCGCGGATCTCCATGGGGTTCATCGCCGAGTCGTCCTCGTGACGTGCGGCCACCAGCCCGCCCAGCACCTGGGCATTTTTCATCACCGGCACGGCCCACACCATGGCGCCACCCGGACAGAGGGTGATGGACGGCTCGCCCCAGCGCACCGATTCTTCCACCGCCAGTCGGCGCGCGGCCCGGCAGGCGTCGCCCCCGGCGCAGCCCGTGCGGCACGGTCCTTCGGCCTCCACCACGGCGCCGGCCACGTCCACCAGTACGCATTCGATGCCCCAGCGGCGCGCGTACGCCTCCGCCAGCGCCCGGTACGCGGGCAGGAGATCGTCCAGCGAGCGGGTGACGAAGGAAACCGGCGTTTTCGACTCGGGCAAAGCCACGACCATCATCCCTTTTATACGCGGCGCGCAGGCGAACCCCTGCCGGTTTTCTATGTTAGTTTGAAAAATACGCAATATCTTTCACGAATAAACGCCTTACCTTGCCCCCACATTTCGCCGTTTCGCGGGCGCCGCGGGCTTCGGGGTCGGGAAGTCCACCTTCCCCTCCTCCGGCACCAGTTCGATCCACGTCTGGCCCGCCTGGAAGGGCAGCGGTTGCCCGTCGGCGGTGGTGAAGACGGTCTGCGCGGCGTTGCTGTCCTTGCGCCAGCTCAGCGGCACGTGCTGCCCGCCGGTGACGAACTCCCCCGCGCCGCTACCGACCACCGTCACGTCGTAGGTGCCCAGCTTGGAGTCGGGATACTGCATGGCGGCCACGCGCTGGATTATGACGTTGGTCGCCACCAGCGGCGCGCCGGTGGCGCGCTCCACGTGCAGCGTGCCGTCCATGTAGCGCAGGTAGCCGCCACGCGCCGCGTCGTAGACCAGCCGCAACCCGTAGTGCACCCCGCCGCCGAAGCCGATGCGCACCACCGGCGCCGGCGCCCCGCTCATCGGGCCCCCGCCGGTGAAGTGCGGCGTGACGGAGCCGCTGTTCTCCCAGCGTTTCGTGGGCAGAAAGGCGCGCAGCCGCGCCGCCGAGGTATACAGGTTGTGCGGCTTCTCCCGCTTATCGTCGCGCCAGAAGGGCTTGGGGTACTTGAGCTGGTCCAGGTCGTCGATGCTGGTGTCCATGGCGAGGATCTGCAGCGCCTCGTAGCTCTCGCCGCAGTGCACCAGCGCCGGGTCGTACTCGCGGGCGAGGTCGAGGAAGTGTGGGCGCACGCTGCGCACCGGGCCGATCTCCGCCGGGTCGTTGTGCAGGAAGATCGCCAGGAAGCGCGTGATGCCCCCCTCGGTGATCCCCTCATACACCGCGCAGGCCTGCGACAGCCCGCTCTGCGGACGCGCCGAGGGGGAGTTCTCGATCATCACCGCCAGCGGCCGCCGCGCGATGCTCGCCGGGTCGGCGGGCAGCCCGTCGATGGGGCAGGTGACGCCCGCCGTCGTGTTGCCGGGCGTCGAGGGTTGCCCCGGCGTCCCGCCCGCCGGCGTCTCCTGCGGCGCCCCCCACCAGCGGCACCCCGCCAGCAGCAGCACCGCCGCACAGAGCAAAAGCCCGAATATAATGCGTGTTCTCATGCCATCCCTATGATACCCCGCGGACGGGGGAACGTCCACGGTAGAAAAAGGCCGGTATGAACACAGCACCGTGTGGAAGCCGGCGGCCGCCGCGCTCCGGAAGCGAAAATCTGCATTCGCCTACAATCAAGAGTGAAGCTGTTCTCCTTGTCGATCACGAATGCAGACTACCGAAGACGGAGCGCGGCGGGCGCCGGCTTCCACACGGTGCTGCTGATCCGGGCGTTCCTATTGACATCCCCCCACAAAACCCGGACACTGTGGCCGATATGTTGAACATCGCGGAGATCGAAAAGCGGCTGGGCGCGGGGTGGGCGGTGGAGTACCGGCCTGAGGTGAGTTCCACCAACGACGTGGCGCTGGCGCTGGCGCGCGGCGGGGCGGGGCCAACGCTGGTGGTGACGGACTTTCAGACCGCCGGGCGTGGGCGGCGCGGGGCGGCGTGGACGGCGCCGGCGGGGAGCAGCGTGCTCTGCTCGCTGCTGTTGCGCGCGGCGCCGCGCGCGGTGCACGAGCTGGCCATCCTCACCGGCGTGGGGGCGGCCAAGGGCCTGCAGCGCCTGGCGCCGGTGCGCATCAAGTGGCCCAACGACCTGATGCTGCACGACCGCAAGGTGGGCGGCATCCTGGTGGAAACCACCCCCGACGCGGTGGTGATCGGCGTGGGCATCAACTGCGCCGTGCCCGCGGACGCCTTCCCCGAGGAGTTATCCGCGCGCGCCGGGTCGCTGGACACGCTGATCGGGCGCGTCGTGCGCCGCGAAGAGGTGTTGCGCGCCCTCGTCACCGGGTTGACCGAGGCGCTGGCGGCGGTGGAGGCGGGGGGGATCATCAAGGTGCTCTACGACTGGAATACCCTCAACTGGCTGCGGCAGCGCCCGGTGCGCGTGAGCGGCCCCTTCGGCGTGGTGGACGGCGACGGCCTCTTCCTCGATGGGCGCACGCTGAAACTGCACATCTTCAAAGATCACGGGGTGGTGAACATGCCGCTGTCGAGCACGGTGGAGGCCCGCTGATGCGCATCGGCGGGGGAGCGTTTCGCGGGCGTCCACTGCGCACGCCGAAGGGGGAGGCCACCCGGCCCACCTCCGGGCTGGTGCGCGAGACGCTGTGCAACATCCTCGCCACCGAGCTGCCCGACGCCCGCGTGCTCGACCTCTTCGCCGGGTGCGGCAGCGTGGGGCTGGAGGCGCTGAGCCACGGCGCGGCGCACGCCGTCTTCGTGGAACAGGCCAAACCCGCGCTGGAGTGCCTGCGCACCAACGTCGCCGCGCTGGGCGTAGACGCGGAGGTATTCCCCATCCCGGTGGCGCGCGCGCTGGCCGCTCTCGCCCGCCTCGGCACGCCCTTCGACGTGATCTTCCTCGACCCGCCCTTCGCCGATGCCGCCGCGTATGCCGCCGTCCTCACCGCCGCCGCGACCTCCCGCCTTCTCGCCCCCGCCGGCGTCCTCGTCGCCCAGCACGACGCCCGCACCGCCCTCCCGGATGCCGCCGACGGCCTCACCCGCACCCGGTTGAAGGTCATCGGGGATAACGCGCTGTCGTTTTATCGGTGGGCGGAATAGCCTTACGCGCTACGCCGCCGTTTCGGCTTGTTCGACACGCCCAGCACGTCTTTCAGCGCGCTTTGCAGCACCTGGGAGAAGTTCACATGCTCCTTCTCCGCCATTTCGTTGAGCCACTGCGGGATGGTGAGGGTCTTCTTCACCGCCACGTTGCGGATTTCGCGGCGCGCCAGCGGCATGTTCGCTTCGACCAGCACCACCACTTGCTCCGCACCCGCCGTGATCTCCTTCGCCGGCGTGGGCGCGGGAATCGGCGCACCCTCCTGTTCCAACCCGAACAGGTGCAGTTCCAGTCCATCCTTCGCCATGCGCAACGCGTCGGCATCATCTTCGCCGCACGTCAGCAGCCCCGGCAGGTCGGGAAAGGTGACGGAGATGCCCTCCGGTTCGTAGGTAAAGATCGCGGGGTAGATGGGAAATTCCTTCATAACGCCCTCTATTCGATACCGGCCTGCTTCAGGATGCTGCGCACCGTGCCGGGCGGCAAATCCTTCTTCGGATGCGGAATGGTGACGAGTCCTGTCTTTACGGAATGTTTGAACTGATGATGGCTGCCCGAAACGCGCACCAGCACCCAGCCATCGGCAGCGATGATTCGTATGAGATCACGAGAATCCATAGCCGCATCCCTTGCTCTCATTGAGTCTACTACGTGTAATAGCACGTGTCAACGTATTGCCATAGCACGCTCGCTTCACACGCTGAACCGCGTCACGCCGTCCCACTGCGTCCCGGGGGCGAGGGTGATGGCGGGGGTGATGGCGCCGGTTTCGACGCAGACCATGCGCAGGTATTCGTCGTCGCCGAAGTCGGCGAGGCGTTGGGCTTTGGCGTCCCAGGGGTTCCACACCACCACGTCGGGCATGTTCGACTTCACGATCTGCACGGCGCGCATGCCGTCGTCGATGGTCAGCCGGTCGGGGGTGGCGAGGTAAATGCGGTCGGTCTCTGCGGCGAAGGCGATGGCGGCGGGCGTTTCCGTTTCGCGCGCCTCGTCGCGCAGGGAGTCGAGGTAGGTCGTCCCCTGCAGGCCGTGCACGCGGGTGGCGGCGATGTCCCGCACGGCGAAATAGGTGTGCAAGACCGCCTGGAAGGTGAACGGCCGTGCGTCCTGGTTCGCCACCTGCACGGCGACGGTGAGGGCCTCCGCGGCGAGGGAGAGCGTGTAGTCGGCGCGGAAATCGTACGGCCACAGCGCGGCGCTGGCCGGCGTGGGCGCCAGGCGCAGCGTGACGGTGACCCGGTCGTCCGTCGCGCCCGTCCCCACCAATGCCCACGGGGTGGTGCGCGCGAAGCCGTGGGTGGGCAACGGCCCCTGACTGCTGAACTGCGGGAAGATGACGGGGATGCCGCCGCGAATCGCCTTTTCCGGCGCGAAGAGCGCCGCGCGGCTGACGAAGAAGACCTCGCGCCCGCCCGCCGGCACGAAGGAAGTGATATGCGCCCCGTGCAGATACACCACCGCCCGCGCCCCGCTCGGGTGGGTGAGCCGCACCATGGGTAGCCCGCCGTGGCCGGCGACAATTTCCACGCGTCCGGGAAGGCCGAACTCCGCCTGCAACGCCTCGAGCATACCGCCACCTCCAACCGTTCATGAAACCGCATCAGGCGCATGTCTGGCATCCCTGCCAACGCATACAAGGGATAAGGGATGTTATGGGCCGGGCGAGGTGGAGACGCAACGGAATCCGATATTGTATTCCTTGGCGCCCGCGCCATTATAATTGCGAAGTGCGCAGCGCCCACAGCCATAATTGCCATAGTCGTACCAGGAGCCACCCCGCAGCACCAAGTTCCCCCCCGGGGTTGCACCGATGGGATCGATGACCGCGGTGGCGTCATATGGACCATACCAATCCGCGCACCACTGCCATACCTCACCCGCCATATCCATAGCGCCATACGGGCTGGCCCCCGTCGGGAAACTGCCTACCGGCCATGTACTGATGCCTTGGCTGACGGAGTTGAAGCTGTTTACACACTTCGATGGGTCCCAGCCGTCGAAAGACCCGTCGGCGAATTTACCGAGTCCGCCCCACGGATAGTTACGCCCATCCGTCCCCCGCGCTGCCTTTTCCCACTGCGCCTCGGTGGGCAAGTGTACCCCCGCCCAAGCAGCGTAATCCTGCGCATCGAACCAACCCACATTTACAATTGGATGCTGCTGCAACGCCGGGTCGTCCCACCCGGACTTACCCGCCCAACTGTAGACGGTTGGAAAATCGGGGAGCGCCCTTCCCGTCGCTTTGCAGAAGGCACGGTACTGGGCTACCGTCACATCGTATTTGTATATCCAATACCCCTTCAGCGTGACTGTCCGTTGCGGAACCTCGTCAGGAGACCCCATGAGGAGGGTTGTACTGCCCATAAGGAAGGCCCCCGCGGGCACCCACACCATCGCCGCACCGTCTTTCCCATTAGTGCCCGGCGTGTCTCCGCCGCTATTTGTGGATGAACTGCACCCGGCAAGGGCGAGAGCGAGGATGCAAGCAGCCAGCGCACCGGCGACAACTGTGGAACAGAGGGGGAGTTTCATCGTTAAGTCGTCCTTGCTAAATGAATGGCGAGAAGCCATGGCAAATCCATCTAACTGACGCTCATTATCGTCACAATAAAACCGGTTGTCAAGCTCGGAAAAAGAACTATCCCCAATACCGTTCAAATGTCCACATCCGTCAGAGCCCCTCTCCACGCTGGGAGAGGGGTTGGGGTGAGGGCCGCGCGGGAGCGCGGAACGACTTTTGAATGGTATTGGAACGATCCCTGTATTCACCTGCAACCCAGGATTATCGAATTCGGCTTCGGAAGTATCGACTACATCGTGCAGTCATTGAGGGCCGAATCCGTCAATCCATTTCCTGCTCTGCCTTTACCCGTTTTACGTGCCCATGGTCCGTCCCAATCGTCCGTCCCAGGCCGACGATGCGGCCGGTGATGCAGCCGCGGCAGTGGCGGGCGTCGTCGGCGAGGCAGATTTTGCCGGGGTAGATCTCGTACTTCGGGCGGATCTCGGTGGGGGTGACGTTGGGCATCATTACGTTGGCGCCCGCCTCCAGCGCGCGCTCGCGGCCCAGCGGGTGCAGCGTGCCCATCGCCGTGGTGGCGGGCAGGTGCGCGTGGGGGAAAACCAGCCGCAGCACCGCGACCAACCGCAGCGTGCCTTCCACCGTGCCGCCCGCGGCGTCGGCCAGCGGGGTGCCGGGATGGGGGATGAACGGCCCCACGCCGATCATCTCCGCGCCCAGGTCGTGCATCCAGATCACGTCGCGCGCCAGCATCTCGGGGGTTTGCCCGGGCAGGCCGACCATCACCCCGGTGCCGAGTTGATACCCGATGTCGCGCAGCGCGTAGAGGCAGGCCATGCGCGCGGCCAGGTCGTCGTCGGGGTGCAGCGCGGCAAAGAGGGCGGGATCGGTGGTCTCGATGCGCAGCAGGTAGCGGTCGGCGCCGGCGTCGAACCAGCGCTGATACGTCTCCCGGTCGCGCTCGCCCACGCTCAAGGCGATCGCCAGGTCGGTGCTCTCCTTGATGTCGCGGATCGCCGCTTCCAGCCGCGCCGGGGTGAACCACACGTCCTCGCCGCTCTGCAGTACCACGCTGCGGTAGCCCAGCGCCTCGGCCTCGCGCGCGGTGGCCACGATGGCGTCGATATCCAGCCGGTAGCGCTGCGCCACGCGGTTGGTGCGCCGCAGCCCGCAGTAGGCGCAATCCTTGCGGCAGTAGCTGGAGAACTCGATCAGCCCGCGCAGGTGCACGTCGCTGCCCACCCCTGCCTGCCGCGCGGCATCGCCCGCCGCGTACAGCCGCGGGGCGTCGTCGTCGCCGCACGCCAGCAGCGGGGCCAGCCACGCCTCCGCCGGCGCCGCGCCCGTCGTCGCCAGGCCCAATGCTTCGTCAAATGTCATCGCTTGCGCTCGTTCTGCTGTCATCATCCTTATGCTACCAGTTTTATGGGATTTCTAAAAGTGCGGGGGGACAAAAGGCAAGATGCGGCCCGTAAATCACGCCCTATCATCGTCCAAATACCGCGAAACCTGCGATTCTTCGCCCCTTTTGCCGTAAACCCGTTGCCTTTCCCGGCTAGCTTTTTTATAATGTAGCGGACCCCAGCGGCTTACCGGTCGGCCCTATGCCGCGGCGCCGTATCGATTTTACAGCAGGAGAGGTTTTCACACCATGAAAAGCTCAGAATTGCGCGTCGGCATCATCGGATGCGGCGGCATCGCCAACGGCAAGCACATGCCCTCCCTCGCCAAACTGAAGAGCGTGGCACTGGTCGCGTTCTGCGACATCGTGAAGGAGAAGGCCGAGGCGGCGGCGACGAAGTTCGGCGTCAAGGGCGCCACGGTCTACACCGACTACCAGAAGATGCTGGCGGCGGAGAAGCTCGACGTGGTGCACGTGTGCACCGCCAACAACACCCACGCGCCGATCTCCGTGGCCGCGCTGGAAGCCGGCGCCCACGTGATGAGCGAGAAGCCGATGTCCAAGAACGCCGAAGGCGCGCGCCAGATGCTCGCCGCGCATCAGAAGACCGGCAAAAAGCTCTCCATCGGTTACCAGAACCGTTACCGCGCCGACGCGCAGTACCTGAAGAAGTTCTGCGATGCCGGCGGGCTGGGCGAGATCTACTACGCCAAGGCGCTGGCCATCCGCCGCCGCGCGGTGCCGAACTGGGGCGTCTTCCTCGATGAGGAAGCCCAGGGGGGCGGCCCGCTGGTGGACATCGGCACCCACGCGCTGGACCTGACGCTATGGATGATGAACAACTACGAGCCGGAATACGTGGTCGGCACCTCCTACCACAAGCTGGGCAAGCGCAAAAACGCCGCCAATGCCTGGGGCCCGTGGGATCCGAAGAAATTCACTGTGGAAGACAGCGCCTTCGGCTTCATCCGCTTCAAGAACGGCGCCACCGTGGTGCTGGAATCGAGCTGGGCGCTGAATGTGGTCAGCGGGCGTGAAGCCAGTTGCACCCTGTGCGGCACCGAAGCCGGCGCCGACATGGACGACGGCCTGCGCATCAACGGCGAACGCTACAGCCGCCTGTACGTCGAGAAGACCGAGCTGCAGGTCGGCGGCGTGGACTTCTACGACGGCGCCAGCGACAACCCGTCGGACATCGAAGCCCGCCTGTGGATCGAGGCGATCCTGAAGGACAAGGAGCCCGTGGTGAAGCCGGAGCAGGCGCTGATGGTCACCGAGATTCTGGAAGCCATCTACACCTCCGCCGCAACCGCCAAGCCGGTCTACTTCCCCGACAAAGTCCTCGCCGCGGCGAAGTAACGAGAGACGGAACCGCAAAGGCGCAAAGGACGCACGAAGGAAAAAGAAAGGGCCGGGAGAATAGTCGAATCCCCAACAGGTAGGGGTTTCGAACTTCTTCCCGGCCCTTTCTTCATCTCTTTGCGGGTTCTTTGCGTCCTTTGCGTCTTTGCGGTTCGTATTCCCTACGCGATGGCTGCCGCGGCGGTTTGGGCCAGGGTATCGGCGCGTTCGTTGCCGGGTTGGCCGGCGTGGCCGCGCACCCAGCGCCATTCCAGCGTGCCGGCGTGGCCGGCGGCCAAGGTGTCCAGCTCGACCCATAGGTCCTGGTTTTCCACCGGCTGCTTCTTCGCGTTCTTCCACCCGTTGCGCTTCCAGCCGTGCACCCAACTGGTGATGCCGCGCACCACGTACTGGCTGTCGGTCATCACCACCAGGTCGCCGGTCGGCACGGCACGCAGCGCGCCGATGGCGGCGATCAGCTCCATGCGGTTGTTGGTGGTCTCCGGATATGACTTCACGAACTCCCGCACGATGGCGCCGTCCGGCGCGCAAATCACCACCGCCGCCGCCCCCGGCCCGGGGTTGCGCTTGCAGGAACCGTCAGTGTAGACATGAAAAGTAGGCATGGGCCTACAGTATACGGGGGTCGTGCCCGGCGCGCAACCCCCGGCTACACGACTTTGGGGGCCGTCCGCGGCGCCGCGGCCGCCTGCGGAACCCGCAACAGGTAGGCCGTGACCGCGTAGGCCCCCAGCAGGGAGACGACCGCAAAGGTCCAGAGCCAGAGCAGGTGGGGCCGCACGATGCCCAGGTCGGCCTGCTGCACGACGATCGCGCGCAAGGCCAGCACGCCGTGGGTGAGGGGCAGCACGTTACTGAGGGCGAGTATCCCCGGCGACATGGCCAACTGCGGCCAGGTGTAGCCGCTGAGGAGGAAGCTGGGCACGGACACCAGCATGAGCACCTGGGTGGTAAACAACTGCTGCCGGGTGACCGCGCTGACCAGCAGACCGCACGCCGTGAGGCCGAGGACAAACACCGCCAGTATGCCGAGGAAGAGCCCCGTATCGCCATCCCAACTCAGGCCGAAGCAGCGCCGCGCCAGCAGGAACGAGAAGACGGCCATGAGCCAATTGACCCCCGCGTAGACGAGCATTTTGGCGGCGAGCACGGCAGACGGCGCCGCGCGGCGAGCCCCCAGCGCACTGAGCGTGCCCTCCTCCAACTCGCGGGCAAAGCCCAGGGCCGCCGCCAGCAGTGTCACCTGCTGAATGAGTGCCAGGAGCAGGCCGGGCAGCATAAAATCCAGGTAGTTGAAGGCGGGGTTGTACCAGTAGCGCATGGCGCCGTCCACCGGCATCGCCGCCCCCTGGGCATAGGCCGACGGCGTGCCGCGGAGCGACAGCCGCTGCATCTGCACCCCGATGCCATACGTCCCCGTCACCTCCATGCTGGCGCGCATGGCGCTGTTGGCGATGATGAAGTTGCTGGTATCCAGGATGGTGAGCACGCGTACCGGCCGCCCGTGCTTGGCATCGCGCTCGCAATGGGGCGGAATCACCACGCAGACGAAGGCCTCGCCGCGGCGCGTGGCGGCGCGGAACTCCTCCAGCGCACCCCCCACCTGCACCACCGCCAGCGTGTCACCCTGCCCCAGCGCCTGCGTGAGGTTGCGGCTGAAGGCGCTGCCATCCTGATCGATGACCCACGTGGGAATATGCGTCACCCGCGCCGGACGATACAGGCAGCCGAAGAGCACGGTATAGACGATCGGCGCCACCAGCAACACCCCCAGCAGGCGCTGGTCGCGGCACAGACGCCCGCATTCGCGGCACACCAATTGCCACAGCGACATAGGCCACCTCCTCAGCGGAACGCCACCCGTGCCGTCATGCCGGTGGCCAGGTTGACCAGGGGGGTGTCGAGGGTGACGCGCAGGTCGACGGCGCGGGTATCGAAGGTGCCGCGCTCCCCGGTAGTGCGCTTCGTGGCAAAGTCCGCCGCCGACAGCACCCGGCGGATGTGGCCGGGCACGCTGTGCCCCAACGCCGGCACCTGCACGGTCACCGCCTCACCGACGGAGTGCCCGGCGAAGGCGGATTCGTCCACGGTGACCTTCACCCAGTAGCCGGAGGCGCGGGCGATGGTCAGGATGGCGTAGCCGGGTGCAATGATCTCCCCGGCGCGGCTCATGCGCTGCGTCACCCGCCCGTCCAGCGGAGCCAGGATGCGTGTCTGGCGCTGATAGGCGGCCACTTCGCGCACCACGCCGACCCCGGCGGCGACTTTTTGCCGGGCCGCGAGCACATCCTTGCGGCGAATATCCACCATCAGGCGTCCGTCTTCGGCCAGGCGGCGCGTGCCTTCCGCCGCCGCGATCCCGGCCTCGGCCTGCCGCACCTGGTCGCGTGCGGCGGCGATCTCCTCCACGCGCGCGCCGTCCTTCACCAGGTCCAGCTTCGCTTTGGCGGCGGCCAGTTGCGCCGCGGCGCTGCGATAGCCCATCTCCGCTTCGTCGGCCTTCTGCTGCGCCAGCACGCCTTCCTCCGCCAGCCCCTTCACGCGGGTATAGGTTTTCGCCGCCGTGTCATACACCGCTTGCGCGGCGGCGACGCCCTGCTCGGCCTGGGTGACTTCCTGCGGGCGGGCGCCGTGCTCCAGCGCCGCCAGCTTCGCCTGCGCCATGCCCAGGCCCGCCCGGGCCGCCTGCACCCCGGCCTGGGCCTGCCGGCACTGATCTT
Source organism: uncultured bacterium (assembly GCA_903928345.1). Lineage (GTDB taxonomy): Bacteria > Armatimonadota > Hebobacteria > CAIYQO01 > CAIYQO01. The sequence goes on along the minus strand of CAIYQO010000318.1, from coordinate 11,859 downwards.
CGGCCTTGCGGCCTTCCAGCGTCACCGCCAATTCCCCCTGGTCAACCTGGGTCTGGGCCGCGCGGACGCCGGCTTCCCCCTGGTCGCGTTTTGCGGCCAACTCGTCGGCCTCCAGCAGCGCGACCGTCTGCCCGGCATGGACGGTATCGCCTTCGTCCACCAGCACCGCGGCCAGCCGCCCCGGCAGCTTGGCGGCCACGTCCACCTCATCCGTCTCCAGCACGCCGTCGACGGTGAACGGGACGGCGGCATGGGCCACGGACGCCGCCAACGGCGACGCCAGCGGTGCCCGCGGCGCTAAAATCACCTGGTACCCCAGCGCGATGGCGCCCAGCAGGAGCAGTCCCATCGCCGCTTTCCCCAACCACCGCACCACACGGGTGCCGCGTGCCTCACTCATGGTGTGCTCCCTCCGCGGTCAACACCGCCAGCAACGTGCCTTGTTCCTTCTTCATGCCGTAATAGGCCAGGTCATACGCATACCGGGCCTGCGCCACCTGCGTATTGGCCACGGAGAGCGCCAGCAGGGCATCCATCTGCTCGACGCCCGTGCCCGCGCCGACCGCAAAGCGGCGCGTGGCCAGCCGCAGGCTTTCCTGGGCCAGCGCCACCCCCTGGTCCGCGGTCTCCAGCGCCTTGCGCGCATTGGTCAGCGCCAGGGTGTCCTGGCGCAGGTGCAACTGCATCACATCCCGGGTCTGACGCAAGGCGTCGCGATTTTCGGCGCGCAGGGCCTGCTGTTCGGCGGCCTTCGCCCGGGCCACCCCGCCATCGGTGAGGGGCAGATGCGCCACCAACGCCAGGTAGCCGTCCGGCGTGGTCAGGGGCAAATCGTCCCGGTACAGCTCGGTCGTCGCGATCACGGCGATGTAGGGATGCAGGCTCGCCCACGCCTCGCGCACCGCTGCCCGGTAGACACGGTCCTTCGCTTCCAGCGCCTGACGATCCGTGGACGCCTGCCAGGCCACGGGCAGCGGGGGCGGCTCCGCGTCGGGGTGCGTCCCGTCCAGCGGCGTGGTCAGCGTAAAATCGGCATCGCCGCGACCGAGCAACTCGGCCAGCGTCGCCAGCGCGAGTTCGGCCTGCGTGTGGGCGTCCAGACGGCGACGATCCTGGTTGGCCACCTCCGTCTTCGCGCGGGTCACTTCGTAGCCGGGAATCATGCCGGCCTGCAGCAACCGCTCCGCCTCCGCGGCGTGGGCGGTCACGGTGGCGTAGGCTTCGTCCGCCACGGCGGCCACCCGCGCGGCCAGCACGGCGCTCAGGTAGGCCTGCACCACCCCGTAGGCCACCTCGCGACGCACGGATTGCGCTCGCGCCTGCAGCGCCTCCACCCCGGCCTGCGCCTGGGCCATGCCGGCGGGAATGCGGTCGCCGGAGTAGAGGAGCGCCTGCGCGGAGAGCGTGGCCCGCCACATGCTCGACTTCGCCAGCGGGATGGCCGGAATCGTCACCGTTTTGCTCCCCAGCGGGCCCAGGTTCAGGGTAATCGGCGGGGTGTCCAGATTCATGGGGTCCTGCAGCACCGTGTAGCCGGCGTCCAGGGCCGCCTGCAAGCGTCCGGCACCGCGCACCTGGGCCAGGGTGGCGCGGGTAGCCTCCACCTCGGCATCGGCGCCGGCGATGACCGGGTTTTCTCCCAGCGCGGTCTGCACGGCCTGCGCCAGCGACAGCGGGGTGGCCGCCCGCGCCAGTCCGGTCAGGCAGAGCAGGCCGCAGAGCCAGATCCTGCGCATCGGTGCTCCCTCCTTCATGCGGCCGCCCCCCGGAGAAACAGGTCCACGATGTGCGTGGCCAGCACCGGCACCTCGAGCGGTCGATTGGTGACGAAAAAGCTGGAGATGAACATGTTGGCCATGCCGAACAAGTCGTAGGCCGCCAGCGTGGGATCGACGGCGCGCAGCGTGCCGCCCGCTTGCGCCTCGGTCAACACGGCGGTGAGGCGGCGGATATTGCTGGCATATTGTTCGGCGATGACCGTCCGCGCGCGTTCGCCCGCCCCCAGCAACTCGCGATAAATGATGCGCCCCAGCTCCGGCCGCTCCGCCACCAGGGTGAGATACGTGGTGAGGAAGGCGTGCAACCGGTCGGCTAGCGGGGCGTCCGGGGCCTCTGCCGCCTCGATAGCCGCCTCCATGCCGGCAAGGCCGTCGTGAATGAGGGCGTCGTACAGGCCTTCCTTGCTGCCGAAGTAGTAGTACAGCATCGCCTTATTCGCGCCGGCCGCATCGGTGATTTGCTGCACCCCGGTCGCGCTGTACCCCTGATCGGCAAAGAGCCGGGCCGCGGCCTGCAACAGGCTGCGGCGCAGCTCCCGTGCCTCGGGGGCGTCAGGACGTTTCGACTCCATGGATATTCCCCTTATCGTTATACTAACCAGTTGGTTAACACTAACACGGCACTTTACCGCTGTCAAGAGGGGCGCCGGCGCACCCACCCGCTCCCCCTTGACACCGCCCCCCGAAAACCGGACACTAGGCCCATGTTCACCGGCATTATCGAAGAGGTGGGGACGGTCACCGCGCTGCGGCGCGAGGGCAACGTGGCGCGGCTGGGATTGCGGGCGACGGCGGTGCGCGACGGGATGCGCCTCGGCGACAGCCTGGCGACAAACGGCGTGTGCCTCACCGTGGAGCGCCTCGAGTCGGCGGCGCTGTGGGTGACGGTGATGCCGGAGACGCTGCACGTGACCACCCTGGGCACCCTGCACCCCGGCGACACGGTGAACCTGGAGCGCGCGCTGCCGGTGGGTGGCCGCCTGGGCGGGCATATGCTGGCCGGGCACGTGGACGGCATCGGCACGCTGACGCGCATCGCGGGCGTCGGCGAGGAGCGCGTCTACACCATCGCCATGCCCCGCGCGCTGGCCCGCTTCATCGCCCCCAAGGGGAGCATCGCGGTGGACGGCATCAGCCTCACCGTGGTAGACGCCGGCGCCGACAGCTTCTCCGTCTCCCTCATCCGCCACACCCTCGGCGCCACCACCCTCGCCACCCTCACCCCCGGCGCCAAGGTCAACCTGGAAGTCGACCTCATCGCCCGCTACCTCGACCGCCTGCTCACCGCCCGCGAAGACGGCGAGGGGCTGACGGTGGAACGGCTGCGGGAGTTGGGGTACTGAAACCGCGGAAGGAGGCGGCTGATGATAGTGCTGATAATCCTGGGCTGTATCGTTCTCGGGGTGATCGGGTTCATCGTCGGCGTGGTGGCATGTTACGCTATCGCGGTTAGCTTACCCGGTTATGAAAAATGTCATAAATCGTACGTGGTTTATCTCGGGGATGAAGCTCTATATTCCATTCGTGGTGAGGGATTTGCCGTCTCGGGTAGTACGTATGACCACTATTTCTATAAACATTCAATGCGAGACTACGAAGCATTTGGTGCCTTTTCTGGTTCACCGGCCGATCTCGAAGCTATTATCGAGCAGAAATTGAACGCCTCGGCATCTCATCTCAAAGAATGGGATGAGGAGGGTAAAAAGCAGCTTTTACGTCGCATGCCGGAGAGCTTCGATCGGAGTTGTGCCAACGAAGCGACGATGACGTTCCGCACACGACTATACGACATTACCACGATAACGCACGGTTATTATATTTTAGCCAACGATTTTCAACTTGCGTATGATAGTGAGCGAGGACGTGTCTATATATTCAGTTGGCGGTATATGTAGCCGGAAAGGCGATAACCATGCCAATCCTCTACGCATTTCTCATCGGCATCACTGTCGGCATACTGGCAGTGATAGTGATTACGCTCATGCCTTTGCTTCGCTCCTGGAAGAAACCGGTCGTCGAACACGGGGATGCCGCCGCGACCCACCTGGCACGCCTGGGCTTTCCTCTCGACGCGCAGTGCAGCGATGCATATTACTTTCACGCCGCCGGCAAGGATGGGCGGGTCTTCGCCGCCTTTTCCGGGCCGGCGGAGGTGTTGGAAGCCAATCTTGCCAACGTCGCACGGCGCCCGCTGGAGGACTTCCTCCCCTGGCCCGGCATCTCCCTGCTGCCCGCCGCGCTGCAGGGGCCGGGCATGGCGCGTCCGATGTACCGCACGCAACTTTTTGACCTGGATGCGCTGCAGGGGGTATATTGCCGGCAGGACGGCGCCTACCTGATCTACGGCCAGGCCGGGGCGCGTGTATTCTATGTCATACAACGATAGTCCGCGCCACACGGGAGGCCTGCCATGCACCCAGCAGATCGCGAACTCCGCGAGGTGATTCTGGACGGGCGACAACCGCTCCGGTCGATGGATAGTCACTGTTTGGAAAGGGGCTAAGAGCCCGGCTCGACCCACGCGAGGAGGCGGGACGTGAAGGATACCACGAAGGCGTTCATTTTCGGATTGGCTGTCGGCATCGTCACGGCGTTACTGATCGTCGTCGTGGGTGCATGGCTCACGACTGACCCTTTCAGTTTTACGACCCAGCGGTATGACGAAGAAGCACGTCAAGCCATTCTGGATACCAATATACCGCTGACCCCGCAATGCACCGAACTTTTCTACTATCGCCACGGGTTTCTACATCATGATACGTATATCGCCTTTTCCGGTACGCAAAAGGACTTGGATAGCGTGGTAGAGCGCTTCGCAGGGAAGAAGTTGTCTTCATTTACCGCTTGGCCGAAACGGGGAATACCGCCGTCGGTCTATCCACCACCGACGCCGCCCGCGGGCGAATATCAAACCATCTATTACCACGTAGCGCAAGTGAAGCACGGTCTATACACCGAAGAAAGCGGCGGGAGCCCAACCTGGCACCTGATCTACGACCGCGAAGGCGGACGCGTCTTTTATTACAGTGGGCAATAGCGGTAAGCCACTATGGAGGCGGGACGTGAAGGATACGACGAAGGCGTTTCTAAAAGGGCTGGCTATCGGTGTCGGTAGCATGCTGCTGCTATTGGGTGTGTGCACCATGCTGGCGAAATTTGTTGCGTCATTAGATTTTGGGCCAACGATTTTTTATGACGAAGCCGCGCGCCAATCCATTCTGGAACAGAAGATACCGTTGACAGCCGAGTGCACGGAGCTATTTTATTATTGTTTTGGCATATCACACGAAGATACGTACATTGCGTTTTCTGGATCGCAACATGATCTCGATGCCATTGTCATGCAACTGACGCGAAAGAAACTCTCCGCCTTGTCTCAGTGGTCGTCTTCGGATCACGGAAACGCCGCTCCTTTACTCGACAAACCCGGCGGCGAATTTCATCGTATGTATTTCAACCTATCGCGGGTGAAACATGGCCTGTACGTGCACAGTAATGAGAGTAGGGGTCTCATCTCCCTGATATACGACCGAGATAATGGACGCGTCTATTATCATGCTCGCGATTAGGTGACGTCACATCGGAGGTGACTCATGCGTTACGGATTATTGGTGCTCCTCCTTGCCGTCGCCGCCCTCGCCGCGCCGTATGCGTGGGTGGGGAAATCGGACGCCCGGAATACGTTGGAGGTGCGCTTTCCCGTGCCGGCGGGGTTTGTGCGCACGGCGGTGCCGGCGGGCTCCTTCGCCAAATGGCTGCGCGGGCTGCCGTTGAAGGGGGGCAACCCGCCCATCGTCTGCTACAACGGGCGGCTGAAGGAGTACCAGGCCGACCACGCGGCTATCGTGAACATCGACGTGGGCACGCAGGATTTGCAGCAATGCGCGGACACGGTGATTCGCCTGCACGCCGAGTACCTGTTCGGCACCGGACGGGCGCGGCAGGCGCGCTATAGCTTCGGCAACGGGTTCGTGGTGGATTTCGCGCACTGGGCCGACGGCTACCGCCCGCGCACGCGCGGCAAGCACACGGCGTGGGTGAAGTGCACCCCACCCGACGCCTCGCACGCGAACTTCCGCGCCTACCTCAACGCCGTGTTCGCCTACGCCAGCACGCGCTCGCTGCCGCGCGACCTGGAGCACGTCGCCCCGACGGACATCCGCCCCGGCGACGTGCTGCTGCGCCCCGGCGACCCCGGCCACGCCATGCTGGTGGCCGACATGGCCATCCACCCGTGCACCCACGTGCACCAGGTGCTTATGATTCAGGGTTACATGCCCGCGCAAAACGCCCACGTGCTCCGCGACCCCGACGACACCGAGCAGCACGCCTGGTTCCCCTACGACCCCACCCGCGACTTCGTCACGCTGGAATACACCTTCAAAGCGAGCGAGGTGTGGCGGTTCAAGGTGCAGTAGGGGGGGGGGAAGAACGGGCCGGGCTCCCGCCCTGTTCCAAACAGTGACAAAGATCCAACCGGAGCGGTCGTCGCCCTTCCACCCGGCCAAAAACCAATCTCTGTGTCCTCTGCGCCTCTGCGGTGAATCGTCCCCTACATCCGCATCCGGATGCCCTGCAGCGCCTGGTGCAGGGGCAGGCTGGCGGCGATGGTGTAGACGTCCACGCCGGCGGCACCGGCGGCGGCGGCCAGGCCGGCGGAGGCGCCGGCGTCGGGCAGGTGTTGGCGGCCGTGCGCCAGGCCTTCCAGCCCGCGTTTGAGATCCAGCGGCGCGGTGGCGAGGGAGAGCAGCGTGGGCTTGGGGCGGTCGGCGACTTCCGCGTCGTAGTAGCTGCGCGCGTCCACCAGCACCAGCAGCACCTGGGCGGAGCGCCCGCGCAGCGAGAGCAGCGCCCCCACCAGCGCCATATCGACGGTGGCGGTGATGACCACGGTGGCGCAGCGGCGGTTGAATTGCGCTTCGCTGCCCGCCAGCGCCTGCGCCAGCGAGATGCTGCCGTCGTCTTTGGCCAGCGCCAGCGTCTCCAGCGCGCGGTGCAGTTGCCGGTCGCCCGACTCCGGCGCCAGCGTCTTCAGCGCCTCGCCGGTGGTCACCAGACCCACGCTGTTGCCGTTGCCCACCACGTGGTTCACCACCGACGCCGCCAGCGTAATGGCCGCCTCCAGCGAGGAGTATTCCTTCTCGCCGTAATGCCGCCCCGCCTGCAGGTCGAGGATCACCTGCACGGCGCCGGAAGCCCGGTATTCGAACTGCTTGATGGCCAGCTTGCCGGAGTGCGCGGTGGCCTTCCAGTGCACGCGGCGCAGGTCGTCACCCTGCACGTAGGGGCGAATGCCGTGAAAGTCGGCGCTTTCCCCCGCCCGCCCCACCGGGCGCACTTCCACCTGCCGGCGCACCCCGCCGGCGGCGTAGGCCATTTCGGCCATCGGCAGCGGGCGCGGGTAGACGATCAGGTCGCGTTGCACGGGCAGCACGCGCGGCTGGTAGAGCAGGCCGAAGGGGTCGTAGCCGTGGATGGTGATGGGCCCCAGCCGGTACAGCCCGCGCCGGGCAAAGCGCACCACGTCGCGCACCTCCACCGACTGCTCGCGCCCGTGTACGTGCGTGGGGGTGCGCGTGCCGGCCACTACCGCGGGCACCCCGCGGCCCTCCGTCATCAGCGTCATGCGGCGCCGCGTTTGCGTGCCGGAGATGAGGTTGGTGTGCTCGTCGAAGATCTCCAGCATGCGCCAGCGGCTGCGCTCCTCGATGATGCGGATCTTCCCTTCCACCGGGTCGCCGCTGAACACGGCCGAGCTGGGCAGCTCACGCTCACAGCGCAGGTTGCGCACCGCGCGCCACGCCAGCAGCGCCGCGGTGAAGAGCACGCCGAAGCAGAACATACCCACCAGGTACATGATGGAGGAGGCGTGCACGAACCCGATGAGGAAAAAACACAGGCCGAACAGCCCGATGTACCGCCCGAGTTGTGTGGGAACCATCATCGATCCGCCCCCCGCCCTTCACTCTATTCGCCTTCGCGGCGGGAACTCCTATGCCTTTTTGCAGGGACTGTCCCGTGGCGCACCGCATGTCGTCTCTTATTACGCCACGGGACAACCCCTGCAGGTAAAAAACTCACCCCTAAACCCGAACCCCTCGTAAGTGGTACAATATGCCGATTTTACCTCCCAACGCCGAAAGGATCGCCGTTCATGGACAACTTCGTGCGCGTTACCGACGCGGGGCAGTTCGATTTGCAGGGTAAGCGGTGGTTTTGCAACTCCGTCATCTACTTCGGGCACGAGCCGGGGGCGATGATCGACTGGTTCGCGCCGGAGGTGTGGCCGCGCAACCAGGCGGTGCTCGACCGGGATTTCGGGCGCATGGCCGATCTGGGCATCAACCACACCGCGCTTTTCCTTTCCAACAGCATGTTCTTCGACCGCGGGCGTATCCTGCAGCGCGGCATGGACTGCCTGGACACGGTGGTGGAGACCGCGAAGCGGCACGACGTGCGCGTTACCCTCTTCTGTGGCCCCTTCATCGACTCGCCCGACGAGTACCTGCGCGTCACCGGGCGCGCGTGGGAGTATGGCGAGCGCTGGCTGCCCAGCTTCAACCCCGCCCTCTTCGACGCCTACGTGCAGCAGATCAAGCTGTTTACCGACCGCTACGCGGGCGAACCGACGGTACTCGGTTACGGCGACCGCATCGACCGGTTTTACAAAGGCTTCGACAACGACACGATCCCCTTCAACCTGAAAGAGGAGTGGGCGGCGTGGCTGCAGGCGCGCTACGGCACCTTCGATAACCTGCGCGACGCCGTGGGCGGCACGCTGGAGGGCACCCCGACGGACTTCGACCAGGTGCTGCTGCCGCAGGAAAGCAAGTTCAACGCCTCGCTGAAGAACCCGCTGGCGTATGACTTCATCCTGATGCAGAAAAAGGAGATCGGCGAGGCGCAGGCGCGCTGGGATGCCGAAGTGCTGAAGATGGCGCCCGATCAGGTGATGTGGACGCCCTTCGAAGGGTGCACGCTGGACTGGGCGATGCTGGACGGCTTCACCCCGGAGCGGCACAAGCTGCACGCCATCTGGATGGAATATTACCACTGGCAGGCGGTGCGCCCGGCGCCGGTGGGGCCGTTCGACGAGTGGGCGCACACACGCGAATTCGTCACCAGCCGGCTGGCGCATGAGTCGCCGACGATCTACAACATGGCCTATATCATCACGCGCTACGTGAAGCTGTCCGTGCAGCGCCCCGTGGTGCTCTGCCACGGCGTGCGGCTGGATGCCCCGCAGACGGGCGCCATCGACGAGACGCAGCAACTGGCGACCATTGACCGCGTGAATGCCGCCTGCCTGGCTGCCGACGGCGACGGCTGGCACTATTGGAGCTTCACCGACGACTGGGAGTCCTCGCTGGCCCACGCGCGCGAGCAGAAGATGCACCCCACCGAGATGTATTTTCAAGGTGAGAGCATGGGCCTGTACGACTATGACGACGTGCCGCGCCCGGTGGTGTCGCTGGTGTGCCAGTACTCGCAGGAATTGCAGCGCCGCGTGCGCACCCACGCGCAACCGAAGACGAGCGAGGTGCTGCTGCTCTCCTCCTCGGCACAGATGTACAACCTCTTCCGCCGCATGGCCACGCCCACCGCCGCCGCGGTGAACGGCGCGCTGATGCGCTTGGGGGTGGAGGCGGACTACCTGTGGAGCGGGCAGAACGACGTGCACATCAACCCGGAGACGCTGGCCGGGTACAAGCTGATCGTGGTGGCGGACAATATGTATGGCCGCGATTTTCGCAACATGCCGGACAAGCTGCTCGCCTATGTGGAAAACGGCGGCACGCTGTACTTTGCCCTCGATCAGTACGACACCTTCGCCGACGAGCACGGCGTGGCGCGGCCCAGCGCGGCGTGGCGCACGCTGGCAGGCGTCGACCCCGCGGGCAACACGGACTGGCCGGGCGCCGATGTGCCTTGCCGCAACTGGCCCTTCCCGACGGACAAGCCGCACGAGCCGAACTTCGACTTCGGCTCCTTCACCCGCCTGCACTGGGGGGTCTGCCCGGCTTTCCGCCACCGCGCGCCGGTGGGGCAGCGCATGCAATTCCTCGGTCTGCGCTCCACCGACGAGGACTTCTTCACCGCCATCCCCGGCCTGGTGCCGGGCGCCGAGGTCATCGCGGTGGGCAAATCCCCCGCCGGTACGCTACCCTTCGTGTACCGCCATGCTGTCGGCAAGGGCACGGTGTATGTGAACGCGTGGACGAACAACGTCTTCCGCGACAACGCCTACCGCCACGACTACGGCGGCTGGGAATACGACTTCATCCTCGCCCTCCCGCTGGAAACCGCCGCGGTGGACGACATCGACCTCACCCGCGGCCCCGCCCTCTGGCTGCGCAACACGTGGGGGTATTTCGGGGGATAAGAAAGGTATACAGCATGCAGGCACCCTTCAACGGGCTGGGGATGTCCCTGGGCACTTTGAGCCGCCTCTCCGACGCGGAGACGCGCTCCTGTTCCGCCGAGAATCCCACCGGCGCCAAGGGGCAGGGCGGGCGACACGTGGACCCGGCGCACGGCGCGTCGCGCGATCTCGGCACCGGCTGGAAGGTGCGCCCCTGCGTCGGCATGGCTCCCGGCGAGACGCTGGTGCTGGCGGACGTGGACGGCCCCGGCGCTATTCAGCAGATGTGGATGACCCCCACCGGCAAGTACCGCTACGCCATCCTGCGCATCTATTGGGACGGCGAGGAGGCCCCGTCGGTGGAAGTGCCGCAGGGCGACTTCTTCGCCGCGGCGTATACCTCGTTCCAGACCTTTGCGCCGGTGAATTCGCTGCCGGTCTGCGTGAATCCGGGCAACGCCTTCAACTGCTACTGGGAGATGCCCTTCCGCCGCCACTGCCGCATCACGCTGGAGAATATCGGCTTCGAGGCGATGCACATCTACTACCAGATCAACTACACCCTCACCGCGGTGCCGGACGATGCCGCCTACTTCCACGCGCAGTTCCGGCGCAGTAATCCCCTGCCGTACAAGGGTATCCACACGCTCCTCGACGGCGTGCACGGGCAGGGGCAGTATGTCGGCACGTACCTGGCGTGGCAGGTGAACAACAACGGCTGGTGGGGCGAGGGGGAGATCAAGTTCTACCTGGACGGCGATCTGCCCGGCGGCGTGGTGGGGCGCGACGTGAAGGAGTACGGCGGCGCGTGCTACCCCACTATCTGCGGCACCGGCACTGAGGACTACTTCTGCGGCTCCTACAACTTCGAGAACAAGGCGACGAAGCAGTACCAGGAGTTCACCACCGCCTACGCCGGTATGCCGCACGTGGTGCGCCCCGACGGCGTGTACCAGTCCAACACGCGCTTCAGCCTCTACCGCTGGCACGTCATGGACCCGGTGCGCTTCAAAACGGACTTCGCGGTGACGATCCAGGCCCTGGGCTGGCGCGAAGCCGGCCGCTACCTGCCCGCGCAGGACGACATCGCCTCCACCGCGTTCTGGTATCAACGCGAGCCCCACGCCGCCTTCCCCACGCTGCCCGGGCGCGACGAGTTGGAGATCATCTGACGCCCCCCGGCAGGTTTCCACGGCGTCCGGCGCGAAATAGCGGGAGACCCGATTTTGCGGGCAGAGGAGTTCCGATGAAACGATGGGCATGGTTGGTTGTCCTGTGCGGCGTGCTGGCCGGGGTCGGCGCGCGGGCGCAGGGGGCGAAGTTGCAGGCGAATGACCTGGTGGCCGTCTGCGGCGATTCGATTACCGAACAGCGGCAGTATTCCGTCTTCATGGAGGACTACCTGCTGATGTGCCGTCCGGCGTCCACGCTGCGCACGATGCAGTTCGGGTGGGGCGGCGGGTGCTCGTGGGATTTCCTGCGGGAGAAGCTGCAAAACGACGTGCTGCGCTTTCATCCCACGGTGGCGACCACCTGCTATGGCATGAATGACGGCGGGTACGGCGCTTTGAACCCGGACACGGCTAAGAAGCCGTTTGAATGAACTTCCCCTTCGTTGGGTAATTTCCTGCCCAGGTGGTCACATGGAGGAGAGACAAGGGCTTTCGCGACCCGAACAAGCCCCCGAGTCCCTGTGTAGCCATCTTCGCCGATCCGATG
>CAIYQO010000317.1 GCA_903928345.1 uncultured bacterium | reverse complement strand
TGTGGAAGCGTGCCTGAGGGACAGGCGTGCAATCCCTAACCACTAATCCCTAACCACTAATCCCTAACCCCTACATCACCATGCCGCCGTCCACGTTCAGCACGTGGCCGGTGGTGTAGGCGGCCAGCGCGCTGGCGTAGATAAGCACGCCGTCGGCCACGTCGTCGGCGGTGCCCAGGCGGCCCAGCGGGATAGCCTCGATGTATTTCGCCTTCACTTCGTCGGTCAGCTTGTCCGTCATGGCGCTGATGATGAAGCCGGGGGCGATGGCGTTAACGGTGATGTTGCGCGGGGCCAATTCCTTGGCATTCGCCTTCGTGAGGCCGATGATGCCCGCCTTGGACGCGGCGTAGTTCGCCTGCCCCGCGTTGCCCATCAGGCCGATGACGGAGGCGATGTTGATAATGCGCCCGTAGCGGGCCTTCATCATGCGGCGGGCGGCGGCGCGGGTGCAGTAAAAGGCGCCGGACAGGTTGATGTTAAGCACCATCTGCCACTCGTCGTCGGTCATGCGGATGAGCAGGTTGTCGCGTGTGATGCCGGCGTTGTTGACGAGGATATCGATCTTCCCCATCTCCCCCCACCCCTGCTCGATGAGCGCGGTGGCGTCGTCGGACTTCGACACGTCGCCACAGACGGCGATGGCGCGGCGGCCCAGGGCGGCGATCTCCGCCGCGGTGGCCTGCGCCTCTTCCTGGCCCATGACGATGTCGTTGATGATAATGTCGGCGCCGGCATGGGCCAGACGCATGGCAATGGCTTTGCCCAGCCCGCGGCGGCTGCCGGTGACCAGGGCCACTTGCCCGGTGAGATCGATGGCGATAGACATACGGAACTCCTGCGATAAGGTCGGGATGCGACCGGCTACAATCCGGTAAGCATTACCGGAGTTTGCGAATGGATGATGCCGTTGAAAGTTGCACGTTGCACGTTGAAAGACTGGGAAATGCTTCTCCCCCCTTCAACTTTCAACTTGTCCGTTACTCGGCTTCGGGTTTCGGGGTGTCCGTCTGCACGGGGGCGGCGTCCACGGTGGCGGGCGTTTCGTCCTCGTCCTCGTCGGGAAGCCCGGCGGCGACGCGGGTGTTGAATTCGATCTCGCGCATGGCCATCAGCCCGGCGGCAAAGATCCACCCGATCACGGCTTCACCCAGCGCTTCGAGCAACGGCGCCCCGGCGACACGCGTCACGTAGGCGAGGCGCAGGAACGGGGTCACCGAACTCCCCGCGCGCTGCAGTTCGCTCGAAATCTGCGTGGCATCGCCGATCACTAAAATGACGTGAGCGATAACGTACAGCGCAGCCAGGATGCTCAGCACCCAGCTAATGACCGGGATCAGCGGAAACCGGCGTCGATTCATACTTTCCTCCTTCACGTACCGACCCCCGCGTGGGATCGGTCAGACCGCCGTTATCTCGGCGGCGGTGCGGGTCGCGGCGTCGGGCAGGGTGCGCTGCACCAGGCCGACGAGCACGTTGCCCGGCCCTATTTCGAGAAACGCGTGCACACCCATGTCACGCATGGCCAACAAGGTGGCGGTCCAGCGCACCGAGCCGGTGATTTGGCGCGCCAGGGCGTCGCGCAGCACGGCGGGGTCGGTGGTCGCTTCCGCGGTGACGTTGGGGATCACGGGGATGCGCGGCGCGGCAAGGGGCACCTCCGCCAGCACGGCGGCAAAGGCGTCCGCGGCGGATTGCATGAGCGGCGAGTGGAACGGCCCACTCACCGCCAGCGGCATGGCGCGTCCCCCGCGGGCCTTGGCGGCAACGCGCACGGCGGCGATGGCGTCGGTCGCGCCGGACACCACCACCTGCCCGGGGGAGTTGAAGTTGGCGGGCACCAGCGTGCCGTGGGCGGCGGCCACTTCGGCGCAGAGGGCGATCACGTCGGCGTCGGGAAGCCCGAGAATCGCCGCCATGCCGCCGGGATGGGCGGCAGCGGCGTCTTCCATCAGCAGCCCGCGCCGGCGTACCAGCGCCACCGCGTCGGTAAAGGCCAGCGCCCTGGCGGCCACCAGCGCGCTGTATTCGCCCAGGCTGTGCCCCGCTACCACGTCAAGCGTCTCTCCGCGGGCGGCCAGCAGGCGCGCCAGGGCGGTGCTCATGGTAACCAGGGCGGGTTGCGCGATGGAGGTGCGCTTCAACTCCTCGGCGGGGCCGTCAAAGCACAGGGTGGAGAGGGCGAACCCCAGCACGGCGTCCGCCTCGGCAAAGGTGTCGCGGACTATCGGCTCACGCTCGGACAGCTCGCGCCCCATGCCGACGGCCTGGGAGCCCTGCCCGGGGAAGATGCCCGCGCTGAAACCCGTTGTCATCGTGTGTGTGTGCCTCCAAACCATGGGGATATGCTCACGGGGGGCGGCGGCGGATGCGTGATTTCGTAGGCGATGCGCACGAACCCGACCCCGAGGTAGAGCACTACCGCGACCCAGAGCACCCGGGGCTGCGCGGCCGGCCACCAGGCGGGCAGACGGATGCGCCCGCGCGTGCCAACCATGACGACAGCGAAACCCCAGAGGAGCACGGTCGCCGTAAAGAGCGCCGGACCCAGAGGATTATACTGGAATGCGCCTGCCACGTCCAGCCTGCCCATCGCTCGGTACGCCCGCGTCAGCCCGCAGCCCGGACAATCCAGATGCGTGAGCACGCGAAACGCGCACAACGTCGGCCCTCCCGGCGCCCGCACCTCCACCCACGCCATCCCCAGCGGAAAGGCGAGGACAAAGGCCAGGTAGATCGGCAGCAACTGACGCCAGCGAACGGGATCCATGCTGTGACATGTTCTGCGCCGACGGGGAAAACCTTTTGTGAAACGTCTAGCTTCCCGCTAATCCTCCCCCCTCCCCTGTCACCGAACGTTACGGGGGAAGGGCCGACGGCAGGCCAGCCCGCTACTCCCGCTCCTCTGGAAAGCGTTGCGCGTTCGGCGGCTCGCCCTCGGGCAGGTGGACGAAGGCGTCGCGCCCCGGGATGGTGTCGTCGTCGGAGGTGAGGTAGTGGTAGCCGAGGGCGGCCCAACTGTCGTGGATACCCAACGCGGAGGCCAACGCGGTAAGGATGTCGTCGGCGATGTAGGCGGGGGTGCGCAGGATCGCCTCCAGCTCCACCTCGCTCACCGCGACGTTGGCCAATGAGCGTAGCAGGCCGGTGTTGCCGCCGTCGGACAAATCCTCCTCCGTCGCGTAGCCGGCGCGGGAGTCCGGCCCAAAGCCGGAGAAGACGCCCTCCGCCGGGGTGGTGGACGGCCACTCGGCGTCGGCGGCGAAGTAGTCGCTGTTCGAGGTGTAGTGATCCACCTCGTGCCCGGCGTTGTAGAGCCAGTACTCCGCCAACGCGCTGTTCTGCACCTGGAAGGCCAGCGCCACCGCCGCCACTTCGTGGTTCAGATGCGCGGCGAGTTCGCGCAGGATGTCGGTGTCCGGCTGGTCGGTGCGCCAGTCGAAGACGCTCACCCAACCACCGTAGACCGGGGAGACCCACGCCCACGCGGGCTCCTCGCGCCCGGCCCAGTAGCCCTGCCAGGCGTGCAGCACGCGCGCGCGCTCCGCCGTGTGCAGATGGATATTCGCGTAAAAGGACCCCATCGCCACCCCTCCCGGAAACCGGATATTCGCATTGTACCGGCGACGGGCGGGGAGTGGTGGGAGCAGGGCGCCACAAATCCGCAAGCGGACCCGGGCGCCCTGCGTGCGCGTGGGCTTACGCTACCGCCTGATTGACTTCCGCGAAGATGCCGCTCAGGATGTTGCGCAGGCTGTCGGCCTGCGTGGTGCCCGACGTGCCGGCGTTGGTCGCGTAGGCCGCGGTAGCCGTGCTCACGGCCGAACTCGCCGTGCTCGCGCTACTCGTCGATGACGTGGCGCTGCTGGCGTGATGATGGCCATGATGGCCGTGGTGAGTGCTGCCCGCCTGCGCCTGCTGGGGTTGCAGCACCGACAGGTCGCCGGTTTGCCCGGCCTGCTGGAATTTGTCCGCCAGCGAATTCAGGAATTGCCCGGCCTTCGTGTCGCCCTGCTGCTGCGCCGCGGCGCGCAACTTGTCGGTGAGATCGCTCATCACCTGCTTGAACTTGGCGGGGTCCTGTTGCTGGAGCTTGCTCAACTGCGCGAGCAGCGTCGCCATGGGAGAAATCTGCACGGAGGAACTCTGTGCGGAAGTGCCGGTCACGGTGGACGCGGCAGTGGAGGAGGAGGACGTGCCGGTGGCGGAGACGGCATCCAGCAGCGACACGGGGGTCGTCGCGGAATTAAGCACGTTGATAGTCATGGGGATACCTCCCGGCGTCAAATTGACGACCATTATCACTATCGGTATCCGCATCGTCACACTGTATCAACGGCAGGTCAATTGCTTCGAAAACCGAAGCAATCAGCACAAATTCGTCACAAAAATGCCCGGCCCCCTCATGACGAGGAGGCCGGGCTGATGTCGGGACAGGGCCGTGTCTACTTCCGCTGCTCGTCGGGCAGCAGGTTGTAGAGCATCAGGTCGGCGAGGGCTTTGTCGTTGCCTTCGCGGACGTCGGGGAAGTTCAGTTCCGCCTTCGCAACCGGCTCCTTCTGTCCGATGAGCAGCGTGACGTTGCGCTCGGCCTGATTGTCGGCGGAGTCCTTCACCTGGATCGTCACGTGGTGCTCGCCCGGGGTGAACTGCGGCACGCCGTCGGGTAACAGCAGCTTCACCGCTTCGTGACGGCCCTTGAAGATGCCGCTCGCCGGGGTGAGGGCAATCCACGGCCCGTCATCGATGCGGAAGCGCCCGCCGATGATGGGGGTCAGGTTATCCATCACGTCGAGTTCCGCCAGCCGCACCCAGCCGTATACCCGGTCGGTGACGCTGATCGTCGGCGGGGTGTTATCCACGGTGAAGCGCCCGGAGATCGCTTCCGCCACCTTGGGATCCATCGGCTTGGCGTACTTGTCGGAGGCCACCACTTTGATGCGGTATTCGCCGTCGGGCACGGAGTGGGTATCCCACGGAATGCTCTTGTCGTGGATCTCGTTGTCCGTCTTCGCCGGGGCGACCGGTGCGGGCGCCGGTTTGGCCTCCTTCTTCCCCTTCGCCGGCACGGGGGCGGGCGGCGGCGGCGCGTTGTGCGTCAGTTGCAGCCAGCTTTGCCCATCGTCGTGGGAGAAGAAGACGGTGTAGACCAGTTCGTCGCCGTCCGGGTCCTTCGCGTCCCAGCGAATGTCGCGCGTACCGGCGAGGAAGTTGCCGGACTTCGGCGTCTCCAGCCGCACCAGCGGGGCCTGATTCACCGGCTGGTAATAGAGCCGGACGTATTCTAGCGCCGGGGATTTCTCCACGCTGCCGGTCAACTGCACGCGGAACTGCGCGAAGGTGGCCGGGGCGCTGGCGAGGGCGGCGCCGTCGGTGCTGATCGCTTCCCACTTCGACCACGTGGGGTCGGGCACGGCGGTCTGGCCGCTGCGCGATTCGACCACGGCGTTGGGCTTGCCGCTCACGTGCACGTCGATCTGCCCCCACCGGGCGACCACCGGGGTCTGCAGCACGGAGGAGAGGAAGGCGCCCTGGGTGCGCGGTTGCAACTGCAGCACCTGACCGGGTGAGGACGTGGCGGCGAGCAACTGCCCTTTGCCGTCCACGGCCAGCGCGTTGACCATCAGCGATTCCGGCCCGGTTTCATCCGTTTCGTCGTCGCCGGCGCGCTGATCTTCACGGGCGAAGATCGGCGTCACCTCGGGCTCCTGCCCGGCGGGATCGGTGATGCGGTAGATGCCGCCGGCGGGGCCGGTGGCGGCGTACAGGTCGTCGCCCACCATCTGCAGCGCCAGCACGTGGCGGTTGCCGCGTCCCATGCCGCGCATGAGTTCCAGCTTGGTGCCGTCGGGGGAGATGCGGTAGACACGGCACAGAGGCGAGGTGCCCACATAGACGTTGTCCGCCTTGTCCACCGCCAGGCTGATCACGGCGCCGCGCGCTTCGTAGACGGACTGCAACGCGCCCAACTTGGTCAGCCGATACACCTTGCCGCGCGGCGAGGTGGCGAGGTAGAGGTCGCCGTTATTGCCGGCGGCCAGCGCGAAGACGTGCTTGTCCGGTACGTTGCAGCCGACTTGCAGCGGCACGTCGGTGTCGTCGCGCAGAATATACAGCGACCCCTGGTCGCACGCGGCGTAGCGCTTGCCGTCGGAGGTGATCGCCAAGTCCCAGATGGCCGTGCCGGGCAGCAGCCAGTCCTTCAGCACCGTGCCGTCGGACTTCACCAGCCGCACGTGCTGGTCGGGCCAGGTGGCGATGAGCAGGTTGCCCACGTCGTCGCCCGCGAGCCCGGTGACCGCGGACACGTTGGGCAGCGGATCTTTCGGGAAGATCGCCTCACCCTTGCCGTCGGCGGTGAGGTGCGTCACGGTGGCGCTGCCCCACCCGGCCATGTAGGTGCCGATCGGGGTGGTGACCATCTTCCAGGGGATGGTCTCGTTCGTCGTGTAGATCGCCTGCACCTTCGGCGCCAGTACCAGCCGGCCGAGTGAGGTGACGGTGGTGCCCAGGTGCTTGCCGCGCAGGAAGTCGGCGCGGTTCGTCAGACCCCAGCTCGGGCGCGCCGCGGTCGGCATGGCGCCGCGGGTCGGCGGGGTCTTTGCCTCAGACGGCTTGTTGTCGCTCGGATTCCCTTCGTCGGGGGTGGAGTTGTCGTCGTCGCCCATGTTCGGGCCGGTCCCTTCCGGGTTGGCCTCCACGTCGACGCTATTGCTCTGCTTCGTCGTCCACGGGGCCACGGACAGGGGCTGGAAGGCGTCCGTCTCCGGGTAGCGGAAGGCGGGCAGCGTGGGCAGCGCCGGGCGCGTGTCGGAGGTGCGCATCGCCTCGTAGAGGATCGCGTGGCGGGCGCGCTGCGCCGGGCTGAACCACGGCGCGGCGGCAAACGCGGACTCGTATTTATTCTCGATGCCGTCCTCGCCCGGGTTGCCCCCGCTCGGGGTGTCGGAGAGGCTGAGAATGGGCATCTGCACGCCGAAGTCGAACTCGCCCTGGCGCGAATGCACGGACTTCTCTTCTGTCTCGATGGCGATCACCACCGCCTGCCCGCCGGTGAGCACATACGGCACGTCCGACGCGGACATGTATGCCGTCGGGCGCAGGTTGGCGTTAGTCGGGGCCTGGTCGCCGTTGTCGCTGCTCTTGCTGCCGCCGCCCAGGTTGATGCGCGGCATCCCGCCGCCGTATTCGGAGAGCTGCAGCAGGTCGAGGAGCGGCATCGGCACGTCGGTGAGCATGTGCCCGCGGAAGCCGTAACTCGGTGAGGGATACACTTCCGCGGTGAGGATCGACTTCGCGGACGGGTTGTCCGTCAGCCAGCGCACCATCCCCTTGATGCCCTCTTCCGAGGCGGGCAGCGCGGAGACGAGGGGTTTGAGCGCGAAGGCCTGCGTGCCGCCGGCCACCACCACCGCCACGGCGGGTTCGGAGGCGTAGGCGGGCACCTTGACGGGGATCTTCAGCGTCTCGACCGGCTTGCCGTAGGGGCGAATCTTCACGGTGAGGTTTACCGTTTCGCCGGGGCGCACCACCGGACGATCCGGGGTGATCTTCTCGATGCTCGCCGTGTTGCGTTCCGGCGAGTATTTGATGTCCATGAAGATCTTACTGACCTTCACCGGCTCATACGGGTTCTGCATGAGCGAGTCGGTGAGGAAGGCCAGTTCGCCCATCGGCAGCATGGAAGCGCTGGCCTGCGGGGCGTAGACGAGGTTCTGCTCGATGTCCCCCAGCTTGTCGGTGGAGACCACCGCACGCATGGAGAAGGTGCCTTCGTCCCACGACAGGTTGCCCAGTTGCTCCGCGCCGTTCTTCATCACATAGGTGTAGAGCAGGAAGGGCGTGAAGTCGGGGGAGTTCATCATCTCCACCTGATAGCGCCGGGTGTAGTTGCGCGAGGCGTCGGTCAGGTACATGCCGATGGGCAGCGTGTTCGGCACTTGCCCCACCTTGCCGCCCAGCGCAAAGGCGCGGTCGGAGGTGGCGGTGCCCACGCGGCCAATCGGAGAGGCCATTTTGAAGGAGGACCAGGAGCTGTTGATGATGCCGTTGACGTAGGCGACGTCCATCGGCATGTCGATCTTCCCCAGCCCGAACATCGGGTGCCCGAAGGCGAGCACGGTGTCGCCCTTCACGTATGTCACCGTTCCCACGGCACTCAGGTTGGCGTCGCCTTCCATGATGGACACGGCCACCGCGGAACCGGCTTCCAGCTTCGGGGTCGGGCCATCCATCGCGCCGCCCGGGCCGGGACCGTCCATCACGTGCACGTTGTAACGATCGAAAAACTTCTGCAGCGGCTTGAGCATCCCATCGGAGATGCCGCTGGCGAAGAGCGGGGTCGCGGCGGGGGCGAGCACCATGGTGGTGGGATCGGCCTTCGCCTGCTGACGCTGCGCGTCGCCCAGTGTGGAGGCTACCTCCACGCGGGTGATCCGCTTGTTCCCGATGGTGAGCACTTTGTTCTTCGGAATCAGGCTGCCCACCAGCGGCGCGGTGACCGCGCCGGGCTGCGTGCATTCCAGCATGTTGGCGATGGGCGTCACGCCGGCAATCGCCTCCTGTTGGAAGTCCCACCCATACGCGTAGGCGCCGATCAGGCGATCGTCGATGTAGATCGGGCTGCCGCTCATGCCGGCCACCGTTTGCAGCTTGCGGTCGACGACCGGGCCGCTGGTGACGCGGATGAGGATCATATCGAAGCCGAAATCGACCTTTTTCAACACGCCGACGACTTCGATGTCAAAGGTTTCGACCTTCGTGCCTTGAAAGACCGTTTTGCCGTAGCCAACCATGCCGGGCGTGATCTCTTCGACTCCCATGAACTCCTTCGGATCCCAGGCCAGTTGGGCGGACGCCATTACGGCGCTCAAGACGAGGACGACAAGCATCAGGCCGCAAAGCCACCCGTGATGTTTCACCGAAGCCTCCTTCGAACCGGCAGCGCCCGTGCGCAACCGCAGACGGGGACGCGCTGTACTCCCGCCTTCGCACCTTTCCTTCGCTACCGAAGGGTGGATTCCTCTTGTCCCGCGGCCCTGCGGGGGTAGTTCAACAAAAAATTGTTACAGCGCTCACCTGTATTGTACACGATTTCGCTGTTTGCTTCATCCCACGCGTCAGCGCGGGCACAAGGGGGCGGCTGATGCGCACACATCGCTCCGCTGCCGAGTATCATAACAAAACCGCCGCCTCCTCGGTCGCACCCAGCGACCAAACGTGACGGCGGTTCGTGCTAAAACCCTTCTGCAGTGACTATGTTCCCTACGCACCCGCGCGGCGGACGAAGATGTCTTCCGCCAGGGTGTGGTCGACGGCGATCTGCGTCTGGCCGACCTGGAAGACCGCGCTGGGGAAGGTTTGCACCATGCTCACCGGGGAGCCGGGCAGCACGCCGAGGGCCATGAGCTTTTGCACCACGTCGGGCTGGCGGCTGGAGAGGTAGGCGATGGCGCCGCGCTCCCCCGCCTTCATGGCAGCCAGCGTGACGATCGCCGCGTGGGAGGCCCCTTTGCGCTCGCGGCAGCAGCGCCCGGGCGGAATGGGGCGGCCATGCGGGCAGGTGGTGGGATGCCCGAGCAGCGTGCAGATGTATTCGTCTACCCCGTGATGCAGCGAGTGCTCGAATTCGCACGCCGCCTCGTTGACCTGCGCGCCGCGCATGGCGATCACGTCCTGCAGCAGGCGTTCCGCCAGCCGGTGGCGGCGCACCGCCTGCTCCGCCTCTACGCGGCCCGCGGGGGTGAGTGACAAGCCCCCCGGGTGCACCAGCGCGTGGCGCTCCAGCTCGCCCACCGTGCGATCATCCGGCGTGGGGGTGGCGCTGGTGTCGTCTTCCACCTCGCGCATATACAGATATTCCAGTGCGTCTTCGGCGAGTGCCGACAACGTTTTCATTTCGTATTCCCTTTCATGCGGTCGAACAGCGCGGCCAGCGCGCGCGGCAGACGCGCCGGCGGGGGCATCTCGTAGCCGCAGTGCGGGCAACGCACCTTGTGGCAGCCGCCCGCGCCCGGGCAGCCGGCGCAGGCCCCTGCCCCGTCCGCCTCGTCAAACCGCCCCCCGCACATCCCGCACGTCATATCCATCGCGTTCTCCCCATTCGTTTCGCGGCAGGGCGCGTGAACCCCTGCCCGCGGATCGGCAAAATGCACCGCGCAACCGCTTTCGCGTCTCCCGTGTTGCCCCTGGCATTTTCCACTTTGCATTTTGCCTTCTCCTATCTTTTTACCCCCCGTTCACCAAAAATGAACTTTCCGGTACAATATCGGCTGCCGATGCGGGGGAGAACCACGAGGAGTTTTCCCGCACGAGGGCAAATAGATAACAGGACGGGAGCGGCACACCGCCCCGAGGACCTTTGGAGTGAGCATGAGCGACACACCGAAACAACCGGACGATCTTTCACCCGAGCTGGCGGCGGACATGGCGGAGAACGCCGAGACGGCGACGGAGGACGACCCCATGCTGCTGCTGCGCGTGGATTTGGCGCGCTGCCAACAGGAGTTGGCGGACGCGAAGCATGCGGCGTTACGCGCCCACGCCGATTTCGACAACTTCCGTAAACGGATGCGCGCCGAGCGCGACGCGGAGTTCGCCCGCGGCAGCGACCGCGTGCTCTCCGACCTGCTGCCGGTGCTGGACGACTTCGAGCGCGCGCTGGCCGCGCAGCAGAATGTGCCCGGCGCGGCGGAAGCGCTGCAACTCGGCGTGGAGATGATCTACCGCCGGCTGGTGCAACTGCTGGAGCGGTATAGCATCACCGCCATGGAGGTGGAAGGCAAACCCTTCGACCCCAAGTACCACGACGCGGTGACCAGCGTCACGACCGACGCGGTTCCCGAGCACACCATCGTCGCCGACCTCCAGCGCGGCTACATGAAGAATGGCGACGTGTTCCGTCCGGCGCGGGTGGCCGTCGCCGTGCCGCCCAACGACGCCGCCTGACCGCCCCGTGAGCCCACTACATGCCTGAACTGATTATCGGCATCGACCTGGGCACCACGAATTCCGTGGTGTCCGTGCTGGAAGGAGACGAACCTATCGTCATCCCGACGGCGGAAGGTCGCAACCTGTGCCCGAGCGTGGTGGGCTTCACCCCGGGGGGCGAGCGCGTGGTGGGCGACATCGCCCGCCGCCAGTTGCTCACCCACCCGGCGCGCACCTTCGTCTCCATCAAGCGCTACATGGGCACGCGCCATACGGTGGAGGTGGACGGCCGCCGCTACACCCCGCCGGAAATTGCCGCCATGATCCTGCAGAAGCTGCGCGCCGACGCGGAGGCCTACCTGGGCACGGCGGTGGCGAAGGCGGTGATTACCGTACCCGCCTACTTCAGCGACGCGCAGCGCCAGGCCACCCGCGACGCCGGGCGCATCGCCGGGTTGGACGTGGTGCGCATCATCAACGAGCCCACCGCCGCCGCGCTCGCCTACGGGCTGGGCAGCGACGAGGCGCACACCGTGCTGGTGTGGGACCTGGGCGGCGGCACGTTCGACGTGTCCATCCTCGCCATCGACCACGGCGACTTCGAGGTGCGCGCCACCTGTGGCGACAGCCGCCTCGGCGGCGACGACTGGGACGGCCGCCTGATGCGCCACCTGCTCGACAACTTTCAGGAGAAGGAGGGGGTGGACCTGACCGGCGACCGGCTGGCGCTGCAACGGCTGAAGGAAGCGGCGGAGCAGGCGAAGATCGCGCTGTCCACCCAGGAGACCACCACCATCTTCCTCCCCTTCCTCACGCGCGAGGGGGACAAAGCCCGCCACCTGCGCCTGCCGTTGAACCGGAATGAATTCGAGACGCTCACCGCCGATCTCTTCCGCGGCCTGCTGGCGCCCACCGAGACGGCGCTGACCGACGCCGGGTTGACCCCGGACACGGTGGACGCGGTGATGCTCGTCGGCGGCTCCACGCGCATGCCCGCCGTGCAGCGCATGGCACGCGAGGTGCTCAAGCACGACCCGATCTACGGGGTGAACCCCGACGAGGTAGTGGCGCTGGGCGCGGCGATCCAGGGGGGCATCATCAGCGGGGCGCTCAGCGCGGTGACGCTGCACGACGTGACGCCGCTTTCGCTGGGCATCGAAACGGCGGGGGGCATCTTCACGCGCCTCATCCCGCGCAACACGACCATCCCCACCAGCGCGGCCAAGACCTTCTCCACTTCGCGCGACCAGCAGACGAAGCTGGACATCCACGTGCTGCAGGGGGAGCGCGACCTGGCCAAGCACAACAAGTCGCTGGGCAAGTTCACGCTGCAGGGGTTGCCGCCCGCGCTCCGCGGGGTACCGCGCATCGAGGTCGCCTTCGCCATCGACGACAACGGCATCGTGCAGATCAGCGCGGTGGATCAGGCCACCGGCGCGCGCCAGGACGTCACCCTCACCGCCAGCTCCGGCCTCACCGAGCAGGAAATCCAGGGGCTGGTGGTGGAGGCGCAGCGCTACGTGACGGAGGATCGCGCCCAGGTGGAGTTAGTGGAGACGCAGCAGCAGGGGGAAGCGCTGCTGCACATGGTGACGATCACCATGGCCACGCTGAGCACCCCCCTCACCCCCCCCGACGCCAAGCGCCTCGCCACCGGCATCGACCGCCTCACCCGGGCATTGGGCGGCGACAACCTGCGCGAACTCTACACCGCCGTCGACGGCCTGCGCGACATGGGCAACCTGCTCCTCCACGGCATCACCCTGCGCGAGATGGATAAAGACGCCCCCCCGCCCCTCATCGTCCCCACCTTCTCCACGAGCGACGATCCGGACTTGCAGTAAGGCCGGCCTATCGAGATCGTCTGAACCGGGATTTGGGGGGATTACAGGATTCTCCCGATTAGTCAACGATTGGCGTCACTCCGTTCCCATGCATGGTTTGCGCAAACAGGCAGGCGTGAACACGTTCCCCCATCAAGTTAATCCCGTAATCCCCCCAAATCCCGGTTCAGACAAACTCCGGAGCACCAAATGAAAAGGGCATGAGCTTACGCTCATGCCCTTCAAGGTCTCTGTCGTGATTCGTCATCGTATCTCGCTATCGTAACTCGAAAAATTCGCATGACGATGACGAGTTACGAGAACGAATGACGATTTCTTACACCGCCACCTTCCCATACCCCACCACGGCGCGGATGCCTTCCAGGATGCGGCGGGTGTTGGGCTGGTACTCTTTTTCCAGGCTCGCGGCCATCGGCGGCGGGCAGTCGGGGGCGGCAACGATCTGCGCCGGGGCTTTGAAGTACGGGAAGCCGATTTCCATCATGCGTGACACGATGTGTTCGGCAAAGCTGCCCGTCTTCGGGGCCTGATTCACGCAGAGCAGCCGGCCCGTCTTCTTCAATGAGGCCAGCACCGTCTCCTCGTCCATCGGGATCAGCGTGCGCAGGTCGATCACTTCGCAGGAGATCCCCTCCTCCGCGGCCAGCGCGGCGGCTTCCTCGGCGATGAGGATGGGGTTGGAGTAGCCGACGATCGTCACGTCCGTGCCCGGGCGGCGGATGGCGGCCTGCCCCAGCGGCACCAGGTACTCTTCCTCCGGGCAGACGCCTTTGAGGGTGTAGATCGACTGGTGTTCGATGAAGATCACCGGGTTGTTGTCGCGGATGGCGGACTTCAGCAGCCCCTTGGCGTCGTACGCGGTGCTCGGTGCCACTACCTTCAAGCCCGGCACCATGGTGCACACGGCTTCCAGGCTCTGGCTGTGCTGGCCGGCGTAGCCCTTGCCGCCGCCGACCGTGGTGCGGATCACCATGGGCAGTTCGGCCTTGCCGCCGAACATGTAGCGGTTCTTCGCCGCCTGGTTGCCCACCTGGTCCATCGCCATCAGGATGAAGTCGATGTACATCAGCTCGCACACCGGGCGCAGACCCGCCACCGACGCGCCTACCGCGGTGCCGCAGATGGTCGACTCGGAGATCGGCGTGTTGAAGACGCGCTCGCGTCCGAAGATGTCCAGAATCCCGCGCGTCACCTGGAAGGCGCCGCCGTAGTCGGCCACGTCCTCGCCGTAGAGGATCACGCGGCGGTCGAGTTGCATCTCTTCGATCAGCGCTTCCGCCACCGCCTGGCGCACGAAGATGGCGCCGTCCTTATCGCGCCGCACCTTGCGCGGCTCCTTCTCCAGCAGGGTGCGCCATTCCGGCGCCGCGACCACGCAGCAGTTCGGGGAGAAGAGCCCGTCGCACATCGACGCCGGGTCGGGATCGGTGCTCACGGTGCCCGCCTGCACGCCGGCCCGCTGCACGCGCGCCTTCACGTCGGCCAGCAACACGGTCAATTCCTCCGCGGTGGCCACGCCGGCAGCCACGAGCTGGGCGACGTAGCCGTCGATGGCGTCCTTCGCCTTCCACGCGGCTTCTTCTTCCTTCGTGCGGTAGGTGTCGCGCAGGTCGGAGAGGCTGTGGCCGTAGTAGCGGTACGTTTCGCACTCCACCAACACGGGACCGTGGCCCTCGCGGCAGCGCGTCACGGCGCGGGCGATGGCCTCGCGCACGGCGAGCACGTCCATGCCGTTCACCACTTCGGCGTGCATGGCATCGCGGGCGAAGCCGGCGGCGCGCTGCGCCAGGTAGTCGATGCCGGTCACTTCTTTATCCTGCTGGCCGGTCATGCCGTACTGGTTGTTCTCGATGAGGAAGACCACCGGACAGCCGTGTTCGAATTGATCCATGGCGGCAAAGTTCATCGCTTCCGCGCCGATGCCGTTGTTCATCGAGCCATCGCCCAGAAAGGCCACGCACACCTGGCCGGTCTGCAGCTTCTCCGCGGCCATCGCCGCGCCTACCGCGATGGCGAAGCTGCCGCCCACGATGGCGTTGGCGCCCAGGTGTCCGACGTGGAAGTCGGCGATGTGCATGCCGCCGCCACGCCCGCGGCAGTAGCCCTCTTCCTTACCGAACAACTCGGCGAAGGTCTTGTACAGGTGCAGGTCGATGGCGCGCTCCAGCACGGCCTCGCGGGGTTCCGCTTCCGCGGCGGCGACCACCGCGGCGGGAGCGTCGGACTGCCGCATCCACCCCAGCAGCGCGGCCTTGTCCATCTCCAGCAGCGCGAAGTAGGCCTTGGCGATGCCGTGCCCGTGCCCGCGGTGTGTGGAGGTGATGAAGTCGTGCCGCGTGATGGTGCTCAGCGCGCCCGCCGCCACCGCTTCCTGCCCGATGGACAGGTGGCTGGCGCCGATAAACTTGAAGCCCTCCATGGGCGCCCACTTGCCGTCCTTCATCTCCACGATGCACTCTTCGAAGGCGCGGATCGTCTGCATCAGCGTCAACAGCGTGAGCGCCTCGTCGCGCGAGACGCCGCCGGTGCGCAGCTCATCGGCCAAAGTGGCCTGGTACTGAAACTTGGGAATGGTGGGAAGGGTGATTTGCCCCGGCGTGAACACCGGCAGCACGCAGCACTCTTTCATGAGACTCCTCGACACGCCCCCAGGCGTCGCGTTGGCAAGTCGCGCACAAATGCGCACGTAGAGCTTATTAAAGCATACCTACCGCACAGAGTCAAGCAGGAATGCGCAGAAACGAAAGAGATCAGGGGTTGGATTGTGCAAGTGCATGGACTGACCCGGTGGTAGGGATTGTCACCGTTTGGAACGGGGCGGGAGCCCGGCCCGATCTTCTGCAGGGACTGTCCCGTAGCGTCCCGCGCGAGAGTTCCGGCACTGCTGGCAGATCAGGTAAATTTTATCTACCTGCGAATGAAACCATCGCAGGGGCTGTCCCGTGGCTTTAGGAATTAACGCTACGGGACAGCCCCTGCAGGTATGCGGGAGGAGATCATACGCTGCAACCAGTTCAGAGAATGCAACTGCTCTTCACGCACGAAGAGCTACGGGACAGTCCCTGTAGAAGGCCGGCCGGGCTCTTTGCCCCTTTCCAAACAGTGACCGTTATCCTCACCCAACCTGTTCTCGCCCTTCCACCCGGCCCAATCCCTCTGTGAAAATCTGTGAAATCTGTGGTTTCGTCCACAAAAAAACCCGCCCCCCGAAATCGGGGGGCGGGGGCGCTTTACGCCACGTCGGCGACGACGCGGCGGTTGGCGAAGTCTACGCGGGTGCAGGCCCAACGGTCGGGATGGTTGTCGGTGGGTGTGGGGCGGAAGCCGCAGCGCGCAAACAGGTGCATCGCCGGCAGGTTGGCGGGCGAGGGCTCGACGACTACGCTGCGCACGGCAGTGGCGGCGAAGAGTTCGCGCAGCAGCAACGTGAGCGCCTCGGTGGCGTACCCCTGGCCCCAGTGGGTCGGGGCGAGTTTCAGATCGACGCGCGCGCGCCCATCGGTATCGAGAGAGTAGCTGATCTCGCCGAGGGGTGTACCGTCCAGGCGGACGATAAGACAGTGCGGGGGGGTGAGCGGGCGCGCGTCCTGCGCGGGTTGCGCCTGGGGGGTCATCGCCCACCAGCGCGTCAGACATGCGTCGGTAAGGTGCATGCCATCCGGGTACCCTTTGAAGCGCATCACGGAGCCGTCGTTCCACAGGGCTTGCAAAAAGTCCAGATCACGCTGGATCGTGGGACGGATGCGGATGCGCGGGCCGAAGACATTCATACGCCGATTACCTCCAAGTCGTCGGGGTGTCCCGTACTGAAGATTCTCCCCCCGCCATCCCGTTTTGTCAATGCGCCGGGCGGAAAAAGTTCGCCATGCATGGGGCGCCGTCGCCGGGCCTGCGCCGCACCGCCTTGACAGCAGGCGCCGTTTTTGCCACACTCGACGACGGTTCACCTGGGGGTCATCGACGATGCCTGACATGCTGGTCAAACTCTACGATCTGCCGACATCCTTTCCGCTCCTCGACACGCTCGCGACGGCGGGGGTGACGGTGCGGCCGGCGCGCGCGCCGGAGAAACGCCTCGTCACGGCGTGGATCGAGCAGCACTTTGGTCCAAGCTGGGCGGCGGAGGCGGAAAAAGGCTTCGCCAACACGCCCGTCTCCACCCTCCTCGCGGTGGAGGGCGGCGCGCTGGTGGGCTTTGCCTGCTACGACGCCACCATCCGCGGCTTCTTCGGCCCCACCGGCGTGCACGAGGCGCAACGCGGGCGCGGCCTCGGCAAGGCGCTGCTCTTCGCCGCACTCCACACGATGTGGGAGGTCGGCTATGCCTACGCGGTGATCGGCAGCGCCGGGCCGACGGAATTTTACGCGAAGGCGGTGGGCGCCACGCCCATCGAGGGCTCCACGCCCGGCATCTACCGCGGCCTGCTGCAGGACACGGGCGGCGCGGTATGACCATCCCGACCTTCCCCGACTTCACCCCTATTGCCCTCGAGCACCGCGTCCCGCTGGAGGCGTATCTCGACGCCCACCCGCCGCAATGCTCGGAATACACCTTCACCAACCTCTTCGCCTGGCGCGACACCACGCGCTGCCAGGTCGCGCGCCACGGGGAGGGATTCCTGCTGCGCAAAGAGGGTGACCATGGCCCGGCGTGCTTCGCCCCGCTGGTGCCCGGCGACACCACCGCCGCGCTGCACGATGCCGCCGCCTACCTGCACGGCCTGGGCGTCGCGCCGCGCATCGAACGCGTGGGGGAGGACGTGCTGGCGCGCGCCGACCTGACCGCCGCCGGCCTGCAGGCAACGGAGGACCGTGACGACTTCGACTACGTCTACCGCGTGGACGAGTTGACGGCGCTGGCGGGGGAGAAGTTCCACGACAAGAAGAATCTCATCAACCAGTTCACCAAGCGCTTCCCCTACACCTATCGCCCGCTGACGCCGGAGTTGGCGGGGTTGGGGTTGCTCTTCGGCCACCAGTGGTGCGCGGAGCGCGAGTGCGAGAAAAGCCCGGGGCTGATGCGGGAGCAGTGCGCCGTCTACCAGATGCTCACCCAGTTCAGCGCGTTGCGCACCACCGGCGGGGTGATCGAAGTCGACGGCAAGATAGTGGCCCTCACGCTGGGCGAGGCGCTCACCCCCGACACGCTGGTGGTCCACGTGGAAAAGGCGCGTAACGGCTTCCCCGGCCTCTACCAGACCATCCACTGGGAATACCTGCGCCACGCCGACGCCGCCTTCACCTACGTGAACCGCGAACAAGACCTCGGCATCCCCGGTCTGCGCAAAGCGAAGCTGTCGTATAATCCGGTGGCCTTGGTGAAGAAGTACCTGCTGACCGCGGCGTGATGCTGTCGGAGGGTGCGCCCGCGAATGCAATGAGGGGATTGGTTATTGGGCTCGTAGTAGGCTCGCAGCGCAGCAAGGGCCGTT
>CAIYQO010000316.1 GCA_903928345.1 uncultured bacterium | reverse complement strand
GCCCGCAACCCGCCGCCCCCGTGCTGCGCGAGCCCGCGCCGACGCCGCCCGCACCGCCGGTGGCCGCCCCCACCCCGCCGCCCGCGCCCCTTGCGCCTGGACCCGCCGTAGAAGGCGGCTGGACACTCGCGCGGATGCAAAAAGCCTGGCCGGCCTTCCTGGAATGGATGAAGCAGTCGCCGAAGCTGGAAAACCTGCGCACGCGCGTCGCGGAAAAGTGCCGCCCCGCCAACCTGAGCGGGCATAACCTCACCCTCATCACCACCAGCGGCTTCGTGCGCGATATGGTGAAGGACCGCCCGCAAGTGAAGGGAACCCTGGAGCAGTGCCTGCAGCACTACTTCAAAACATCCCTGTTCGTCGCCCTGGAGGTGCAGGAGGAAGCCGCCGCCGCCGCCGCGCCCCCCCCGCCGCCGCCCGCGCCCGAGCCCGCGCTGCCCCCCGCCCCCGAAGCGCCCCCCGAGCCCCCGAAGGACTTCGTGGGTGAGCGGATGAAGCAAGTCTTCGCCGGCAGCGAAGAAATCACCGGGTAAGCACAAAATGGGGACTGGCTCGAATTTTCCGGACACCGGTATCGACTGCAAGCAATACTTTCCGAAAAATTCGTGCCTGTCCCCATTTTGCGTGTCGACGACAGTTCAGCTATATTCTTAGTCACTGTTTGGAACAAGGGCTAAGAGCCCGGCTCGCATCATCACAACCTATCGATCCTGCCCCAATCCAAAATCCAAAATTCCACAGGCGGCGTCTCCGTACTCACCAGCAAGCGCTATTCACCACGCTGGCGCGGGGGTAAGAGCACGAGGACAGAAGAAGGTATCGCTATGGACCGCGAGTTTTACATCAATCCGGAGAATTGGGAAGATCACGATTGGGGATTTTCGTGGTATTCCCTATACATCCCATTCTCGCGTAGATTAACCCCTGATATTGTGGATTACCTGTGGCGGCATCCTGCCTTGACGGGTCCCTGGCGACAGCGAGAGTCTTTCGGACAGCCGTTCGACGCAGAATCCGGCGAGCACTATGGTTTGATTTCATTTGGTAGTTACCCGCCCATCGGTTGCTCTTCAGTTGTTATATCAGAAGCTTATGATGAGTGGCTAGACCTGGTAGTTCCACGGTCAATGCTGCGGCAAATCGTCGATGTCGTCGAACCACGCGATGAAGCGCATAACCCGTGGATGCCGACGATAGATGGGGTCTTCATCGATATTGCAGCCTACATCTATGCTCGTTACCCCTATGAGTTCGCACTGATTGATAGATGGCTCACTGGTTTGAACGTCAATACGCCAGAAGTAACCTACAACACCATGACCTTCGGCGAGGTTCCCATTTTGCTCTCCCCCGATTTATGGACCCGCCTGCACCCCGATGTGCCGTATACCGTGTTGCCGACCGGGCAATATCTGATTCCGCGGCAAGCAATTCCATCGCACGCATAGGATTTCGACCTACGACGACGAAATACGATGACGAGTCACGATGTACGGACAGGAGCAACCCCCATGATCCCCAACTACGAGCAGCGCGTTTACGCCGGTGTCCTCGGCAAAGTCATCGGTGTGTATATGGGCCGCCCCTTCGAGGGCTGGCAGCGAGACGCGCTGGAGGCGAAGTGGGGCCTCGTTGAGCGCTACGTGCATGAAGACCAGGGCGTGCCGCTGGTGGTGAGCGACGACGATATCAGCGGTACCTTCACCTTCCCGCGCGCGCTGGAGGACTCGGGATTGTATGCCGACACGCCAGCGGCGGCCTTCGGCGAGGCCTGGCTGAACTACGTGGCCGAGGGGTTGAACATCTTCTGGTGGGGCGGCGCCGGCACGTCCACCGAGCACACCGCCTACCTGCGGTTGAAGCAGGGGTACACCGCGCCCGACTCCGGCTCCATCGCCCTCAATGGGCAGGTGGTGGCGGAGCAGATCGGCGCGCAGATCTTCATCGACGGGTTCGGGCTTGTCGCGCCCGGCGACCCGGCGCTCGCGGCGCGGCTGGCGATGCACGCGGCCAGTGTCTCCCACGACGGCGAGGCCGTCTACGCCGCGCAGGTCGTCGCCGCCATGGTCAGCGCCGCCTTCGTGGAAACGGACATGAGCCGCCTGCTCGATATCGGCGTGCAATGCATCCCCGCCGACTGCCTCATCGCCCGCCTGCACCGCGACGTGCGCGCCTGGGTCGCCGCGGACGGCGACTGGCGCCGCACCCACGACCGCATCATGGCGGAGTACGGCCCGAGCAAGTTCTGGGGAGGCCCGCACGTGGTGCCCAACCACGCGCTGATGGTGATGGCCTGGGCGTATGCGCCCGACGATTTCCAGCGCGCGCTGGCCATTGTGAACACCAGCGGGCTGGACACCGACTGCAACAGCGGCAACGTAGGCGCGGTGATGGGCGTGAAGGTCGGGCTGGCGGGCATCAACGCGCAATACGACTTCCAATCCCCCTTCGCCGACCGCATGCTCCTCCCCACCGCCGAAGGCACGCGCGGCGTGAGCGACTGCCTCACCGAGGCCCTGCACCTGGCCCGCCTGGGCCGCCGCGTGATGGGCTGGCCCGACGCCCCCGCGCCCAAGGACGGCGCCCGCTACCACTTCTCCCAGCCCGGCGCCTGTCACGGCTTTATGAACGAGGACGACGCCTTCGAAAGCCGCGGCACGGCGTGGGCGGGCAACCCGGACGGCACCGCGCTGCGCATCATCGCCGAAGACCTGTCCCGCGGCCACACGGCGCGCGTCTCCACCCCGCTGCTCTGCGTCGAGGAGGGCAAAAGCGGCCCGTATGCCCACATGGGCACGCCCCGGCTGTATCCCGGCATGACCGTCACTCTCACGGGCAGCACCGACGCCGTCGAGGGTGACGCGCAAGCCGTGCTCTTCCTGCGCCACTTCGGACGCACGGCGCTGACGTACGGCGAACCCGTGACGCTCTCACCCTACGAGGTCGTCACCCTCACCCTCGCCGTGCCCGACGCCGACGGCCTGCCCGTCACCGCGCTGGGCATCGAGCTGCGTGGCGTGAACCGCGCGACGGCCGACCTCGACGTCGATCATATCGCCTTTGCCGGCGTGCCGCGCTTCACGCTGCCCGACCACCTGCCGCTGGCCGGCGCCACCGTGCCCGGGTGGATCAGCACCCTGCGCTACGTGTCGCACTTCAACTTCGTCACCCAGGACGGCCCGCCGATGACGGAGCTATGCCACGACCTCGGCCCCGGCGTCCTCGTCACCGGCACCACCGACTGGGCCGACTACACCTTCGCTGCCGACCTCTGCCTGCACATGGCCGACGCCGCCGGCCTCATCGTGCGCTACCAGGGGCTGCGGCGCTACCTGGCGCTGGTGCAGCGCGGCGGCAAGTTGCAACTCGTGCGGCAGTATCACGGTGAGACGGTGCTTGCGGAAATTCCCCACACCTGGGCCACCGACGCCTTCCACCGCCTCGCGGTCACCTGCCACGGCGCGCACATAACCGCCACCCTCGACGGCGCCCCCCTCTTCAGCGTCAAGGAGCCCGCCCTCCCCCACGGCGGCGCCGGCTTCCTCTGCGACATGGGCAAGATCGGCTTCCGCGCGGCAGCGGTGACGGATGGATAAACCACAAAGACACAAAGGACGCAAAGGAGACCGCAAAGAGATTTTTCTTGCTTCGCATGGTGAGGCCGGCATTCGGTCACGGTTGACCATTTCGGCCCAACCTTTCCTCTTTGCGTCCCCTTTGCATTCTTTGCGTCTTTGCGGTTTCCGTACCTGATTAAGAGAGGTAACTATGGAACGCCAAATCCGCGCCATCGTCTTCCCCGCCTCCGGCGAGGTGGAGCTGCGCACCCTGACGCTGCCCGCGTGCGGGCCGACCGAGGTGGTGTGCGAGACGGTCTACTCCTTCGTCTCGCCCGGCACCGAGCTGCGCATTTTGCGCGGGGTCGCCGAGTCCAAGGGGCGCTTTCCCGTCATCCCCGGCTACTCGTGGGTCGGACGGGTGATCGAGGTCGGCGCGGAGCTGCACGGCTGGCGTGAGGGCGAGCTGGTTACCGGGCGCAATCCCGTCTTCCTGCCCGGCATCACCTCACTGTGGGGCGGGCAGGCCAGCCACCACCGCGCGGAAGTAACGGGCTATGACAGCGTGCTGAAGCTGCCCGACGGCGCCGACCCGTGGGATTACGTGGCCGTGGAGGTCTCCGCCATCAGTTGGCGCGGGGTCAGCGCGGCGTATCCCGCGCCGGGCGAGACGGCCGTGGTGGTCGGGCAGGGGCTCATCGGCGCCTGCAGCGCGCGCTGGCTGCAGCACTTCGGCGCGCGGGTCATCGTGGTGGACCCCGTGGCGTCGCGGCTGGAGCGCGCGCGCCGCTGGGGTGTCGCCGCCGCCATCGACCCCACCGCGGGCGACGCGCGCGAGGCGATCCTCGCCCTGGCCCCCGGCGGGGCGGACATCGTTATCGAGGCCTCCGCCAGCCCCGCCGGCGTGGCGCTGGCCAACGCCGTGCTGCGCCAGCCCGCCGCCCGCGTGGACAACGATGCCTACCCGCCCAACCCAGGCATCCACTACTGGCCGCGGCTGGTCTACCAGGCCAGCTACACGCACACGCAGGAGGTGCAGCCCGGTGGCCTCACCGGCGGCGAAGGCACCCTCGTCCTCAAACCCGGCGACCGCACCGTGGGCGACCGCCTCGCCGTGATCGAACGCCTTAAAGAAGGTGCCCTCCCCACCGCCGACCTCGTCGCCGCCCCCACCCCGGTCGCCGACGCCCCCGCCGCCTACGCCACCCTGCGCGACCACCCGGAACGGCTCAGCGCGGTGGTGTTTCGGTGGTGAGGTAATATACGTGGTATAGGCAAGGGTTTTGGGAGGGCGAGCGTACCCGCGAGCCGCGAGTGGGTGACCCGTGCATGGCTATAGTCTTTGTCTGTGCGTGTGACCAGTGCTCACGTACAGACCGTATTCTTTTCCCTTCACGGATACCAAGCTCGCGGCTCGCGGGGACGCTCGCCCTCCCAGACGTTGTCGTAAACCTGGCGCGGGACGACGCCCATACCTTACGGTTCCCTTCACCCCTTGCCTTTCCCCGCCCCCCACGCTATACTGCCCACGGGAGACGCCGCATGGATTTCGCTTCCTTCACCGCCAAATGGAAAAAAGTCGCCCTGAGCGAGCGCTCCGCCTCGCAGCAGCATTTCCTCGACCTGTGCGCGCTGCTCGACCACCCCACGCCCGCGGCGGATGATCCGGCCGGCGAATGGTTCACCTTCGAGCGCGGCGCGGCCAAGCACGGCGGCGGCGACGGCTGGGCGGATGTCTGGAAGCGCGGCTTCTTCGGCTGGGAATACAAAGGCAAGCATAAAGACCTGGCCGCCGCCTACAACCAACTGCTCCTCTATCGCGAAGACCTGGACAACCCGCCCCTGCTGGTGGTGTGCGATATGGAGCGCATCGTTATCCACACCAACTTCACCAATACGCCGAAACAGATCTATGAGATTCCCCTCGCGAAGATGGAAGAGCCGCGCAACGTGGAAATATTGCGCGCGGTCTTCTTCGATCCCGACCACCTGCGGCCCGGCGTCACCAGCGAAGCCATCACCACCGACGCCGCGGAGCGCATCGGGCAGATCGCCACGGCGCTGCGCGGGCGCGGGCTGGAGGCCCACGCGGTGGCGCATTTCCTCGACCGTATCGTCTTCTGCTTCTTTGCGGAGGATATCGGCCTGCTGCCCGAGCACCTCTTCGCCAAACTGCTGGACAAAACGCGCGATAATCCCGCCCACTTCGCCAAGCTGGTCGGCGATCTCTTTGCCGCCATGGCGCACGGCGGCGATTTCGGCCTGGAAACGATCCGCCACTTCAACGGCAACCTTTTCAACGAAGGGGTGGTGCTCGACCTCACCCCCGCCGAAATCGACAGCCTGCGCCGCACCGCACACCTCGATTGGAGCGCGGTGGATGCCTCCATCTTCGGTACCCTCTTCGAGCGCGGCATGGACCCGGGTAAACGCGCGCAACTCGGCGCGCACTACACCTCCCGCGCGGATATCGAGACGCTGGTGGAGCCCGTGGTGCTCCATCCCCTGCGCCGCGCCTGGGCCGCCGTGCAGGCGCGGGTGGAGACGCTGCTGCCCACCGGCGGCAAGGCCACGCCGGCGGCGCGCAAAAAGGCCGACGGGCTGCTGCACGACTTCATGACCCGCCTCAGCACCGTCACCGTGCTCGACCCCGCCTGCGGCTCCGGCAACTTCCTCTACGTCACCCTGCAAATGCTCAAGGATCTGGAAAAAGAGGTCATCCTCTACGCCATGAGCCAGGGCTTCAGCGCCTATCTGCCCGCCGTCGGCCCCTGGCAATTCTACGGCATCGAACTCAACGAATACGCCCACGACCTGGCGCAGATGACCGTGTGGATCGGCTACCTGCAATGGACCCACGCCAACGGCTTCCGCATCACCGACACCCCCATCCTGCGCCGCATGGATAATATCCAGTGCAAAGACGCCATCCTCGACCTGTCCGACCCCGACCACCCCCGCGAAGCCGCGTGGCCCGCGGTGGACTATATCGTGGGGAATCCGCCGTTTTTGGGCGGCAGCAAAATGTGGGAAGAGCTTGGACGTGATTATCAGGAAAAACTCTGGGGAGTCTACAAGGGGAGAATACCTGGGGCATCCGATCTGTGTTGCTACTGGTTCGAGAAAGCCAGGAAATCCATCTTAGACGAACGATGTATAAGCGCGGGTCTACTGGCAACACAAGCAATTCGTGGCGGAGCGAATAGAGCGGTTATTGAAAAAATTTGCGCAGACATGAGCATTATCTTTGCGATTAGTGATCGCGATTGGATTTTAGATGGCGCAAATGTACATGTTTCAATGATTGTATTCAGCAGAGAATTCTCAACCGATAGAATGCTTGATGGTGTACCGGTTGCTATAATACATGCTAGCCTATCAGCAAACGATACATATACAGCACAACAAATCGTTGAAAATACAAATATTGCATATAGCGGTACAAAGAAAGCTGGGTCATTTAATTACTGAAGTTTTGATAATTTCGCCGCGAGCGCTCGGTCTTCCTCCCGCCAGCGATAGTGGGTCCTGCGTCCGCTCCGTGTGGGGGCTGTCGCTCGGTTGGTGCCCGGCTGTGTTCAGGGCCGTTACGCGGCGCTGGCCG
>CAIYQO010000315.1 GCA_903928345.1 uncultured bacterium | reverse complement strand
TCCGCCACGGGACAGCCCCTGCAGGATGTCGGTTGGTATGCACGCGTCCCAGACGGGTGCAGTGCGATTAGCATAACACCTCGCCCGAGGCGTTACGGGACAGTCCCTACAGGTTTTCTATTCCACAAACCCCCACGCAATGTCGTTCGAGGGCGTGGGCTGCCAGGTGGGTTTGAGGGTGAGGCCGTTGCTGCGGGTGCGGCTGCGGCCCGCGCCGAATTGCACGCCGGAGCCGGGCAGGGCGAAGGTGAGGTGGATGGTGCCACCGGCGGCGGGGTGCAGCTCGGGCATGTCGGCCAGCGGGATGGCCACCTCGTAGACCGTGTCGTTGCCGACGCGCTTCACCACGCCTTTGGCGCCCTTGGGCACGCCGTCGTACCCGACGGGCATGCAGCGCGGCAGGAAGTTGAAGAGTTCCGTGCCCGGCTTGCTGCTGCGCCAGATCTCCAGCCCGCCGTCGGGCGCGCCCCAGAAGTCGTATTCGTAGTCGGTGTCGTCGTCGGCCAGCATGCGCGCGGGGGCGGTGGTCGCCGGGCCGAAGCCCGCCTTATGCAGCCCCAGGCCGATGCCGACCTGCACGCAGGAGCCGGTAAAGGGTAGCGCGTCCCACATGTCTTTCACGTAGGTATGCGCCATGTCGCCGGTGCCGAAGTAGTCGTCGTCCTTGCGGGTGGAGAGGCGCGGTTTGGTCGACCAGTCCTTGTTGCGGTCGCGCACGGCGATGTACAGGTTGGTGGCGTCCCACTTCAAGCGCACCTCGGTGAGGCCCTTGGTGACGTCCTTCTCCTGTTCCCACGGGCGCCAGGCGCGTTCGGCGAGGTCACGCTTCAGGTCCTGCCCGAAGGTGATCACCGGCACGGCGTCGTTCCAGTCGCTCAGGTCGCCGTCAATGGTCGGCGTGCCCTTGGTGAGGGTGTTGACGTGCAGCACTTCCTTGAGCGTGGCGCTGCCCGCGTCGCCTTTGAAGGCGTAGGTAAATTCGTACGCGTTGGCGGGGTTCACCGTCGCGCCGGCGATGGGCAGGCTGAAGCGCTTCTCCTCACCCGCCGCCAGCGTCACCGCCAGCATCGCCGTCGTCAGCTTGATACTCGCCGGCGGGGTGAAGGTGAGCGTGCCGCTGACCGCGCGGTTGAGCACGTTGTGCAGGGTGACGTCCACCGTCTTCGCCTTGTTGATCGGCGCGGTGAAGTCGTCGGCGAAGATCTCCACCGGCTTCACGCCGGTCATTTTCGCCTTGCTTACCGCGTCGATGACCTTCGCCGGGTCGAGGCCGGGCGCGTCCAGGTAGACGGAGGTGTAGGAGCAGGGCAGCAGGTATTTGCCCTTCTTCAGCGGGTAGAGGTTGCCGAAGGCGTCGGTGGCCTTGAGCTTGCCCTTGAGGGAGTCCAGCTCCAGCGTGCCGTCGGCGCGGATCTGGTCGTACATCGTCACCGCCTGGTCGTTGAGCAGGTGGCGGTCGCCGGCCAGGATGTAGTTCGTCGTTTTGCCGTCCGTCCACTCATACAGCCACGGCAGGTGGTCGAGGAAGACCACGCGCGAGAAATGTTTGCCGGCGATGAAGTAGAGGAAATAGTTCGCCGCCACCACCGCCGGGGTGCACATCGGCCCGGAGCCGTTGCCGCCCCAGATGAGCTGCGACGGGTGGTTGGGATTCACCTGCTGCTGTCCCGCCGCGGTGAAGTGCGTGGCGGTGGCGATCAGGCTGTCCGGCGTGTTGCCGATCCACGTTTCCGTCTCGATGGAAGGCAGTTTCAGCGTGTCGGCTACGCGCGGGCCGAAGCAGCAGTAGGGCTGCACGTAGTGGTCGGTGAGCACGTCCATCCCGTACTGCTTGCGCCAGTCGGGGATGATGAAGAACTTGTCGACCGTGTTCATGATGCTCGAGGCGCCGCCCACCTTGATGAACTTGCTCGCCTTGTGGGCACGCTCGTAGATCGTTTCGTACAGCTTGCGGTAGCGTACGGAGTCGCTCTTCCACCCGCTGATGCCGCCGCCTTCCCACGGTTCGTTGTAGTAGTCGATGGTCTGCAGCGGGCCGTTGCCGTCTTCGCCGCAGTAGCGCTTCACGGCACCTTCCACGAATTCGCCCATGCGCTCGTCGTATTTCTCCTCGTGGATCACGTTGTAGGCCTTCTGGTTGGGCTGCGTGACCGTCTGCCCGGGCGAGCCGTACATGTTGCTGAGGATCCACAGGTGGTTGTCGCGGAAGGGTTTGATCCAGGCGTCCTCACGCGTCCAGTCGAAGGGCGCGTAGACATCCTGCTGGCTGGCGGAAGCCCAGTTGGGGCTGCCGTCGGTGCGTACCCACTTGTACCCGAGGCGGGCGAGCAGCGCGCACTGCTGGTCGATGGGCCACTGCCAGAACATGGAGTAGAGCAGCGGGGAGGATTTGCCGTCGCCCGCCGCCGGGTTGGGCGGGTGCACGCGTGCAAAGGTGCCCGCCGCCTGCCGCCCCTTCTCCCCCAGGTCCACGATCACCGCGTAGGCGCCATAGGCCGCGCAGTCGGAGGCTTTGGGCAGCGACCAGAGGAGCTTCACCGTCGCGTTCGGGGCCACCGTCACCGCGGCCAACGGCGTGCGCATCCCCGGCGTCGCCGGGGTGATGCTGATCTTCGTGCCGCCGATCATCGGGTCGCCGCGGGTGAAGTCGTACCCCTCGAACTGCATGTTGATGCGCGTCACGTCGACGGTCGGCGTCACCGCCAACGGCACGGTGTCGGTGTTCTTGAGTGAAATTTCCAGCGTCACTACGTCGCCGGGGTAGGCGATGCCGAAGTCCGGCGCCAGCTTGGTCACCGTGGCCGACCACTTTTTCGATCCCGCCGTGTCCAGTTTTAACGGCGCCAACTGCTCGGGATACTCGAACATCTTGGCGTCCTGCGCCCATACCGCCACACCGGCGAGCAGCAACAAGACGACCACACACACGCGACGCACCATCAGGGAAGGCTCCTTTACGGGTAAACTACCCTTTATTTCGGCGTCGCGGGGCGGATACCTTGTGGGGTGATCGGGGAAGGGGATTCGTAACCTTTGGGAGGGCGAGCGTACCCGCGAGCCGCGTGCGAGGCAATCGCAGAGAAACACGCGAATGGTCTGTACGTGTGAGCGGTCACACGTACAGACCATTTCTGCTTTCAACGCGGAGCATACGCGCGCGGCTCGCGGGTACACTCGCCCTCCCAAAGTGCATGTCGGCGACCGGTCACCCCGTCATCGCTACCGGCAGCGTGGGGCGGGCGAGCAGGTTTTGCACGCCGCGCAGCAGCTCGGGGGGGTGGAAGGGCTTGCGCAGGATCTCCGCCGTGCCGGCGCGGCGTTCGGCCGCCTGGGCCTCTTCGCCGGCATCGGGCGTGATGAGCAGCACCGGAATCTCCGCCGTGCCCGCCTGTTGGCGCAACACGCGCAACACGTCCAGGCCGTCGAGGCCGGGCATGCGCAGATCGAGGAGAATGGCATCCGGGTGTTCCGTACGCGCGAGGCTGAGACCGGTGGCGCCGTCGCCCGCCAACAGCACGCGGAACCCCGCGGTCTGCAGGACAATGCGAGCCAGCTCTTGCATGGACCATTGGTCGTCTATCACCAGTACTGTGTGCCGCATCAGGGACACCTCCCTTCAGCGGGGTCCTAATTCCCGCTGACATGGTTATTATACGAGACATCCCCCACGTCAATGTCGAGTCAAGCCCCAAACGCGTTTTTTCTGTCGCACTTCTCCCCAATTTGTGCGCTTTCTTCCACAAGAAGCCCTAACTTTTTCCACAGGCGCTCAGTGGATAACGCAGTGCTCCCTCGTAGACCAAGCAAGCCGCGAGCGTGATTTGTCCCCCTTTCGCGTCCGTCGGGGTGTGGAAAACTCTGCCGCGGGGGGTGACAGCGGCGGCAAACTCCGGTAAAATCGGGTGTCAGTCCTGTCTCGAGAAGGGGGCATTATGAGTGGGTTTCCACGCACCGATGTCGGTGGGGTCTCCATGCCGCGGCTGATCTGCGGCAGCAACTGGTTCCTGGGCTTCTCCCACACCAGTCGCGCCAAGGATCGGCTGATCAAGGAGATGTTCGACACGCCGAAGAAGATGGCCGACGTGATCGAAGTCTTCGCGCGCGCCGGCTGCAA
This sequence comes from uncultured bacterium, assembly GCA_903928345.1. Lineage (GTDB taxonomy): Bacteria > Armatimonadota > Hebobacteria > CAIYQO01 > CAIYQO01. The sequence goes on along the minus strand of CAIYQO010000315.1, from coordinate 14,243 downwards.
CGCCTTCATGAGCATGCAGAGCGTCTTCACCGCCGACGCGCTGCGCGAGGTGGAGCAGCGCACCGGCGAGCGGATGCTCTGGGTGTGCACGCCGCACTGGGAGATGTCAGGCGGCTACGACGGTTGGAAACGCACCGTGCAGGAGTGCATCGACTTCGGCGCCACCTTCTGTTTTCCGCACCAGTGCACCACCGACCCACGGCTCGACCGCGTGAATACCTGCCTAGCGCCGGATTTGGCGGAGCTGCTGCGCATCGTGCGCGCCATGGGGCTGGTGCCCGGCCTGAGTTCGCACAACCCGGAGGCGATCCTCTGCGCCGACAATTGCGACGCCGACGTGGCAACGTACATCACCCCGTACAACGCCGCCGGCTTCCTGTGCCAGGTGGAGACGGACTGGATTGGGCAAACCATCCAGAACGCCAAATGCCCCGTGATGACCATCAAGCCCCTCGCCGCGGGCCGTCTGCTGCCCCCCACCGGCATGGCCTTCGTGTGGAACACCCTGCGCGACTGCGACATGGTCACCGTCGGCACCATGAGCACCTACGAGGCCGAGGAGATCATCGAACTCAGCCTCGCCCAACTGGAACACCGCAAAGCCACCGTCGACCTGCAATACACCCGCAGCAAGTCGACGCTGGTGAAAAAATAGGGTCGCGTTGCGGCAATGCACAATGGAGAATGGAAAATGTCGAACGGGGTGCGGTTGTCCCCCCATTCTGCATTCTCCATTCTCCATTTTTCACTTTGCATTCCCCACCTACCACCCCTCCGGCCGCCGAATGGCCCCCCTGACATCCACGCGCCGACTGGATGTCGGCATACTGGAAGCAGGAACCCCCGCCGGAGGCGTCGAAGTTAGTTAAACGTGTTACACGCAAGGTATAAGGAGGCGTACGATGGATCTTGTAACATTGTTGTGGGCGGCAGGGATCGCGGTTGCCCTCATTCTCCTCTTCTCGTTCCGTTCGATCGGCCCGACCCAGGTCGGCCTGGTGACGAAACGCTTCAGCTTCAAACGGCTGATGGAAGACAACCCCATTGCCTTTCACGGCGAAGCCGGCTATCAGGCCGATCTCCTCATGCCCGGATTGCGCTTCAAGTTGGCCATTCTCTACAAGATCGAGAAATTCCCCTGGGTGCAGGTGCCGGCCAACGAGATAGGCGTGGTGATCGCGCAGGTGGGGTCATCTTTGCCCATCGGCGCGAAATCCGCCATCTATAAAAACGAGTTCGCCAACTTCAGCGACCTGCGCGCCTTCATTCAGCGTGGGGGGCAAAAGGGCGTCCAGCGTCCCGTCTTCCCGCCGGGGACCTTGATGCCGATTCATCCGGTGGGCTTTCTGGTCATCACCAAACGGCAGGTGTATGGCGTGCCCATCTCGTCGTCGCAATTGCAGGTGGATGCCCAGCGTCGCCTGGTGCCGGAATCCTTCGGCTTGCGTCCTGAACAGTTGGAACTGGTGCGCATTCAACCGCAGCCGACCGGACCCGGCGGCAATATGCTGGATGCCATCGGCATCGTCACGGCCTATGAAGGCGATCCCTTGCCGGCGGGCGACATCGCCTGCCGCCTGGGTGGCTTCGATGACATCGATAAGATGGAGAATGACAAAGCGAACGACGCGGAAGTTATCGAGCGGCTGCTCGGTAACATGAATAACCTTCACAACAACTACCAGGATTTCCAGGCCTTCCTCACCAATGGCGGCAAAATCGGCTTGCAGCACGACCCGCTGCTCTATGGCGCCTACGCGCTGAACCCCTTCCTGGTGTCCGTGGAGATGGTGCCGATGCTGGTGGTGCAGCAGGGCGAAGTCGCGGTGATCAAGGCCTATGTCGGCCTGGTGACCAAAGACACCTCCGGGGTGGATTTCAAATATGGCAGTCTGGTGCGCCCGGGCCATCGCGGCATCTGGCAGGAGCCGTTGCGCACCGGGAAATACCCCATCAATCCGCGCGTCTACCAGGCGGAAATCGTGCCCACGGCCATCCTCACCATCAACTGGGCGGACGTGGTCTCCCAGGCGCACAACCTGGACAGCCGCCTGCAGCCCATCGAAGCGAAAAGCCGGGAAGGCTTCGTCTTCAAGTTCGACCTGCAGGTGCAGATTCACGTGCCCGACACCAAGGCCCCGCGCGTGATCTCCAGCGTGGGCACCATGTACAATCTGGTCAACGAAGTGTTGCAGGCCGCGGTGGGCAACCATTTCCGCGATAAATTGCAGAGCATGCCGGCGATCAGGTTCATCGAGACGCGCCAGGAAGTGCAGGCGGAAGCCTTCGCGCATATCGCCTCGCAACTGGCCGAATACCAGGTGGAGACGAAGGGCGTCTACATCCAGGACGTGATCCTCCCCGATGACATGGTGCGCGTGCTGACCCAGCGCGAAATCGCCTTCCAGGAGATCGAGACCTACGAAAAACAGCGTGCCGCGGAAGAGCAGCGCATCTCCATGGAACAGGCAAAGGGTACCGCGGATATGCAGGCCAAACTGGCGCAGTCGCGGGTGAACGTGGATATCGAGACGAACAACGCCAACGCGCAGAAAGCCAAAGCGGACGGCGAAGCCACCTATATCCGTGAAACCGGCGCCGCCAAGGGTGCCGAGGTGGAAGCCGTGGGATTGGCCCGCGCGAAAGCCTACCAGGCGCAAGTGCAGGCGTTAGGACAGGCGCCCACCGCACTGGTGAACGCCGTCACCGCGCTGGCGGAAGGGAACATGAAGTTCGTGCCGGATATCCTGGTCACCGGCGGGGGTGGATCGCTCGATGGCCTGGCCGCCTCCCTGATGAAATACCTGGGCACGACGCCCATAGGTACAGCAGCGACGTCCGTGGTAGAAACGACGACGGTAGAAGGCACGGAACCGGCGCAAAACCCCCGCGATGAGTCCGGCGGCCCGTCGGCACCGCGGATGTAGGAAAAGCCCCCCTTCCCCCGCAAGTCTTCAAGTCTTAGCGGGGGAGGGGGGGTCCCAACTGACGATTTATCGTCGGGTTGGAGAACGGACCAGCCGTGACAGTAGCTAACGCCTCTGAGGCCGGGGTAAGTCCCCCATTCTGCATTCTCCATTCTCCATTTTTCACTTTGCATTCCCCATCTACCACCCCTCCGGCCGCTGGATGCGTCCCCAGTCGGTCATGGGTAGCGGGGAGTGGGCGGCGAAGCGGGTGAGCAGGTGCACGAAGGCATCCACCTGGTCGTCGTGCCGCCCCGCGGGGAAGCCGAGTAATTCGCCCATGAAATCCTCCAGCCACGGGGCGTAGACGGGCAGGCGCACGTCGCCGCGCTCCACCAGCGGCGCCACCACTCCGGCGCGGAAGCGCTTGTCCTTCACCGGCGTCACGGGGATCATCGGCAGGCGGCGGCCGCGAATCTGTTGCAGCAGCATGGCCCCCGCCCCGGCGTCTTCCATCACCACCCAGCGCGGCTGGTGCCGTTCCGCGAGCATGAGCACCTGCCGGCCCAGCGCCGGCGCCTCCACCTGCCCGCGCCACACGTCCAGGATAAACACCCGCCCGTCGGCGTCGCGCCCGCCCGTCACGCAGCAGGAGTAGTCGTGTTCCTGCCCGCCTTTCAACGCGGTATCCCACGCTTGGCCGATCTCCAGCGCGCGCGGTGTCTCCGTGTAGCTCGCCAGCCAGCCGCGCTGAAATACCGTGCCTTGCGCCGGCGACGGCTCCCCCTGGTACACCGTCTCAAACAGCAGCGACCCCAACTCGCGCTTCAACGTCTGCAGCAGCTTGAGCGGAAACACCTCCGGCCACAACGCGGGGCCGCGGCGATGGATGAGGATGTCCGGCATTTGGTACCCTTTCGGAAAGACGGCCCCCCATCCCCGGCCCTTCCCCCGTAACATCGTGTGACGGGGGAAGGGAGATGATTATCGAAAACTATTCGCATTTCTGTTCTCCCCTCCCCCGCCACAGGACGTTGCGGGGGAGGGGTCGGAGGTGGGGGGCGATAACAGGTAGGGGTGGCAATCCGCTACCCCAGCACCGCCCCCGGCACGGTGAGCGTCGCGCGCACGTCGGGGCCGTCGCTGAGGGCGCGCAGGTGGCAGACGGCGAATTCGCCGCTGCGGATCAGGCGGGCGGCCAGGTCGTCTTCGTGCCAGCGGGTCATCACCACGATCACGCGGCCATTGGGGCGCAGACGGGTGAGCAGCGTCTGGCGGAACCACTGCCACAGCTTGTCGCGGCGCGCTACGGTGGTGGTGTTGGCCTGGTCGCAGGGGTCGTCGACGATGATCACGTCGGCGCGGCGCCCGATGAGCGGCCCGCCTACCCCGCAGGCGGCCACAGTGGCGTCCTTGTTGCTATCCGGCGGGCGCTGCACGAACCACGCGTTCTGCCCCCAGCCGCGTTTGCGGTCGGGCGCGAGACCCGGGAAGATGTCGGCGAAGGCGGGGCTGCCCACCACCGCTTCGCGCACCCCGGCGCTGAAGAGCCGGGCCTGCGCCGCGGTGGCGGAGACGAGGAGGATATTGACGGAGGGTTGCCGCCCCACCAGCCACGCGGGGTAGATGATGGTGCACCAGGTGGATTTGGCATGGCCCGGCGGCGCGATGATGAGCAGCCGGTTGAGGCGCGGGTCGCTTAGCAGCTCCACCCACACCTCGTGGTGCGCCGCCGGCCACAGGTCGAAGACCTGCGTGCCGAACGCCCCCAGCTCCTCCCGCGCCACATCGGTCAACGGGCGCGTCGCCGTCTCTTGCCGCATCGTTCCCCTCCCCCCGAAAGTGAACCCCGCGGCACTGGCGCCCCTCCGCCTCATGCCTGGAAGGGCTGGAGTATAGCAGAAAAGGAGGGCAATGTCAAGCATATGTTTGCTATACGAGAGGGACTACCGCCTTTGCTGTTTTGTTTGGGACGCCTGTCCGTCAGCGTGCCCTCATCCCTTTGGGAGAGGGGGCGGGGGGTGAGGGCACGCTGACCGATAAACGTCACGCGAGAGGCGGAAAGCTCACCCCGTCGCGAACCCCGGCTTATGCGTCTGCAACCAGCGCAGGATGCTGCCGCGGGTGACGATGCCTTCCACGTGGTCGCCTTCGGTGATGAGCACGCGGTCGCGGTTGCCGTGCGCCATGCGGCTGGTGGCGGCCCAGGCGTCGTCGTCGGGGTGCAGCGTTTGCTCCTGGGTGAGTGGGCGGGCGATTTCGCTCACCAGCGTGCCCGACCACGCGTCACGCGGCAGCGCCTGCACGTCCTCCACCCCTACCACGCCGGTCACCGTGCCGTTCAGCTCCACCGGCAACGCGCTGGAGCTGCCGCGCAGAAAGTAGTCCGTCACCAGTTGCTGCACCGACAGCGTGGCGGGCACGGCCTCCACGGTCGGGTGCATCACGTCGCGCACCGGCACGTGGCTCAGGGTATCGCGCATTACTACTTGCTGGTAGCTGCTGCGCGCCGCGCTTACCAAAAACCAACCGATCAGCGCCATCCACACCGTGATGTATTTGCCCAGCACGGGCACCACCAGGCTGGCAAGGCCGAGGACGATGAAGATCCACCCGAACCCCTGCCCGGTGATGGAGGCGATCTGCGTGGCGCGGCGCAGGTCATGCGTGATGGCCCACACCAGGGAGCGGAAGACGCGCCCGCCGTCCAGCGGGAAGCCAGGCAACAGGTTGAAGACGGCGAGGATGATGTTGATGGCGCCCAGATACCACAGCGCCGCGTTGGCCAGCGGCGGCAGCACGTTGTGCGCACCGGCGAGGAGCATGATGAAGAGCACCCCGATGGCAATGCTCGCCAGCGGCCCGGCGATCGCCATCTTGAATTCGTCGCCCGGCGTCTGCGGCTCGTCCTCCATCTGCGCCACCCCGCCGAAGATAAACAGGGTGATGCTGTTGATGGGGATGCCGTGCCGCCGCGCCACGAAGGAGTGGGACAATTCGTGCGCGAGCACAGAGCCGAAAAAGAGCACGCTGGTGAGCACCGCCGTGCCCCACACCATCAACGGGGACGCGGGGTGCGGCACATGCGCCAGCACCGCGGGGAAGTAGGCGGTGGCAAGCAGGAAGACAAACAGTGCAAAGATGATGAACCAGGTGTAGTCGATGTTGATCGTGATGCCGCCGATGCGCCCCAGGCGAAAACTCCGGCCGGACAGCATGCTGCGCCCCCTTCCTGCGCGAATATCCTACAGCGTACTGCCATCATCCCCCCCGCGTGCGCGCGCAACCGGAACATCTGTTGTTGGGGGGGAACAAGCGGGGCGGCGGGGGTCGCGCGGGAGCGCGAAACGCTTAGCTGAACCGTATTGGGGATAGCCCCTGCAAGTCAATGCTCAGCCGCGGGTTTCGCCGTTTTCGTGGTGACGATCTTCGAGGGCGGGATGCTGAGAAATTCCATGGCGCGGCGGCCTACGGCGCTGACCACCGGGGCGGCGATCACGCCGCCGTAGTGGGCGCCTTGCGGCTCGTCGATAAGGGCCACGATGGCGAGGCGGGGCTTTTCCACCGGCAGGAAGCCGATGAAGCTGCCGATATACTTGCCGGGGCGGAAGCCGCCCACGCCGGCCTTTTGCGCGGTGCCCGTTTTGCCGCCGATGCGGTAGCCGGGGATGGCGGCGGCCTTGCCGGTGCCCTTGGTGACCACCCGCTCCAGGTAGCCGCGCATCAGTGAGGCGGTTTCCGCCTTGCACACCCGCGTACGCGTCGTGGTCACCGGCTGATAGCTGCCGTCGGGCAGCTCGCGCGCGCTCACCAGGTGCGGTTTCACCAGGTAGCCGCCGTTGGCCACGGCGGAGTAGAGCGCGAGCATCTGCAGTGGGGTGACGGCCATGCTCTGCCCGAACCCCTCGTTCGCCAGCGTGATCTTCGCGCGCTCGCAGTTAAGGCGGTTGAGAGAACCGGTGGATTCGTTAGCGATCTCGACCCCCGTCGGCTTGCCGAAGCCCAGCCGGTCGCACCACTTGAGGAAGCGCGTCGGGCCGAGTTTCATGGCCAGCGTGGCGGCACCCAGGTTGCAGGACTGCTCCAGCAGGCGCCCGCAGTCCACCTCGCCGTGCGCGCCGTGCGCCTCGTGAATGGTGTGGTTGCCCACCGTCAGGGCGCCGGAGCAGTACGTCACGTTCTCCCCGTCGTGGATCGTGCCTTCCTCCAACGCGGCCAGCACGGTCATCGTTTTGAAGGTCGAACCCGGCTCGTACCAGTTGCTCACCGCGGTGTGCACCAGCGGCAGCGTGGATTTCCCCGGCGCGTTGGCGTCCCAGTTCGGGTAGGTCGCCATGGCGAGGATCTCGCCGGTGTTGCAATCCATCACCACGCAGGCGCCGCGCAGCGCGTGGGTGGCGTCCACCGCCTTGCCCAACTCGTCGTCCGCCACCTGCTGGATGTCGGTGCTCAGCGTGGTCACCACGTTGCAGCCGTTCACCGGCGCCTTCAGCATTACGTCGCTTTCGGGGATGGACATGCGATGGGTGTCGATCTCCCGTTTGATCTTGCCATCTTCGCCGCGCAGCGTCTTGTCCTCCGACTGTTCCAGCCCGAAGGCGCCGTGGAAGGCGTCGTTCCAATACCCCACGAAGCCCAGCGTGGCGGAGGCCATGTTGCTGAACGGGTAGCGGCGGCGGCGCTCCTGCTTGGTGCTCACGCCCGGCAGGCCGTAGACCACGCCGGGGATGGGCTCCTGCTTCAGGCGGCGGATGATGGAGAGCACCGGGCGGCCGTCATCGAGCTTCTCGATGAGCGGCCCGGGCGCCGCTCCGGCAACCAGCTTGGCGCGGATCGCGTCATGGGAGATCAGCTCCACTACCGGCTCCGGCGTCTGGCCGCGCTTCACGTGCTTCGGCTGCGGGTTGATCATCTTATACAGCCGCTCCACCACGGCCGTCAGGCGCGCCTCGGGGTCCGCCGTCTTCTCGTCCTTCAACGGGACGCTGGCGGCGATGCCCGGCGTGAGCACGTAGAAGGTGCCCTGCAGCTTTTGCACCGCGTTGCTCATCTCCTCGGAAAGGCCGCGGTAGAGCCAGGCGAAGCGCGGCTTGAAGAGCAGGCGGCGCACCACGGCGTCGTGGGTCATACCGAGGAGCGGCGCCAGGCGGTCGGCCACGGCGTCGGCGGTCATCGGCGCGGTGTGGTTCAGGTAGAGGCGCGGGTCGACACCCACGGAAAAGCTGGGACCGAGCTTCTCCACCGTGACACCGGTGAAGTGCAGCGCCTGCACCGCGTTGGCCGAGGCCTCGTTGAACTCGCCCGGCAGCCAGCGTTGCTCCGACGGGGGCGGGGGCAGCGGCTTCACGGGGGCGGGAGCGGGCTTCGCCACCTTGGCGGCGTGTTTTGCGGGGGCGCCTTTGGCCGGCATGTCGGCTTCCGGATCCACCGGACCGCTCTGTTCCTGCGGCAGCGCGGTGGGGATGCCCAACGCCGTGATCAGCGTCGCCTGCTTCATCCCCGCGGCGGTGGCCAGCGCGGCGGCCACGCCGGTGCTCGCCGGCAGCAACGCCGGGTTGGCACCCACGCGGTAACGCGCGCCGTCCGCCTGTACGGTGACGCCGGGCAGTTTCAGGCTGTCCACGGTGGTGGCGATGGTGGGCGCGATGGCTTGCTTGATCCAGATGAAGGGGAGCTGCCGGGTGATGGTGTCGACGATCTCCTGCTCCGGGCGGCCGATCACCGGCGCCAGTTGGCCGGCGACGAAGGCGGCGTTATCCACCATCTCGGGATCGACGTAGAGGGAGTCGCGGGTGTCGTCGAGGGCCAGCGCCTTGTGGTCGCGGTCGAGCAATTCGCCGCGGCGGGCGGCCAGCACTTCGATGCGGTTGATGTAGCTCGCCGCCTGCGCCTGCAGGAAGTGGCCGCGTACCGTCTGCAACCAGAGGAGGCGGCAGCCCAACAAGAGAAAGACCGCCGCGAAGATGCCGCACCAGATGACGGCGTTGCGCCGGATGGTGCGATGTTGTCGACTGTATCCTGAAAGCCAGGTCGCCATCTGCCGGTTCCCTCATGGCAACGCCGGTTCCGCGTACCGAAATACGGAGTGCAACGTGCAAAGTTCAACGTTCAACGGGTAGCAGCACGCTCAACTTTGCACCTTCAACGTTGAACCCGTTAACAGCGACATCCCTTGCCGGGGCAAGGGATGTCGCGACCAGAATTACGCTGTAGCGCGGCGTCCCGCCGGTCGGCGGGGGCGCGGCGCGGCTGTCTCTCTCTTGCCCGCCGGCCCACCGGGTTAATCCTGCGCGTAGGCCGGTGTGCCGGGACCGCGGCTGATGCGCTGCACGGTGTGTCCCATGGCGGTCAGGAAGGACGCGCCGGCCCGCGCCAGCCAGGAGTGGGCGGGTTTGGGCGCTTGCGCCACGACCACGGCGGCGGGGGCCGTCACGCGGGCATACTGCACGCGGTCCATGGTGGGCAGTTCCAGACCCTGCGCCTTGGCCAACTCGGAGACGCGCGCCTGCGCGCCCAGCCGGTCGAGTTCCAGGCCGAGGGCGATGTTGTCGCGCTGCAGTTGGGCGATCTCCGTCTGCAGGCGCTGGCGGTGGAATTCCCCCTCCGCCAGGCGCGCGTAGCTATGCACGTAGGCGAGGAGCAACGCCGCACCGAGCGCGACGACGCTGACGGCGACGGCGGTATGAGACCACAGGAGCGGGGTAGTGCGGGTGCGCCGACGAGGGCGTACCGCCACCGCCGGTGATTCGGTGGTGACGTCGGGTTCCAACCAAACTGTGCGTTGCGCAAGAGCTGCCATGACGGCCACCTCGGGTATGACGCGATGTTGCAATGAGCGGGCTAGGAGACGGGACGAGCCCGTCGGCAAAAGTCGAACGGCGACGATGGGGCGATACCCGAGGCGACCCTCAGGCATCCACGCCCCGCGAACACACGCGGTTTGGGGATTCGGGACACAGCCCGGCCGACTTGGCCGGACAAGGCACGGGCGCGTGGCCCATACCCGGGAAAGGCGCGGGGCTACAGTCGTTCCGCGGCGCGCAGCTTGGCGCTGCGACTGCGCGGATTGCGCCGGATCTCTTCCGGCGACGGGATCAACGGTTTTTTCGTGAGCACGGAGAGCAACTGCGGTAAGGCAGGAGGCTCCGGGTCATAGGGATTGGACGGGGGCGGACGCCGGCCGGCGAGGTATTGGAACGTCCGTTTCGTTTCTCCATCCTCCAAGCTGTGGTAGGACAGGACGACAATGCGTGCGGCGACGTTGCTGTGATGGGTGGCGGCGATCAATGCGGCATGCAGGGCGGCGATCTCATCATTGACAGCGATCCTTAAGGCCTGGAAGGCCTTGGTCGCAGGGTGAATCTTGCTGTGATGGTGTCCGGGAATCGTTGCGGCGATTAAAGCGGCGAATGTGGCGGTCGTGGTGATCGGTGATAGTTGCCGAGACGTGGTAACAGCTTTGGCCAGGCGTCGCGCCCACCGTCCATAACCGGATTCGAGAAAAATGTGCATAAGCTCACTCTCCGTCATCCGGTTAATCAAGTCCTCGGCGGTGTCGGGCATCCGGGTGTCCATGCGCATATCCAGCGGGGCGTCGAAGCGAAAGCTGAATCCGCGCTCCGGGGTGTCGAGCTGGAAGGAAGAAACCCCCAGGTCGAAGAAATACCCGTCAACGGAGCCGAGGTCAAGATGCGATATGATGTTGTCAAGGTGCCGAAAGTTCTCGTGCACGTAGGTGACCGGAAAGCCGTGTAGCCGGCGCCGCGCCCGCGCCAGCGCGTCGGCGTCCTGCTCGAGGCCGATCAGGCGGCCCGTGGGGCCGAGGCGCTCGCAAATGGCGTGCGCATGGCCCCCGCCGCCCAGCGTGGCGTCTACGATGGTCTTCCCCGGTTGGGGATCCAGGTACGCCAGCACTTCGGCGAGCATGACCGGCTCATGGTGGAGAGCGTCCACCGCTCCGGTTTCTACATTGTCACGGTCCATAGCCGGGCTCCGCGGTCAGCCCGCACGGCGCGGGTTGAGCGCGCTCAGGGCTTGCCCCAAATTGCCGGGCGTCAAACGTTCGTTGTCGTAGGCCTGCCAGGCCGCGGAGTTCCAGATCTCCAGCCGATTGCCGATGGCGAGCAACGTCAAGTCTTTGTCCAGGTTGGCGCGGCGGCGCAGGTTGGGCGGAATCGTCAGCCGGCCCTGCCCGTCCAAGCGCACTTCCGTGCCGATGCTGAAGTAGCGGGCCACGTCGTCGGCGGCTTGCTCGGAGAAATCGACGGCGTTGAGCCGATCCTGAATCTCCTGCCACGCCGCGTGCGTGTAATAGACCAGCGACAGGCTGTTTAAGGCGCGAGTGAGGAAGCCCCCGTGTTCAAACAATGCTTGAAAACGACGAGGGATATTGATGCGACCGTTATCGTCGATCTGATGCTCGGATTCGCCGTAAACGCCCATACAAGTCCCGCAATTCGCCGGATCGCGCCATTTTCCACCGGACAGCGCCATTTTACGCCGCCCCCCGCCGGGCTGTCAATAGCTCGGTAAGGAAGCAAGCGATATTTTTTGCCTCCTTTTCCACCTTTTTTCGGTCACCAATGCACACGCTTGTTACCAACATGCAAACACGAGTTTTCTTTTGTTACGTTTTGACGCAAAAATCGCGCAAAATCGTGCGTGGGGCGGAATGGCGGAAAATGGGGCGTGCTGCGAGACCCGCCGCGCCTATGACCGAAATCATAGCGAAGGCGCGCCGCGCGTGGTATCATGCGGGTGTCAATGCGACGGAGGGGGTATCCTATGGCGACACGCAAGATCGTGCAGATCGAGGCGGCCTTGTGCAACGGGTGCGGGCTGTGCGTCGGTTCCTGCGCGGAGGGGGCTATTCAACTGATCGACGGCAAGGCGCGGCTGGTGAAGGACGACTATTGCGACGGGCTGGGCGCCTGCCTGGCGGACTGCCCGCAAGGGGCCATCACCATCATCGAGCGTGACGCCCCCGCCTTCGACGAAGCCGCGGTGGCGACGCACTTGCAGACGCTGGGCCGCCCGGCGCCGTCCCCCGCGCACGCGCACCACGCCGGGTGCCCGGGGTCGCAGATGCGCGCCTTCGCGCCCAAAGCCCCTGCCGCCACGACGGCGACGGCCCCCGCGGCCAGCGCGCTGGCGCAATGGCCGGTGCAACTGCACCTGGTCGCGCCCACGGCGCCGTATTTCCGCGACGCCGACCTGCTGCTGGCGGCGGATTGCGCGGCCTTCGCCCATGGCGACTTCCACCGACAGTTCCTCACCGGCCACGCACTGGCCATCGCCTGCCCGAAACTCGACGATCCGCAGGGGTACGTGGAGAAGCTGGCGACCATGATCGTCGAGGCCGGCCTGCGCAGCATCACCATCGTGATGATGCAGGTGCCTTGCTGCCGCGGGCTGGAACGCCTGGTGACGCTGGCCCAACAAAGCGCCGGGGTGGAAATCCCCCTCTACCGCGTCATCGTGGGCATCGAGGGGGAGATTTTGCTGGACGAACGGCCGGCGTAGCTCTGCAGGGACTGTCCCGTGGCGTAGGTTATCAATGCGCCACGGGACAGCCCCTGTAGTCTTCCGATACCAGGTTATTGCTTCCAGGCTAGCAGGCAGACGGTCGCGCAACGCGCACACGGAACGTCACGGGACAGTCCCTGCAAACCTTCAGGTCATTCGAAGCGCAGGCCGTCCACGTAGCAGCACTGCCCGTTGATGCCCGCGCCGGTGCCGGCGTAGCCCATCACCGGGGAGGACGGCATGGTGATCGGTAGGACGAAGGGGTTCGGCGTGGTATTGAAGTCCGTATTTGTCAGCGTGAAGGCGGTCCAGACCCCGCGCACGATGGTGGCCGACTTCTGCTTCGGCGTACCCTGGTTCGACAGCGCGGTGGTACCGTAATAGGCGCCCTGCCAGGTGGCGCCCGTCGTCCCGCCGTTGCCGTAGACGTCGTAGCTGAAGGTAGCATCCGCCGGCGCGTTGGACGGGAAGTAGTACCACCCCTTGATCGACATGCCCGCCGGCCAGGTGAGGGTGTTCTGCGCACCATTGAACTGGCAGTAGTTGCCCCATATCTTCAGGCAGGAGCCGCCGGTGTAGGGTACCGTGCCGGGCACGGAGGTGACTTCTTTCGTCACGCCGTTGGCCCCGTCGCCCCAGCCGTCTTCCCAGATCAGGTTCTTCGTATACACGGGCAGCGAGGCGCCGGCGCCGTAGAAGGCGGATTCGACGTTCGTCGCGGTGCCGATTTCCACGTGGCCGTCCAGGCAAGCGAAGATGCAGAAGGTGCCGCCGTGGCGCGTCTCGTCGACGGCCTCGGTGATCGCGTGGCCCACCAGCGTGGTGCCGCCGTTGGGGTCTTCCCAGCCGGCGGGGATGGTGTTCAGCACGCCGTCGGCGGTGACCATGGCGGTGGAGGGGTTCTTGATCTCGCCCAGCGCGCGCCCGGACATGTGAAATCCGTTGGCGCCGCCGTTGAACAGATACCCGTTGAGCGTCTTGGTGCCCTTGGTGGGACAGATGAGCACACCCTTGTCCAGACTGATGGCGCCCCAGAAGTTGTCGGCGGTGGGGAACATCTCGTCGTGATCCTGGCAGTACATCGTCGCCGCCAGGCAGATCTGGCGCTGATTGTTCAGGCAGCTCGTCTGGCGGGCCTTTTCGCGCGCTTTGGCGAAGACCGGGAAAAGAATGGCAGCGAGGATAGCTATGATCGCTATCACGACCAGCAGTTCGATAAGAGTAAAACCGCGTTTCATACCAGGGCCTCCTTGGAGGATTCACCGGCGTATTTAACCGATGTAGCCATAACTATCCTCTTTTTCCTCTTCCTCGTCAAGGGTGCGACGGCTGATATAATCATCCGGAAAAGATAATCCCGCCTCACTCTTGCATTACCGCTTCTTTTCCGTTATCGTATAAATAAGCCTGCGCCAGGATGGCCCCCGAATCGGTGCTGAAGTCCGGCAGGAAGTCCAGGAACACATCGCGGTCCCCGCGTGTGGATATCAACATCATAAGTAGGAGGCACACATGGACAGTAGTTCTGCAGGTGCAGCCGGCGCGGCAGCCGGCATGTTCGGCATGATGAGCCTGGTTTGGCTCGCGGTCGTGATCCTAATGATCGCCGGCGCATGGAAGGTCTTCGATAAAGCCGGCCGACCGGGATGGGCTGCCATCATCCCCATCTATAATATTAGGACTTTCGCTTTGCTACTCCATAACGATATCGTAATGTTTGGTGTCTTTGGTGAGTGGGTATACCCCTGTTGCTGCTATGCTCACCGCACGCCAATACACTGAATACTTGATTGCCACCACTGGCAACTATAC
>CAIYQO010000314.1 GCA_903928345.1 uncultured bacterium | reverse complement strand
TGTCGTCGCCGCCGGCATCGTCGGCGGCGGCGATGAGGCGGTAGGCGGCTTCTTGCGGGGTGGCGGCGTAGCGCAGGATGCCGGCGAGTTCCTCGTCGTCGAGCTGCTCCCACAGGCCGTCGGAGCAGAGCAGCAGCCGGTCGCCGGGGGTGAGAGTGTGGGCGGCGCAGGCGGGTTCCGGCGTCTCCGCGTCACCCAGCGCGTGGGTCAGGTTGTTGCGCAGGTGGTGGGTGCGCAAGTCGTCGGCGTCCAACAGGCCGTCGGCCACCATGCGCGCGGCGACGGAGTGGTCTTGCGTGAGGCACAGCAGCGTTTTGTCGTGCAGCAGGTAGGCGCGACTGTCACCCACGTGCGCCAGATAGAGCCGGTCGCCGCGCAACACCGCCACCAGCGCGGTGCTGCCCAGCCCGGCCCAGGCCGGGTGTTCGGCGATAAGGCCATACACGGTGGCGTTAGCCTCCGCCAGCGCGACGGTGAGGTAGCCGGCCATCGCGGCATCGCCGCCCGCCAGTGCCTCGCGCAGCGGCGCGCCGCACAGCGCGGCGTTGAGCACCGCCACCGCGGTGGCGCTGGCATGCTCCCCCGCCTCCTGCCCCCCCATGCCGTCGGCCACGATGTAGAGCCCGCGCTCCGCGTCGCAAAACCACGCGTCCTCGTTATTCGTCCGCACCTGTCCGATTTCGCTGCCGCCCGCTGCGCCCATCAGTCGCCCTCCGTCTCTTTCCGCGGCTTGCGCCCCCACTGGCGCAGTGTCTGGTTCACCGTCCACTGCGCGCCGGCCAGCGTTTCCGCCAGGCCGTGCGAGGCATGCAACGCGTCGAGCACCTGCCGCGCCGTCCAGCGCTGCGAGCGCGTCTTAATCAGGCAGCCACGGATGATCTCCGGGAAGGGTGGCGGCATATCCTCGGGGAGTTGCGGCGGCAGGTTCGTCACCGCGTAAAGAATATGGTGCGCGCCGGCAAAGGGGTGCGCGCCGGTGAGGGTTTCCGCCAGGGTGACGCCGAAGGACCACATGTCCCACGCGGGGGTGATGATCCCGTCGTACGCTTCCGGCGGCATATACTTCTCCGTGCCGGGCGGCACCTCTTTGGTGTCCGTACGCCGCCACTCCATGGTAAACGCGAGCCCGAAGTCGGCCAGCTTCCACCCCTCGGCAAAGCGCAGCAGGTTGGCGGGCTTGATGTCGCGGTGCACCAGCCGGTCGGGGTCTTTGTGCAGGTAGGCGAGCGCGGAGGCGGTATGCTCCGCCACCTCCCACACCGTACGCAGCGAGGCGGGCCGCTCGAGGATCACCTCCGCCAGCGACTCCTCCGCCAGCTCCATCACCAGATAAAGCCAGGCGACGCCGTCCAGCTCACACGCGCCGGCGCTGAGGCCGTGCACGATCTGCGGATGTGACAGCTTGAGCACCGCCACCAGCTCTTCGGCTTGCTGCGCGCGGGGGATTTTCGGGTCGGGGTAGATGAGCTTCACCGCGACGGGGCGTACTACCGCGCCGTCCACCACCTCTTCGGCGCGGAAGACCAGGGCGAACCCGCCTTCGCGGAACAATGCGCGCAGGTGGTACTTGCCTTCGATCACCAGCCCCGTCAGGCGTGTCGCCGTGTCGAGCGCTTCCTGCACTGAGAAGTGCTGGCCGCACCGTCCGCAGAGTACCTTCTCTCCGCGAAAGCGCTCCGCTACCTCCCGGCGCGTCCCACAATACCGGCACCGAACGGTCAGAATCCCCATGCCCGAACCTCGACCTCCACTGCGGACTTCCCGCCGCACTCCTAAACACGTACCCCAAGTCGCGCGTGTTACACCGTCGCGCGCACTTCTTCTTCACTTACCGCCCGGCTCTTCCCCGTGCGCTTGGCCACGTACAGCGCGCGGTCGGCGCGCTCGACCAACGTCTCCCGCGTATCCTCCGGATGCACCGCACTCACGCCGATGCTCACCGTGAAGCCGATCGTCTTATCCGGTGCATTGTCGTCGATGCGGAAGCGCTTCTCCGCCAGCCCGTTGCACATGCGATCGGCACGCTTCATGGCGTCGCCCAGCAGCGCGTCGGGCAGGATGATAGCGAACTCCTCCCCGCCGTAGCGGGCGACGAAGTCGCGTTCGCGGAAGTACGCCTTGCACTCGCGGACGAAGGAGAGCAGCACGCGGTCGCCCACCGGATGCCCGTAGGTGTCGTTTATCGCCTTAAAGTTATCCAGGTCACACATCAGCAGGGAGAAGCGGAAGCTGGCCACCTGACCGGCACGGTCGATAAGGTGCTGCAGATGCGTGTCGAAGGCCATGCGGTTGAAGGCGCTGGTGAGGGCGTCCATCTTCGACACGTCCTTCACCTTCTCCAGGTCCACGCGCAGCGCGTCCACCTGCCGGGTAAGCTTTTCCATGCGCTGCATATCGGAGGTTTTCTTCTCCTTGATCGTCGTCTGCAGCGCGTCCACCTCGCCCTTGAGTTGTTCGCGAATGCGGCGGATATCGTCCAGGTTCGCCAACCGCTCCAACCGCATCCCCCGCTCGCTGACGGAACGCGTGAAGGACTGGTTGTCATCGAAGACGGACGCCAGCCCGGCGCGCAGCATCTGGATGATGGTGGTGAATTCCGCCTCGCGCTCGGCGAAGTACGCCTTTTCGCGCCCCACAAAGTCCAGGATCAGCTCCGGGTAGCCGGCAAAGCGCCGGGCAACCGCCGCGGTGGCTTGCTGCGCCTGCATCTGCTTTTTCAGCTCGTCCATGCGCTCCATAAAGGCGTCGGCCTTCAGCTCGTCCCGTCCCAGCGCGAACTCCTTCACACAGGTGATGAAGGTCAGCGAGGCCGCGAGCAGGAACTCGTTGCGCTCCTGCAGCAACTGCAGCTCCTCGCGCATCTCCTCTGGGGACATCTCCTGCCCCGGCGTCTTTTTTGTGGAAAACCATTTCATGGCCTGGCTACCTCTGTGTGCGTTGATAGGCCCCCGCGTCTAACGTCGCGCCGTGCGGCCGCGCTTCCCTGCCCAGCGGTTCGACGTATTGCCACTCGGGGGTTAGTGGCGCGCCGTCGAGCGTGCCCGGGTCGACGCCGGCGCCCGGCACCGTTGCCCCCGGGAGGAGATGGAAGTCGCACTTCTCCGCGTCGACAAAGCACTTCGCGTCGGCAAAGCGGTTGCCGAGGAGGATGCCGTTGCCCTCCACGATGGCCCGCGTGCCGACGATCAGGTTATTCGTAACGTGCAGCACCGGGTCGCCGCCCACATTGAGCAGGTTGCCGCGCCCGCGCGCGTTGATGTACGTATTGTTGACCACATACAGCGCCTGCACCGGGTTGACGGCGCCCTCCTTCGCGTAGGAGATCGCCGCGCCGTTCTCCGCCTTCGGACCATGCTGCAGAATATTGCCCAGGATGACGCTTTTGCCCCCGTTGGGGAGGTCGATCACGTAGCTGGATGTGCCGTCCTGCTCATCCATCAGGCGATTATACCGGATATCGTTCTCAGCTGCACGGCTTTTTACCAGATGTCCGACCTTCGCGCCGCGAGAAATGCAAAATTGGAGCGTGAATTTGCGCACGTGCCCGATATACATATTGTGCGAGTAGCCGTCGCCGGCCCCGTTGTGCGCGAATTCGCTGTATTCGATGCGTATGTCGCTCTCCGGGTTGGCGCCGGTCAGGATGCCGTCTTCGTTATCGTGAAAACGGCAATAACGCACGGTGAGTCCTTTGCCTTCCTGCCGGATCCCCGCGCCGTTATGGTCGGGCACCGTGCAGCCGGAGAAGTCGATGTGCTCCACCGTGGTGTCGTCGCCGCGGAGCACCCAGATGGCCTTCCCGCCCGCGTTCTTCCCGTTGGCGGGCAACAGCGCTTCACCGCCCGCGCCGCGAAGCGTCAGGTGCGACGCATTCCACACCGCCACGTCGCCGGGATACGCGCCGGCGTCGATCGCCACCGTGTCGCCGTCCCGCGCCACCGCGGCGGCCGCGGCAGGCGTTTTCAGCGCGCGCGTGGGGCCGACCTGCAGCACGCGACCCGCCGCCGCCATCCCGCGCGGCAGGACCGCGAGGAAGAACGCGCCGGTGAGCAGCACTACAGCCGCCAGGATGCGAGGTGCGGGGAACAGCGTGCTCTCCTTATACCCGCTCCGGCGGGTCGGCAATCGGCTGGTCGGGTTGCCCCAGCCGCGCAATATGCTGCAGCGCCTCGTCCTGCGGCGATGGCGGCGCGGGTTCGTCCTGCCGTTTCTTTTTCTTCCCCCGTGCCGGTGATTCCTCTATCGGCGGCGTGTTCGCGTCCGGCGGCGGCGTCCCCTGAATGGCCGGCACCACCGCTTCCAGCAGCACCACGCGCCCGGCGGCAGCCAGCGGCACGGCGAGCACCGCGCCCACCACCCCGAGCAGCGAACCGCCCGCCAGCAGTGCCAGCACGGAGGTGAGCGGCGACAGCTCCAGGTGCCGCTGCATCACGCGCGGCATGAGGTAGTAGTTGTCCGTCTGCGTGACGATGACGAAAAAGATCGCGATGCCGATCAGGTGCGGCACGGACATCCCCGTCGCCAACCCGATGGCAATGGCGGGGATGAAGGCGATGCCCGGCCCGAACACGGGGATCATCTCGCCGACGCCCCCGACGATGCCCACGAAGTAGGGGTATGGCACGCGCAGCAGCGTCATGCCCAGCGTGATGACAGAGACCATCACCGACACCAGCACCAGCTCCCCGCGCAGCCAGCCCCCCAGTTTGGCCGCCACCCGGCTGAGCAGCAGGCCCACCCGCGCCTGGGCGGCGGGGGGCACGAGCAGCAACACCGACCGGCGGATGTCTGTGCGAAAAGAGGTGAAAAAGAGGGTAAGTACAAAGACGAGGAGCATGGAGAACAGGCTGCCGATGAAACCGGCCACCGCCCGCGTAGTCGTCCACAGGTAGGTGACAACCTGCCCGTTGTTGCCGGTGAGCTTCTGCCCCAGCGTGGCGGCGTCGGGGATGACGGAGTAGCGCGCGTGCCAGTCGTGCAGCGCGGTGGTCACCTGGTTCTGCAGCGTCGGCCAATCCTTCTGCGCAAAGTTGCCGCTTTCGTCGATGGCGGTGTAGGCGAGGAAGGTGATGACCGCGGAGAAGAGCAGCAGCCCGACGAGCAGGATGAGCAGCGTGCCCAGATGTCGCGGGATGCGCGCGCGCTCCATCCGCTGCACGAAGGGACTGATGCCGCAGGAGATGACGCCGGCGATCAGCATGAGCAGGATCAGGATGGCCAGTTTGTAAATAATGAACCCGGCGAGCAGCAACCCGAGGACGATCAACGTCATCAGTGTGCCGGTCTGCAGTTGTTGCTTCATCCTGACTCCCTTTTCGTATGCTTCTAATTCGATATCGCGCGGAAGATGCCTTCCGGAGTTTATAAAGGGATCGGGAATTGTTGTGTCGTAGTGGTATGTCAACGGGGATCGCGGATGGACAATGCAACCGGAGCCCCCGCGGCGGCGTATTCAGGTTAGAGTTCAACGTTCAACGTTCAAAGTGAACGGACTCGACTGCGAATGTAGTACTATGTACGTGGAAC
Organism: uncultured bacterium; assembly: GCA_903928345.1. Taxonomy (GTDB): domain Bacteria; phylum Armatimonadota; class Hebobacteria; order CAIYQO01; family CAIYQO01. The sequence goes on along the minus strand of CAIYQO010000314.1, from coordinate 2,695 downwards.
GTGGAACTCAGCTAAGGAGGTGCGTATGCGTCTGGGATGGCTGATTGCCGGCATGCTGCTGCTGGCCAGTGCGGCGTGCGCGGTTGAATATAACGCGGGACCGCCGATTGCGCTGTCGGTGAAGGCCTCGGCATTCACCATGTTGCCGGGGGCCACGGTCCGCCTCTCCATCGCCGCGTCGGACCTGGACTACGAGGTCGGCGTCGACGGGTTGATCCGCAAAACGATTCAGGACCCCGTCACGCTGACGGTGACCCCGTCGGCGGGTACGCTCACGCGCACCTCGATCACCGATAACCCCCTCGACGTCACCTGGACCAGCCCGCTGCAGCCGGGCACCTACGCCATTTTCATCACCGCGCGGGATAGCGGGCAGTTCGCCCCCGACCCGCCGGTGCGCTCGATGGTGGAACTCACCGTGCAGCAAACCGCCGATCAGGTGGTGCCGCCTGCGCTGCGCGTGGGGGTGACGCCGCAGACGATCAACCTGGACCGCCGCACCAACGCCGCCGTCACGGTGACCCTGCTCGGGAAGGACGTGGCGAATAAAACCGTCACCCTGTTCGCCACCGGCGGCACGCTGGGTGCCGTCACCCTGACCACCGACGCCGCCGGCGTGGCCGGTACCACCCTCGCCGTGCGCCCGGCCGACCTGGGCACCCTCACGGTCGCCGCCTCCTACGGGGCCACCACCGCCACCACCACGGTGCAGGTGATTACCAATACGCAGACGACCTACGGCCAACTGCCGCCCGTCGTGCTGCCCCCGCCGGGCGCCTCGCAACTCCCCATCGGCATCGATCCCGCCACGCTGCCCGCCGACGGCAAAAGCACCGCGGTGGTGTCGGTGCGCCTCACCGACCTGCGCGGCATCGGTATCCCGGGTACGGCGGTGCTCTTCCAGACCACCATGGGCAACATCAACCCGCTGGGCGTCACCGACCTGCTCGGTTGGGCGCGCGTACAGTTGCAAGCCTCGCCCGCGCCGGGCACCGCGATGATCATCGCCGCGGCCGGCGCGGTGAAGGGGTACGCGACGATCGCCTTCACCCCCCTCACCAACAACGCGCAGGATACCGGGCCGCGCATCTTCCTGACCATCGACCCGACCACCCTCATCGCCGATGGCGCCTCCACGGCGAAGGTGCAGGCGCTGGTGCTCGATGGCGCGGGCCGCGCGCTGCCCAACACCACGGTGCTCTTCTCCGCCACCCTGGGCACGGTGAAGGACGGCACGGTGAACACCGGCCCGGATGGCAAAGCGGAGACCACCCTCACCGCCACCGATCACGCGGGCGTCGCGGTGGTCACCGCGCAGGTGGGGCAGATCACCGCCGCCAGTCAGATCACCTTCCAGGGGGCGAACACCGGCACCGGCGGACTGGACATCCACGCCTGGAGCGGCCAGACCAACGGCTTCGTGGCGGAGAACTGGCTCTGCCGCCAACTGCAGGTGACCGGCGATATCAAGAGCAACTACCTGCAGACGCTGACGATCCTGGACGGCGACGGCAAAACGCTGAAGGAGCTGTCGTTCAACAAGGACGCCGTGCTGCTCACCGATCAGAACGGCCAGGTGCGCGGCTACGCCTCGGAAGACGAGAAGCAGATCACCGTGACGCTGCTCAACAGCCGCGGCGAAACGGTGCGCACCGCCGTCGTGCCGTTACCGCTGGGGGCGCACGTGGTGGACGCGCGCTTCGCCGAACCCGGCGGGCAGATCCTCGTCACGCTGGCGAACCCGGACGGCACCCACCCGGAAGTGCACTACTTCTCCCCGCTCGGACCGGAGATCACCACGCTGCGCGACGGGTTGGAGAAGATGCCGGCCCTCGATCTGGGCGGCGACGGCTACCTGGCGCTCTCGCTGCCGGGTGGCAGCCTGCGCCTGTACAGCCCCACCGGTACGCTGGTCTCCGAAGCGCGGCGCACCGACGGTCTGCCCGCCACGCAGGTGCTGGTCGGCCCGGGCGGCAACTGGGTGGCAGTGGCCTCCGCGCTGGATGGGCAGAAGGACGTGAAGCCGCGCGTCACCGTCTTCCCGCGCGCAGGCACGCAGGCCATCGCGACCTTCACCGACCTCGATGCCACGCGGCTGGCCGTGGCCGGGCCCAACGCCCTGCTGGCCGCCACGGCGGACCAGTCGTCGTATCTCAATCTCGTGACGCACCGCGTGGAGTGGAGCCTGTCCGGGGCCTTTGAGCGCTTCCTGGCGCTGCCGAAGTACGGGGTAATCGCCGGGCAGCGCGACGCGAAGACGAAGGCGCTGCAGTCACGCATCATCGTCGTCCGCCTGGAAGACGGCCACGTACTCGTCGCGCAGGATTTCAACGACTTTCGCACCGTGCAAGGGGTGTTGCCGCCGGATGCCAAGGGGCAGGTTGGGGTGCTGGCCGCCACCTACGTGTTGCGCTTCCCGCTCCCCACAGAAAATTAATCGCCGGAAGGATATTTATCCGCTAACACGAATTAAAACAACAGCTCGTGCTGCTATCCTAACCCCTCCACGGATAGCGGCACGGGCCCTGCCATTTTCACCATGCAGACTGTACCACGTATCGCCGTTATCGGTCCCGGGGCGCTGGGCACGCTGTTCGCCGCGCGGTTGGCGCGGGCGGGCGTGCCGGTGCTGCTGCTCGACCACCGCCCGGCACGCGCCGCGGCGCTCGACGCCGCGGGCCTGCGCGTGCACGAC
>CAIYQO010000313.1 GCA_903928345.1 uncultured bacterium | reverse complement strand
GTTTGGAAGTCCCTAACCAGGCGCCGCCGGGTGTGCAGTGTAAGAAAACAGTGTGTTTTCTTATGAGGTCGGCGGGCGCCCCGCGCCCGGTAATGGTGCAGTGCCCCTGCTCGAATCCCAGCAATGGGATTCGAGCAGGGGCACTTTGCATATCGAAATATTAACAGTCAGTTATGCGACCCTTACCCGTCATTCCCCGCTTCGCTCTTCTCCTTCGCCCGTTCTTCCGCGCTCGGGACGGCGGTAAGCTGGCGGACGGTTTCGCGGGGGTGGCGCAGGGCACGACCGACGAGTACCACGGAGCCGACGAGCAGGTAAGGTAGCGAGCCGACGTCGAGGATGATGAAGGGCCAGATGAGGGCCAGGCGCAGGTTGCCGTCGCCGGCGGGCAGCGCCAGCAGGAAGAGGAACGCGGCGGCCGCCCCGGCGAAGGGGAGCACCGTCGGGCCGTCCGTCTGCTTGCGCACGTAGTGGCGCCAGGCGCAACGGGCGTTCATCACCGCGATAAATATCCACGCTGCAAAAAACAGCAGCGCCCAAAGCCAGTTATCCAGCGGCATACGCCACTCCTTCCAGGGAGACCACCGCCGCGCCGGGGAGGTCGGCGAGGATCGTTGCATCGTGGGTGGCCAGTAGAATTTGCGTCTCCCCCGCGAGGTGGGCGAGCAGCGCCAGCGCCTCGCGGCGGCGGTCGGCATCGAAGTGCAGCAGCGGGTCGTCGAGGAGGAAGATCGGCGTACCCGTCGGCCCGGCGATGGTCTGTCCCAGCGCCAGCCGCACGGCGAGCACGAACTGGTCCCGCGCCCCCCGGCTGAGCGCCTCCACCGGCGCCGGCACGCCGTCGGCCGTCAGCGGATGCACCTGGAAAGCCTTCGCGTCGCCCTCCACCTGCACCGCCGGGTAGCGCCCGCCGGTCATGGCGGCGAAAAGCGGAGAAATCGCGGCGGCCAACGGGTGCGCCAGCGTGTCGTGCGCCTCCTGCCCGGCGTCCACCAGCAGCGCCCGCCCCAGCTCCAGCGTGGCCTCCTCCTCGCGCGCACGGGTCTCCTCGTCGCGCCAGAAAGCCACGCCGTCTTCCAGGTCGATCAGATCGTGCTCTGATTCTTCTAAGATCGCCAACTCGCGCAGAATCTCCTTCTCCCGTTTCCGCGCACCCGGGCGGTCGCGCTCCAGCGCCTCCTGCTCCTGGGTAAGGCGCAACGTCTCCTCGGCGGTAAGCGCCGCGCCGGGCAAGGCGTCGCGCTTCGCCTCGTTGGTGGCAATCTCCCGCGTCAGCGTATGTCGGCGCTCTGCCAGCTCCGCCAGATCCGTCACCGCTTGCAGCGCCAGCACGGTGGCGTCCAACTCACGCCGGTAGCGCTCTGCCGCTTCCAGCCGCTGCCCGGCGTCGGCCAGACGCTGCACCGCCAGTGCGGCGCACAGCGCCTGCACTTCGCGCGCCCGCCGTGCGGCACGCAGCAGCAACGGCATCCCCAGCGCTACACCGCCGGGCAGCGCCAGCAGGCTCCACCCATGCACGACGGGCCAAGCGGCGGCGGCGGCCAGCGCGCCGAGAAGCAAAATCACCCAGCCCCACCACGCGGGCAGGTCGGCGCCGCGCTCCAGCGCGCCCAGGCGCGTGCGCACCGCGGGGGGGTCCGCCAGCGCGGCGGGCAACCCGGCCAGCAGCCCCTGCAGGCGATCGCGGTCGGCGGCCAGCTTCTCCACGCGCTCGCGTTCGCCCTCCAGCGTCGCCCAGCGCGTCTGCAGCTCCGCCAGCCGGTTGAGCAGCTCCCGGCGGGTGCGCGCCCCGTCGAGCAGCGCCGTGATCTCCGCCGTTCGCGCCGCGCCGGTCGCGAGCCCCTGCGCCAGCCGCTCCGCCTCGTCGCGCGTCTCTGTCAGGCGGCGCTGCTGGCGGCGGGCTTCCGTCAGCCGCGCCTCCCACCCCTTGCGCGCCTCCTCCGCCCGTTTCAGCGCGCCCCAATTCTGCTCCAGGGCGGGCTGCCCCACCCCGCGGCGCAAGGTGGCCAGCCGTTCGTCCAGCCGTGTCAACGCCGCCGTCACCGCCACCTCGGCGCCGCTCGTTACCTTTTCCAACTGCTCGCGCAGGCCGGTGTAGTTGTCCAGCGGGTCGAGATCCGCCGCGGTGAGGCAGAAGACGCGGTAGAAGATGCGGTCGTCCGCGGTGCCGAAGGCCGCCGTCAGCCACTTGCGCATCTCAGCGGCTTCCTGCGTCACCAGCGTCTCGCGGTCGTCGTCCAGCCGGTGCAGCGCCAGCGCCCGCACGCCGGATTCGTCGAAGCGCCGCGTCAGGCGGTAGGTCGCGCCGTCGTGGGTGAACTCCACCGCCGCGGCGAACGGCCCGCCGTCCCACGGCTTGAAGTCGGGGAATTTGCTGTGCAACGTGGGCCTGCCCAGCAGCACCTGCGCGAGGCAGTGCAGCACGGTGGACTTGCCCGTTTCGTTGGGGCCGAGGAGCACGGTGAGGCCGGCGCCGAGGGGTAAATCCCGTGCGCGCAGGCCGCCGAAGCCGGTGATGAGCAGGCGGGTGAGGCGCATCACAGCTTCCCTTCCAGCGCCAACGCCGCATAGCGCACCGCCCGCGCCAACCGCGCACGCTGTGGGTCGTCGGCGGGCAGCCCGTCCTCGCGCGCCCGCGCCAGCCGTGCCAGCGCGCCCAGCACCCCGCCGGCGTCCGCCGCGGTGCCGGGCAGGTGCAGGCCGTCGGTGCGCAACTCCAGCGCGAAGCAGCGCGGGGAGAGTTCCCGCTGCAACGCCGCCAGATCCAACGCCGTCTCGGCGGGCAGCAGGCCGGTGAGGGTGAAGGTCAGCAGATCGTCCGCCGTCGGCGCGTCCAGCGCGCGTGCCCAGATCTCTTCGGCGGACAGGCCGGTCACGTCCACCGTCACCGCGCGGTGGCTACGGGTGGCGACGCCCAGCGGTTCCAGCGGCGCGGCGGCGCCGTCCAGCGTGACGAGGAGCGCGGTGGCGGGGGAAATCTCCGCTTCCAGCGGCTCCGGTGTGCCGGCATACCACGCCGTGGGCGCCACCTGGGCGGCGCGGTGGTGATGCCCCAACGCGAGATAGGCGCAGGGGGGAATCTCCGCCGGGGTGAAGGGGTAATAGCCCGCATCGGCGGCCAGCCCTGGGGCCAGGCAGGCGGCGTGCAGCGCCAGCAGCGCGTCGGGGGCGCAGCCGGGAAAATTGTCCCATGGGGAGGCGTGCGCTGCGTCACGCGCATAGCCGAAGGCCCACGTCTCCGGACCATCCAGCGGTATACGCTGCCAGCCCGGGGTACGCGCCACCGTCACGTTGCCCGGCCACGCGGCGTCCAGATACGGACTGCCCGCGTCGAGGGGGTCGTGGTTGCCGGGGAGGAGCAATACCGGCACACTTGCATCGGCCAGCGCGCGACGCGCGGCGGCGAGCAGCGGCAGCGCAGGCTGCGGCCGGTCGAAGAGGTCCCCGGCGATACACAGCAGGTTCACCCGCCGCTCGCGCGCGGCACGGCACACCCGCGCCAGCGTGGCCAGCAGATCGGCGCGCCGCTGCCCGGCGCGCTCCGGCGGCAGCGTGCTGAAGGATTTCCCCAGGTGCAGATCGGCGGTGTGGAGCAGTGTGAAGGACATGCCGGTGTATTATACCCGTTTCGGCTGCCCGCGGATAACGTATGCCGCATACATCCACAGATGCAGCACGGCGCTTTACCTCCCCTCGCAAACGCGCGATAATGGCGGTATGACGGAAAGCACGCTGATCGGCGACCCGGCGCTGCGCCTGCGCGCGGTGCACCGGTTGGGGGAAGAACGCGGGCGCGGCGGGTTGCTGGGCGTGCAACCCTACCTGACCGTCGCGGAGTATGTCTGCGAGGACGCATATTTCACCCGGCTGGACGGCTACCTGACGACGGCGCACGAAGCGGGATTGATCGACGCACAGACAGTGGTCGTCTTCCCGGAGTTCATCGGCGCATGGCTGGTGATGATCGAAGAGCCAGTATCTGCGGAACGTAGTATGCGTGCGGCGTTGGCCGGCATGGTGCTATGCTATGGCCATAAGCTCGCCTTCTTACGCTCGCTTTTGTTCACCCCCGCCGTGGATCGCGTACGCAGTGCGCTCTTCACCCTGAAGGCCGCACACATGGCGGCGGTCTACACCCGCACCTTCGCACGCCTCGCGCGGGACTACGGCGTGACGATCGTCGCCGGGTCCATCGTGTTGCCTGACCCGTGCGTGGCGGACGGCGTGGTGCGCGCGGGCGACGGGCCGGTGTACAATGTGTCCGCCCTTTTCGATCCCGACGGGCGGGCGCGCGCGCCGCTGACGGTCAAGGTCTTCCCCACCGCGGAGGAGCAGACCTTCCTCGACGCCGGCTCGGTGGACGCACTGCCGGTGTATAACACCCCGGCGGGCCGGTTGGGGGTGCTCATCTGCGCCGACGCCTGGTTCCCGGAGAGCTACGCGCACCTGCGCGCGGCGGGGGTGGAGGTGGTGGCGGTGCCGAGTTTCACCCAACCCGCGGGAAAGCTGGACATGCCGTGGACGGGCTATAGCGGCTACCCGGCGCCGGCGGACGTGGACCCGACGGACGTGGGGCGGCTGACGCACGGCGAGGCGTGGGCGCGCTACGCGTTGGCGGGGCGGCTGGCGGCCAGCGGCGCGCGGGCGGGCTTACTGGTCGGCCTGCGCGGATGCCTGTGGGAAGTGGGCACAGATGGGGCGCTCACCGGCGTGCTCGACGGGCAGGTCGTGCGCGGCGGTCGGGAGGACGGCGCCGCCCTGTTCCGCATTGCCCTGTAACCACCCCTGCGTGAAGCTGCGCACCTGCGCCGACTCTTCCGGGGTGAGGTCGCGATGCTCCATGGGGATGCGTTCGGGATTCGCCATGCCTTCCGGGCGTGTGTGCCAGCGGTGCAGCAGCCAGTACCAGTCTTCGGGCCGCCGTGCCACCGCTTCCTCGATCACCTGCTGTACGCGGATGCTCGTATGCAGGATATCCGTGTGCTTATTCCCCGTGCTCGCCAGCGGGATGGGCGGGTTCATCACCACGCGGTGGGTGTTGTCCGGCATTCGCTCGTCGAAGGCGGAGAGGATCGGCGCGCCGGTGGTGTGCGCCAGGTAGGCGACTCCGGAGAAGGTAGCCGCCGGGCGCCCGAACACGTTGATGAAGGCACCGGGGGTGCGCGCGTTGAGATCGCCCAGGATGCCCAGGCACTCGTTGCGCTGCAGCACGCGGATGCACCCGCGCACGTCGGACATGGGGATCACCTTCACCCCGTGCGTCTCGCGCATCTTATTGAGCAGGTTGGTGAAGGCGGTGTCGTCCTGCGGGCGCGCCACCGCGGTGATGGGGTATTTGGAGAGCGCGACCAGCGTGGCGCACAACTCCCAGTTGCCCAGGTGCGCGCTGAGCATAATGGCGCCCTTGCCCCCGCGCATCGCCGCCTCGATGTAGTCCTGCCGTTCAAAGCGTGCCCAGCGCTGAATCTCCGCGGCGTTCATATGCGGCAGGCGCAGGAATTCGATGAGGCTTTCCGACAGGCGCAGGGTGGAGTGCCGCGCCAGCGCGTCGATCTCCGCGGGGGAGAGGCGGTCGCCCAGGGCGGCGGTGATGTCGGTGACGACCTTCTGATACTGATGCGGGGAGAGCCACGGCGCCAGGCGGCCGAACAGATGCCCCACGGCGTACGCGCCGCGCAGCGGGATGCGGTGGAGGGTGCGGGCCAGGAAGAAGAAGAGCCGCCTCCCCATATCCGACGAGAAATCCTTACGCCACTCGTGGAATTCGTTGCTCATGTGATGTCGCGTCCGCGCCATCGGCGGTTGGACGCTCCTTAGTATACCGTAAAGTCCACGGCAGGACTAGCGCCTTGTCCTACACGGCGCGCACACGCGGGAGATTTTTCCATGGATTGCGACGCCCGTCGCCTCACTCCCCCCCGCGATACCCGTAATACGCGATACTCTCGCGCGCGGTTTCCAGCCGGTCCTGGAAGGAGTCCAGCTCGTGCATCGCCTCGATCACCTGCTCGTGCTCCTCCACCTGTTGCTCCTCGCGCACGCCGGCTTCCACCAGGCGGCGATGGTAGGTGGCGGAGATCTCCGCGCCGAGTACGAGACTCAGGGCGCTGTAGTAAAAGAGAATGAGTAGCAGCACGAAGCCGCCCAGTGAGCCGTAGAGGATGTAGTAGTTCGTGAAGTTGGTGGTGTACCAGCCGAAAAAGTGGATGTAGCACAGCCACAGCGTGGCGGCGACCAGCGCGCCGGGGATGACGGTGCGCACGGTGACCTGTTTCATGGGCAACACGCGGTAAATGATGGCGGAGACGGTGGACATGAGCAGCAGCGGGATGACGATGGTCAGCAACGCGGTGATGAGCATGCTGCCCACGGTATGCCCGACGAGGAAGGTGATGCCGGTGTGGCTGAGGAAGCGGATGAGATTGGACAGGGCGATGGCCCCGAGCAGCAGCGTGCCCACCACCACCACCATGAGCAGCGCCAGCCCACGCCGTTGCCAGTAGGGGCGGCGACGCTGCGCGTGCCACACGGTGTTCATAGCCGCTTCCAGCAGCATGAAGACCTGGCTGCCCGTCCACAGCGCGATGAGCAACGCGACGGTGGTGATCTCCGCACGGCGCATGAAGACGCCCAGGATCTGCCGCTGCAGCACCAGCATGGTGTCCGCGCCCAACCCCAACGAGCCGATCAGGCTGATGATCTGATCCTTCGGGATAAAGAGGAAGGCAACGAGCAGAATGGGGATGCCGGACATCAGCAGGAAGTAGCTGATGGCGCTGGAGAAGATGAGCGCCCGGTCTTCATTGAAGCGCGTCCACACCTCGCGCAGGAAGTCCCACGCGTGTATCCACCGCTTGCGCCACTGCCCGCTCTGCGCCACCAACTCCTCCACCACCGGCAGCAACGCCGGTACCCCGGCGCCTGTCCGCGCGCCGGGGGTGGGTTTCTCGGGTTGTGGGCATTCTACCGCCATGTGGCCTATCATCCGTGCACGCGAAACCGCGCAATTGTATTTGAAACTATCTCAAAATGGCTCGTAGTCGGATCGGGGAGGATTGCTCGTGACTGGCAAGGCGGATTTCCGGTAGTGTATGAGGACATACATGCCAGGAAATCCAACGCGGCTAGGCGCGAGCAAGACCCGCGAGACGGCTGCGAGACATTTTGAGATAGTTTCTTAGTTAGGAGCGCGGCAGCACGATACGCAGGCGCAGGGTGTCGCCGTCCGCGGTTTCCTGCAGGCGCGCGTGCAGGGTCTGCTGCGCCAGGTCGATTATAGCACGATTCGGCATCCACGACAGTGACGGGTGCTCCGCCGCCGCCTGCAGCTTCACCTCGACGATGATCTCCCCGCCGAGTTGCTGGAAGGCGACCTTCCCCGCGCGCACCATGCCGGGGTCGAAGGCGATGTCCAGGTAGGCGTCGAGCAGCAGCGCCAGCGCCAGCGCCTCGGGCACGGGCAATTGCAGGTGTGCGCCGGTGACGGTGAGGTCGGCGGCGGGGATATCGGCGGGCAGCGCGTGGCGGCGCTGACTCAGGCGGCGCCCGACCCCGTCGCGCACATCCAACTCCACGGTGCGCGCCCCCGGCTTGCCACCCAGCATGGCGTTCAACGCGTCCAGCCTGAGCAGTGTATGCGGCAGCGCGTCGGCGGGGGCGTCGTGGGTCAGCGCGGTGGCACACAGCGCGTGCGTCAACGCCACCAGCGTCTCCTGCCGCTCCGTCAGCGCCTCCGCCAGCCGCCGCAACTCCGCCAGCCGCTCGTTGGCCTGGGCATACATGCGCGCGTGTTGCACCGCCACGGCGGCGTCGGTGGCCATGGCGCGCAGCAACTGTTGATCGGCGCCGGTGAAGTCGCGCGGCTCGCGGGTGATCACCGTCAGCGTGCCCAACGCCTCGCCGTGCAAGGGCAGCGGTACGGTGAGGGAGGCCACCCAGCGCTCCGCGCGTGCATAGCTGCGCAGCAGCGGCGAGCGCCCGTCGCGTGCCAGGTTGCTGCTTTCCAGCGGCAGCGAGCGTTGCGCCGCGGTGCCGATGATGCCGTCGTCCGCGGCGAAACGCTCCCGCAGGAAGCCGGGGTCGTCGACGCCGATGGCCGCCTCCACGTGCTGCAGCGAGACGTTCTCGGGCGCCACGCAGACAAAGCCTACCGGCGCCCCCACCGCCTGCGTTGCCGCCTCCAGCAGTTCGTTATACACGAGCTGCAGGTCGAGGGAGGAGCCGACCGCCACGGTGACGTTGTACAGGTGCGCCATCTGCTGCAACTGGCGCTCCACCTGGTCGTAGAGCAGGGAGTTCTCCATCGCCAACGCACCCTGGTTGGCGTAGGTGGAGAGCACCGCCAGCTCGCGGGTAGAGAAGGGGTGCGGCTGGGTGTCCGCCACCAGCAGCAGGCCGCGCACGCTGCCCTTTACCAGCATCGGCAGGCAGGCCCAGTCGGCGACGTGGGCCGTGACGCGCAGCGGGAAGGCGGGGTGGACCCGTCCGCCCTCCGCGCGGCTGGTCGTCGCCGCACCGGTCTCCAGCACGTGCCGCACCATGGGGTGATGGTCGTGCAGCGGAGCACCCGTCTCGGCGTCGTCGATGCCCACGGCGGTGTGCGGCGCCACCGCCAGCGTGCCGTCCTCCTGTTGCCAGGCGCAGCAGGCGATGGGGGCGCCGGCGGCCTGCCCGGCGGCGGTGCTGATGGTCGCCAGGATGCGCCGCATATCGAAGGTGCTGGTAATCGTCTGGCTCACGTAGCTCATATTCGCCAACTGCACCAGCAGGCGCTGATTGCCGGCGGCGCGCCGCATGTTGCTCACCCCCATGCCCAGCTCTTCGGCCACGGTCTGCAGCAGGGTGGTCTCCTCCTCGCCCAGCGGTGTCGCGCTCACGGCGCAGAGGAGCCCGGCCGGGGCGCCGTCCAGACGCAGCGGGGTGAGGGTGTAATGCAGCGCGGTGAGGGCGTGCGGCGGGGCGCCGGGCCCGAGTAGCGCGGGGAGCAGGCCGACGAGCAGGTGATCCGGCGCGTGCAGCGTGCGCTGCAAACGCGTATGGAGCCGCGCGACGACCTCCGCGGAGAAGGCCGCCGGCGTCGCGGTGGCGGCCAGCACGGGGTCGGGACGGTCGTCCAACTCGATCACCGCGAAGACGGCGTCCGCGTGGGTGAGCCCCTCCGCCACCTGCAACAGCGACTGGGTGAAGGCTTCGTACGATTCCACCGTATCGGCGGTCGCGCGCACCACGGCGTGAATGGAATTCTGCAACAGCGTACGCAGCACGCGCTCGGTAGCGGAATGATGCGCGGCGCGCATGGCCGCCGCGGCCAGCGCGCCCAGCCCGGCGAGGAGGAGCAGGTCTTCGTGGGTAAAGGTCGGCGCGTCGGGGTTGACCACGGTGAGCAGGCCCGCGCACCCCTCCGGCGTGGGCAGCGGTACCACGGCCACCGGCCCCGCTTGCAACGGCGCGGGCCAGGAGGGGTCGGCGTCGAGGGTGAGCGGGTTGCCGGCTTCCGCCGCGCGGCGCAACCCCGCCAGCAGCATGGCAGGCGGCTCGATATCGGTGCGCGGCCCGTCCGGCGTCACCAGCAACACGGTACACTGTGCGTCGTTATCCCACAGCCAGCAGACGCCGCGCGCCGCCGGCACCAGTGTCGGCACTTCCGCCAACGCGCGGCGCAGGATGGCATCGCGCTCGCGCAGGCCTACCAGTTCCGCCGCCAGCCGGCTCAACAGGCCCAGGCGATCCGGCAGCGAGCGACGCAACGCGCCGTCGTCCACCGACGCCAGCGCGCGCGGCAGCACGTGCATGTAGTCGGCCAACGTGAACGTCACCCCCGCAGTCGCGCCGGCCTCCGTGCACAACGCACCCAACACGAGCAGCGTCTGCACGCGGTAGATGAGCGGGAAGGTTTCCGCCAGCCGGGCGTCTTGCTGCCGGGTGAGGGGTGTAGTGGCAACGGGGTGCCCGAGGAGGGTGAGGAAACGGCAGGCCTGAGCGAGGAAGGCGGCTTCACAGCACCGCGCCTGCGGATCGTCGGCCTGCCACCGCGTGAACCACGTCTGCGCGATCTCCTCCGGCGCCTGGGCGAGGAAGGTGGTCAGCCATGTGAAACCGGCACTCGTCTGCGTGTCATCGGTGTGCATCGTACGCTCGCGTCCTGCGTCGAAATCGCCATTCGCTGTGCCCCCGGGCGGAGGCACAAGGCCGGCGGATGGCATCGTCCGGACACCATCCGCCCGCCGAAATCATTAATGCAGGAGGAATCAGGCTTCGTCGACGGCGCCGTCGCCGGCTTTGCGCACCAGCTCGCTGCTGCGCTTCACGACATCGGTCACCTGGCTCTTCCCCTGCTCGAGCAGGTCGCGGCTGCTTTCCAGCACCTGGCGACTGCTCTCTACCACTTTGTCGGACAGCTCGTCGGCGTATTCACGCAGCGACTCGCGCGTCTCTTCGCCACTCTGGGGCGCCAACAGCAAGCCCACCGCCGCGCCGACAATCACGCCCAGCAGCACGCCGCCCAGAAAATCGGATCCTTTCGCCATGAGACACCTCCTGCCCCGCTTGGGGAAATTGGCCGGCGTCGCGCCGGCGGGTCCTGCTGTGATATACCCGCGCGAGCGCGGACGTGCGGCAACTACCCGGCACAATACCACGCCCACCGGCCCCGCGTCAAGGTTCCCAACCCCGCCGCTCGCCTTCCTTAGCACGCCTGTCATACAAAGAAGCGGTTGGTCGGGGTGGGAGTTGGGGTCGGCTTGACGGCGTGCGCTCACTCCCTCCCTCGCGGGGCGGGGGGTTAGGTCCCGAAAAACACAACCCGTCCCTTTTCTGTTACAATACCCCCCGAAAGCGAGTAACCAATGGCGTTGACGGGGAAACAGAAGAGTGCGTTGCGGAGTATCGGGCAGTTGCTGGACCCGGTGGTGCACGTGGGCAAAGAAGGGGTAAGCGAGGCCGCGGTCGTCTCTACCGAGGACGCCTTCCGCCGACGCGAACTCATCAAGGTGCGCGTGCTCAAAGGGGCGCCCGATGACGCCGACACCACCGCCGCCACCCTCGCCGAAGCCACCGGCAGCGACGTGGCCGGCCGTGTCGGCTTCACCTTCCTCCTCTACAAACCCAACCCCAAGCTCAAAGACCGCATCGAACTGCCGCCGGCTAAGGCGGAGGGATAAATAAAAACCCCGAGGTCGAATAAACGACCTCGGGGTTTTTGTTTGTCTATCGGCCGTTACGCCACGATATTCACCAGTTTCCCCGGCACCACGATCACCTTGCGCGGGGCGGCGCCGTTGAGGTGGCGTTGCACGGGCTCGGACTGCAGGGCCAGCGTCTCCAACGTGGCGGCGTCGGTGCCGACGGGGACCGTCAATTTGTCGCGCAGCTTGCCGTTGATCTGCACCGGGATTTCCAGCGCTTCCTCGGCAGCCACGGCGGGGTCGAAGACGGGCCACGGCGCGTTCGGCAGCGGGGCGGTCTGCCCCAACGCCTCCCACAACTCGCAGGCAACGTGCGGCGCGAAGGGCGACAGCAGGCGCGTGCCCATCTCCACCGCTTCGCTCCACGCCGGGTCGCCGGGGGTTACGCCGTCGGCCTCGTAGCGCGACATTTCGTTCGTCAACTCCATCAGCGCGGAGATGGCGGTGTTGAATTGGAAGCGCTCGATATCCCCGCTGACGCGCTTGATCGTCTGGTGCGTTTTGCGGCGCAGGCGACGCGCGGCGTCGGTGAGTTCCCCCATCCGCCCCGCCCTGTCGGGCGCGTAGCCGTTGACATGCGCGGCGGTGAGGCGCCACACGCGGTTGAGGAAGCGCCAGATGCCGTCGATGCCCGGCGGCACGGTGTAGGGTTTGCCCGTCTCCGGGTCCACGCCCCACTCGGCGCGCTCGCCGGCGGGGGCCATGAAGAGGATGAACAGCCGCGCGGAGTCGGCGCCGAATTCCGACACCACGTCGTTCGGCGGCACCGCGCCGGAACGTTTGGACATCTTCTTGCCGCCCGCGGTGACGATCCCCTGGTTGAACAGCTTGGTAAAGGGCTCGTCAAAATCCAGCAGCCCCATGTCGTGCAGCGCCATGGTGAAGAAGCGCGCGTAGATCAGGTGCATGGTGGCGTGTTCGCGCCCGCCGATATACATGTCCACCGGCATCCAGTACTTCACCTCGGCGGGGTCGAAGGCCGCGGTGTCCAGCGTGGGTGAGCAGTAGCGCAGGAAGTACCACGAGGAGTCCATGAAGGTGTCCATCGTGTCGCTGTCGCGCCGTGCCGGCCCGCCGCACTTGGGGCAGGTGGTATTCATGAACGACGCGCTGGTGGTCAGCGGGGACTCGCCCGCGCCGGTGAAGGTCACGTCGTCGGGCAGCAACACGGGCAGTTGCTCTTCCGGCACCGGCTGCACGCCGCACGCTTCGCAGTAGACCATCGGGATGGGCGTGCCCCAGTAGCGCTGGCGGCTGATGCACCAGTCGCGCAGGCGGTAGTTGGTGGTGCGGTTCCCGATGCCGCGCGCCTCCATCTCCTCGGCGATCTTCGTCCACCCCGCGTCACTCGGCAGCCCGTCATACGCGCCGGAGTTCACCATCACGCCCACGGCTTCGAAGGCTTCCGTCATGGCGTTGGGGTTCAGGTCGGCGCCCGCGGGGGCGATAACGATGCGGATGGGGATGTCGTACTTCCGTGCGAACTCGAAGTCGCGCTCGTCGTGCGCGGGCACGGCCATGATGGCGCCGGTGCCGTACTCCATCATCACGTAGTTAGCGATCCAGATCGGCGCCTTTTCCCCGCTCAGCGGGTTGACCGCATACGCGCCGGTGAAGGCGCCCTTCTTCTCCAGCTCGGTGGAGGCGCGGTCGATCTCGCTCATCCCCGCCACCTCGCCGCGCAGGGTATCCACCGCGGCGCGTTGCTCCGGCGTCGTGATGGCATCCACCAGCGGGTGTTCCGGCGCCAGCACCATGAAGGTGACGCCGAAGACGGTGTCCGGGCGGGTAGTGAAGACGCGCAGGCTGTCGGGGTAACCGTCGATGGCCCAGGCGAACTCGACCCCCTGGCTCTTGCCCACCCAGTTCTTCTGCATCGTCACCACGTCGTCCGGCCAGTCGATCGTCGCATGGCCGGCCAGCAGGCGTTCGGCGTATTGGGTGATGCGGAAGTACCACTGCTCCATCAGCCGCTTCACCACGCCCGTCTCGCAGCGCTCGCAGGTGCCGTTGACCACCTGTTCGTTGGCCAACGCCGTCTGGCACTCCGGGCACCAGTTGACCGCGGATTTCTTCTTATACGCCAGCCCGGCCTTGTAGAGCTGGATGAAGAACCACTGGTTCCAGCGGTAGTAGGTCGGATCGCAGGTGGCGAACTCACGCGCCCAGTCGTAGCTGTAGCCCATGCGCCGGAACTGCCCCTGCATGTTGTGGATGTTGCGGTACGTCCAATCGCGCGGATGCACCCCGCGCTTGATGGCGGCGTTCTCCGCCGGCAGCCCGAAGGCGTCGAAGCCGGTGGGATGCAGCACGGTATAACCCGTGTGCGCCTTGTAGCGCGCCACCGCGTCACCGATGGTGTAGTTGCGGATATGCCCCCAGTGCAGGTCGCCCGAGGGGTAGGCGAACATCTCGAGGAAGTAATACTTGGGTTTCGTGTCATCCTGTTCAGCCGTATACTGGCCGTCGGCTTCCCACCGCGCCTGCCACTTCGGCTCGATCTCCTGCGGGTTGTACTTCTCGTTCATGCGCGCCATTGTTCATATCCTCGTGAAAAAAGTGGATTCGCGATGCTCCAACGCCCGCGAATCCCGCGACCAAAGTATAGGTTGCATAGAAGAGGGTGTCAATCAGGGGCCGGTCGCACGCGTACCCGACATCGCCTATTGCCCGGAGGGAAAGCGATCCTGGCGATTGAAATCGCCGCTACCCCACTACCCCTGGCCCACCACGCTCGCACGGAAGGTGCTACTTCTTTTCCCTCTGCACGCCGTCGTCCTTCACGCCGTCATTCTTCTTCGGCGCCGGGTTCTTCTTCAGCAGCGCCAACAGGTCGGCCTCGGGCATCATCTGCACGTGGCCATCCACAAAACCGGCGGCGCGTTTGCCATCGGGCCAGGTGTTGGCCTCGTACGCACATACTGTCGTATCCGGATCGACGAGTGCCCCCAATGTCCGGCCGGCGATGGCGGTATTGTACAGATACGGCGTATTGAAGCGCGGCTGTTTACACGTCGCTTCCGGCATGTTGGCGATGGTAGCCTCCCATTCCTTCGCCGTAGGCGTCGTTTCGCCGTGATCCTGCGCAAACATAAACGTCGCGGAGACAACCTGCCGCAGGTTATTCATCGAGGCCGCCTGCGCCTGCTTGTCGGTGAGCGCGGCGACGTTTGCGATCTCCTTCGTCAGGTCCACGGGTTGGATGTCCAGCAGGCTGCCCAGCGCTTTGATTTTAAGCAGCGAGAGCACCAGGTCGGTCTCCGGGGTGAGGGGGTCGAACTTGATCTGATCCGGCCCGCCGCCGCCGTTGCCGCCGGGATTCACCGGCACCGGCTGGCTGTAGGCGATGAGGAACTTCTCGCCCTCCAGCGTCAACGTCTCGCCCTTGGTGTAGTAGGCCCCGAGTTGCCCGCCGCCGATCATGGCGGTGAAGGCGCGGCTAATGTCGTCCACCCCCGGCTGGCTGCCGGTGCGCAGGCGCACCCACCCGGGCGTCAGGGTCTTTGCCTTAATCGTCAACGGCGCCGCCTTGCCGGCGATGAGGTCGGCAAAGGTGGTTTCCTGCGCGCACAGCGGCGCGAGGCACAAAAACGCGAAGAGTACCAGCAGAATCCGTGGCATGTGCGTCTCCTTTGGGGTACCTACCCCCTGCCCGTTCCCTTGAGGGAACGGGTGAATGGGATTAGATACATGAGTTGCAATTGACTCAGGTGCATACTACCGGTCGTGAGCCCGAAGGGCTCCCATTCGTCAGCCTGGGGCAGCGCCCCAGGTACCGGTTGCCGAACTGTTATAAGCCCTGAAAGGGCGCGATTACCTTCACTGAAGTCAAATATCGCCCTTTCAGGGCTCCGGATAGACTTGTTTCCCACCTGGGGCTTCGCCCCAGGCTGACGAATTGGAGCCTTTCAGGCTCACACTATCGATAGCGTTCACCTAATTCATCAGCACACGCAGATTATCATAATCGGTTACATTCCACGCAACTCCCCTGCCTTCAATAGAGGGAGACGGGGGCAAGTCATTTCCCCAGCGTCGGTTCCAGTTTCTTCCATTCCGCGGCATCGACGTGGGCGGCGTGGCCGTCGGCGAAGAGCACGGTGCGGGTGCCGTCGGCGGCGGGGTCGATTTCGGCGGCCAGCACCACCGCGGCGCGGTCGGGGAAGGCTTTCAGTGCCCGCGCGGAGCACTTGTAGTTGAAGCGCACGCCGGCGGTCAGCTCCTCCGTCCACCCGTAGGCCTTCAGCAGCAGCGGCATGGCGTTGGGGTCGCGCAGCGGGGGGAAGGTCGCGTCGTGCTCGCGGGCATAGCGCAACAGCACCGTGCCCAACTGGTGCAGCCGCTCCACGTGCCGTGCCGCCAACTCCGCCGGGGTGAGCGGCGGGTAGGGGGAGCATCCGCACATCAACCGCCAACTCTGCGGTGTTCTGGATATCACCGCACCGCTGGCGGTCAGCACCATTCGCATTTCGTATGGATTAATGGGCGGCGAATAGGCCACCACGATCTCGTCGCGGTCGGCATCCTTAGGCAGCGTTACGCCGTCGAGAGCGTGGTTCAGCAGAAACGGCTCTCCCGTCCACACCTCGGTGGTGGCGTTCTTGCTCAAGGCGAAATTGGCGCACAGCATCTCCAAGGACAGCGTGGGGAAGGGTTCGGATCCCGGTCGCCACCCGCGAGTGATGGCCGCCCAAACCTCGTGCAACCGGAATTCGTCTTCCTGCCGCACTTCCGCTTCTGTGAGGGGTGGTTCCGCCATCGCCGCCTTCACATTCAGGGTGCGCACCTCGCTCAGCACGGGCAGCGTGTCTAACGCGAGCAGGGAAAGCGCGAGCCGGGTGTGCGGGGAGAGCGCCGCGCGTCGTGGCGGGCCCGGCGGCTGCTGCGGCAGGTACGCCACCAGGTATGCCGCGCCCTCCACGTTGAGCGTCTGCCCTCGCGTGTAGTAGGTCAACTGCGTCGCGTCCTGGCGCTCGTGGGCGATCATTGTCGTGAGGACTTCCGCGTTGGCCGGCGCCGTGCGCAGGGTGACCCAGGCGCCGTGCAATTGATCCGGGGTGTATGTCAGCGGCACCACGCCGCCGGCGAACACCTGCGTCAGGGTGACGGCCGGCCCCGGTGCGGGCGGGGTCGCGCCGCGCGGCGCGGCGGAGGTGAGCAGCAGCATGAAGAGCAGAAAACCGTAATCCATCCGGCACATCCTGGTGCGCACAGGGCGCGGTTACAACTCCGTCAGGTTCGGGCCACCGTTGCCGGGGCCGTTCACCGGGTGCTTCTTCGAGCCACTGGCGATATACGTCCAGTACCGCGTGTCCAGCGTGGGGCACACCGACAACAGCCACGCCTTCATCTTCGCCTCCTTGGCCTTGATGACCGCGTCGGACTCCGCGCGCACATCGACTTCGGCGGGGTTGGTCATCAGGTAGGAGAAGAAAACGGCGCGATCTTCCGCGGCGCTCACCTGTCCCAGGTCGCACAGGGTGCCGCTGAGGCTGTTGTTCGGCTCGTCTTTGTATGACGTGCCGCCGGGGTAGCTGCCGCCGAGGGCCGTCCAGTCGGCGTCGGAGATGCCGTCGATAGAATGGTATATCGCGTGGTGGATGGCGCGCGCGCCATGGGGGGGGTTGCCGGTGTCGGCGGTCACGAAGTAGGTAGTGGTGCCGCATGCGCTCCCCGCGTCGCAACAGGGCGGCATAGTTACATCGGCGCCGGTGATCGCCAGCGCGTTGCGCACCGGCGTGGCGCTCCCGGCGCGGCGCAGCAGCGCGGTGGGGTACTTGCTCATCTCCGCCAGCACGACGGGCAGGAAGGCGGCCAGCGCGTCCGCTGTCGCCGCGGTGGCGCCGGGGGCTTCTGTCGGGAATTGCGCCTGCTGCGTGATGACGGTGATGCCCAGCACGTTGGCCACGTCCTCCGGCGCGGTAAAGGTGTCCCCGACGAAGGAGAGGTTGGGCAGCGGGAGCACGCAGCGCGCCACGTGACCGTCGGCGTACCCCGCATACAGCGCGTGCTCGTGGCGGTAGTCGAAGGTGTTGGCGTCCTTCACGTTGCGCGCGACGTGGTCGTCGGTGTCGCCGTCGGCTACCAGCAACGTCTCCTCGGGGAGCGCGAAGCCCGACGCGGTGTGCCCGCCGACGCGCGCGTTGTAGACGTAGTTGATGCCGCTTAGCGCGGCGGAGGGGCAGCTCGTGACGCCCGTGGTCAGCCCCAGCGCGCCCCACACGCCGTCGGCGTCGGGCAGACGCCCACCGCTGTCCTGCGCCTTGATCAGCAGCGCCTGGGTGATCTGCCGTTGATTGCTCAGGCAGGTGGCCTGGCGCCCCTTTTCCCGCGCGCGCAGGATGACCGGCAGCAGAATGCCCACCAGCAGCGCAATGATGCCGATGACGACCAGCAGCTCGATGAGGGTAAAGCCGCGCCGCATACTACTGCCTTACTGCCCGGTGACGGACTTGATCATCGCCAGCACGTCCTGGCGTCGCTTGTCGATTTGTGCGTTCAGCGTCGCGTCATTCGTCAAGGTGCCGGCCACCGGCTGCCCCACGACCTTCCCCTGCCGCAGCAGCACATACGCCGGGCAGCCGGTGGCCGGGTTAGTGGGATCCACGCCGCAATCGGTCGCCACCTGCGGGTACGTCGCGGTGTCCACCGCGATCGTTTTCACGCGCCCGCGGTACTGCTTGGCGATGGCGGTGGTCATGTCCTCCACCGCCTTCGGGGAGGCGGACTTGTCGCGCAGGAAGATGAGCACCGGGTAGCTCGATTCGCGCGCCTCGGTCTTCCACTGGCCGAGATTCGTCATCTCGATCATCCAGTACGGCGGCACTTCCTTCTGCGCCTCCACGTGGCCGTCGCAAAAGCCGCCCACGAAGGTGTCGTTGTGGCGGAAGTCGATATCGCCGGGCACGATGAGGATATTCGGCGCGCCCCCCGCGGGCTTCTCCGCGGCATCGGCCGTCAGCAGCTCCAACTCCGGCGCTTTGATATCCCCGAGTGCCTTGCCGGCCACCGTGCGGCTGAAGCAGTAATCGTTGCGTCCGTGTACCGGCCCGCCGTTTTGCTGATCCTCCGCCGTGGGGCAGAGCAGCACGCCGGGGTCCAGCCCCAGCGCGCCCCATACGGTGGCGGTGTCGGGATACGTCTCTTCGTGATCCTGCACGTAGATGTGCGTCGCGGTAAAGATCTGCTGCGCGTTGGAGATGCAGGACGCCTGGCGGGCCTTCTCCTGGGCGCGGGCAAAGACCGGCACCAGGATGGACGCCAGCACGCACATCAGCGTGATGACCACCAGCAGCTCGATGAGGGTAAAGCCGGATGATGAGCGGGGCATTACCGGCCTCCTTTCGACGACGCGGCATCGGTGCCGGTCGGGGTGGGACGGGTCAGGTCGATCACGCCGTTGCCCACTGTCGGCGTCGGCGGCGCGGGGGTCGGCGCGGGCGGCGGGGTGTCGTCGTCCGACAGGGAGATCACCTGCGTCGGCGGGTGATACTTGCTCTTCCACGGGTGGAAAGAGAGGAGCAGCGAGAGCACGATGATGAGGGCGGAGATGGTGAAGACGGCGCGCACGTTGCCCGGCGTAAGGGGAATAACCCCGAGGAGCAGCGTCGGCATCTCCTCCTCGGTGACTAACTTCGTCTCTTGCGGCGCCTGCGCCACCACCAGGTGGTCGTGCGCGCGCGGCGCGGCGGCGGGGGTGGGGCGCGGCGGCGGGGCAGCGGCGGGACGCGTGGGCAGCGGGGCGGCGTCGGGCAGGGAGGTCGTCAGCGTGGGGGGACGCGGCTCGCGCGCCAGCGTGCTGTCGATCAAGGCGTCGAGCTTCAGCCGGTAGCGTGCCGCCCCGTCGGGATGCGCGTTGATGGCCGCCTGATAGGCCTCGGTGGCCTTGCGCGGGGTGCCCTGGTGGCGGTAGATGTCACCGAGCAGGCTGAACAGCGCGCCGTTGGTGGGGTCCATGTGGGTGAGCTGCTCGCAGGTAGACGCGGCGTCGTCGAGCTTGCCGGTTGCCAGCAGCTCCGCCACCTTCGCCACCCGATCGCGCATGAATTGCATCGCGTCTTTGAAGTCCGCCATGTCGACCAGCGGACCACAGTTCAGGCAGAACCCGGTGACATCCGCCACCTCGGCCCCGCACCGCGAACACGGTTGCATTACCGCCCCCCATCCTGACCTGCACGCAGAAATGCTAACATCGCCATTCGCCGCGCGCGAGCGAAACCCTTCTCCCGAACAAATATACCGCTCGCGCGTGCGGGATTATGTGTATCGTTCCCCTCAATCCCCTCGACAACACATGGATAACCTGCTATTCTGCCCGGTGGTTCGTGAATTGTAGATCGTAAAGCATCACGTGCTCAGGATGGCCCGTATGTTCATGCTCGCGGTGGACAACCAGATTGATGCCAACTTCCCGCTGTGGATCCCGGTCGTCTTCTGGGGATTTGGGATATTTCTCATTCTGCAGATATTCTTCATCGGCGGATGGGCGCGAATGGCGAAGGTTTACCGCGCCCAAGAAGAGCCGTGGGGGAGGCCTTTCCTCTGGAGAAGCGGCAAGGTTGGCTGGGCGTCCTATAGCAATTGTCTAAATTTCCATGTCACGCAGGAAGGGCTGTTCGTTGGGGTCATACTGATATTTCAGCTTGGAAGCCCGACATTGTTCATCCCGTGGTGCGACATGCAAGTGATCAGGGAAGACATCTGGTTATTTTTCCACCACACAGTGACGGTCGGCATTGGCGATCCACGGATCACGACGATTACAATGCCACGAGACGTACTCGAACAATCGCCTTTTTTACAACAGGTGCGTGTTGAAGCGCCTAATGACGACTATTGTGCACGCCCTGAAGGACGTGCCTGACGAGATAAGCGCGCTAAAGCGTGCTGCACATGAACCCAGAGGGCGCTTTAGCGTCCTTACACCGCCGGACACGTCCTTCAGGGCGTGGACGCATAACGATACCATCACCCATCGCGGAAGGATCTCACCATGTCCGAACAGCTTCATGATTGGGAAAATCCCTTGCTGTTGCAGCGCAACCGGATGCCCGCGCGGGCGGCGCTGGTGCCCTTTGCCGATGCCGCGGGGGCGCAGGCGGCCGCGCCGGGGGCCTCGCCCTTTTACCGCTGCCTCAACGGCCAGTGGAACTTCCACCTCGCCGCCTCGCCGGATGAGGTGCCCGCCGGGTTCTACCGCCCCGATTTCCCCGTGCACGACTGGGCGCACCTGCCGGTACCGAGTAACTGGCAAATGCACGGGTTCGGGCATCCGCTCTACGTGAATCTGCTCTACCCCTTCCCGGTGGAGATCCCGCGCGTGCCGCGGGAGAACCCCACGGGCTGCTACCGGCGCGTCTTCACCCTCTCCCCCGCGTGGGAGGGCATGCGCGTGGTGCTGCGCTTCGGCGGGGTGAACTCCGCCTTTTACGTGTGGGTGAACGGCGAGCAGGTCGGCTACAGCCAGGGTGCCCACCTGCCCAGCGAATTCGACATTACCGCGCACCTGCGCCCGGGTGAGAACGTGCTGGCCGTGCAGGTGATGCAATACAGCGACGGCAGCTACATGGAAGACCAGGACTACTGGCGCCTCAGCGGCATCTTCCGCAACGTGGCGCTGCTGGCCATGCCGCCGGTGCACGTGGGCGACCTGCGCGTGCGCACCACCTTCGATGCCGACTACACCGACGCCGTGCTCGACGTGCGCGCCACGGTGCGCAACGATGGCCCGCGCGCCGCCAAACCCACCCTGCGCCTGCGCCTGTGCGACGCCGCCGGCGCCGCGGTCGGCACCTGGGAGACCGCGCCGCAGGTCGCCGCGGGCGACGCGACGGCCTTCGACCTCGCCGAGACGATCGCCGCCCCGCGCCACTGGTCGGCGGAGGACCCGTATCTGTATGACCTCACCGTCGAAGTGCTCGAGCACGGCACCGTCACCGAGGCGCGCCACGTCACGGTGGGCTTCCGGCAGATCGAGGTAAAGCATTCCGCGCTGCTGGTGAACGGTAAGCCAGTGAAGCTGCGCGGCGTGAACCGCCACGAGATTCACCCCGACCTCGGGCAGGCGATCAACTACGCCTCGATGGTCAAGGATGCGCAACTGATGAAGCAGTACAACGTGAACTGCGTGCGCACCTCGCACTACAGCAACGACCCGCGCTGGTTCGACCTGTGCGACCGCTACGGCATCTATGTCATCGACGAGGCCGACCTGGAATGCCACGGCTTCTGCCTTACCGGCAACTGGAACGAGATCAGCGAGCACCCCGACTGGCAGGATGCCTACGTGGAGCGCGCGACGCGCATGGTGGAGCGGGATAAGAATCACCCGTCGATCATCTGGTGGTCGCTGGGCAACGAGAGCGGCTTCTCCGCCAACCACCATGCCATGATGGCGGCGATCCGCGACCTCGACCCCACGCGCATGATCCACTACGAAGGCGCCGCCGCGTTCGGCACCAACGACGAGAAGGTGGGGTACGAGGTGTGGAACGACGCCGACACCGCGCGCTACCCCGACGGGCCGGACGTCATCAGCTTCATGTACGCCAGCCTCGAAACGATGGAGAAGCTGGGCAAAAAGGCGGTCACCGACCCCGACGGCCGCCCGGTGTACCTGTGCGAATACCTGCACGCCATGGGCAACGGCTGCGGCAGTTTTAAGGAATATTGGGACCTGATTTACCAGTACCCGCGCCTCATCGGCGGGTGCATCTGGCAGTGGGTCGACCACGGCCTGCGCCGCGAGACGGACGGGAAGATGTGGTTCGCCTACGGCGGCGACTACGGCGACATGCCCAACGACGGCAACTTCCACATCGGCGGCCTGGTCGGCCCTGACCGCGAGGTGCACACCTCGTTGATCGAGTACAAAACGTGGCTGCAGCCGGTGGAGGTGGTGTCCAGCGACCTGCAGACGGGCACCGTCACGCTGCGCAACCGTTTCGACCACGCCTCCCTCGACACGCTGGCCTGCCGCTGGAGCGTCACCCGCGAGGGGCAGACGCTGCAAGAAGGCACCATCGCCTTGCCCACCACCGCCCCGTGGACGACGGCAGCGATCACGCTGCCCCTCGCGAAGATCGCGCCGGGCGGCGAGGCGATGCTCAACCTGAGTTTCCAACGCACCACCAGCACCCCGTGGGCACCCGCGGGCTTCGAGCAGGCGTTCATCCAACTGCCCGTCCCCGTGGCAGCGGTGGCCGTGCCGGCGATCAGCCTGGGTAGCCTGCCGGCATTGCACGCCGTGGAGGCTGGGCACACGCTGCGCGTGACGGGCGACGACCTGCGGCTGGAGTTCGACCTACGTGCCGGGCTGCTGACGCGCTTTGCCCGCGCCGGGCAGGAGCTGCTGGTCAGCGCCCCGCGCGTGCAAATCTGGCGCGCGCCGGTGGATAACGAGGCGCACCAGGCCTCCCAGTGGCGGCAGTGGGGCTACAACCGGCTGCTGTGGGAGGCGCGCCAGGTGCGCGTACTCGGCGGGCCCGCCCAGGCGATGCAGATCGCGGTGGACGGCGTGCTGCGCGCGTACGGCAACAAGGCGCGCTTCGGCGTGGAACAGTTGTATACGCTGTACGGCAGCGGCGACGTGCTCCTCACGACCATGGTGACCCCCGACGTGCCCGCCGACGCCCCGCAACTGCCACGCATCGGCCTCGAGGTGGTGCTGCCGGACGCGTTGTCCGCCTTCGCCTGGTACGGCCTGGGCCCGCATGAGTGCTACCCCGACCGCTGCACCTCAGGCCGGCTGGACGTCTTCCACAGCACCGTGGCGGATGAATACGTCCCCTACGTGACGCCGCAGCATCACGGGGTGAAGATGGACTGCCGGTGGGCCACGTTGACCGACTTGCGCGGCGCGGGGCTCTTCGTGGGCGGCTGCCCGACGATCCACGTCACCGCCTCGCCGTATACGCAGGAGATGCTGGAGTCGGCGCGCCACCTGCACGAGCTGACCACGAGCGGCACCACGGTGCTGCAACTCGACCACGCGATGAACGGGGTCGGCAACGGTACGCTGGCCCCCGCCACGCTGCCCGCCTACCGCGTGCCGCTGGCACCCGCCACCTTCACCGTCCGCCTGGCCCCCGCCGCGCTAGAGATCCTCCCCGCCGCACAGCAGGCCCGACGTGTGCCGGCAGCGGTGACGACGATGGTGGAAGTGTAGACGCCGGGGAGGGCGAACGCGTTCGCCCTCCCACAATGCGATCTTTTGTGCACAGTATCCCACGTGCCCAGCACACCAAGGCGCGCATACTGATGTTGTAAGGAGTGCGACATGCAACTGGCGTTCAGTACCCTGGCGTGCCCGACGTGGTCGCTGGAGGAGATTCTCGCCGCCGCGGGGCGGTATGGGTATGACGGCGTGGAGTGGCGCGGGCTGCAGGGGGAGATCGACCTGCGCAACACGGACGCCTTCGCCCTTGCCAACATCGCCGCCACCCGGGCGCGCTTCGAGGCGGCGCGGGTGCGCGCGGCGTGCCTGTCCAGCTCGGTGACAATGGTCGCCGCCACGGTGGACGACGTGAGCCGCAAGCAAGCCGCGTCGCAGGCGGAGGCCTACGTGGACATGGCGCAGGCCGTCGGCGCCCCCTTCGTGCGCCTTTTCTGCGGCAACCTGCCCGTCGGGATGCCGGCCGACACGGCACTGGGGCACGCCGCCGACGACCTGCGGGAACTGGGCGACTTCGCCGCCGTGCGCGGGGTGACGCTGGTGGTGGAGACGCACGACGCCTTCACACGCACCGAGCTGCTGATGGAACTCATCCGCCGCGCCCGCCATCCCGCCGTGCAGGTGCTGTGGGACATTCACCACCCCTACCGCATCTCCGGGGAGAGCGTGGGGCACTCGTTGCGCGCGCTGGACGGCCACGTGCGCTACACGCACCTCAAGGACTCCGTGCTCAACGCCGACGGCGATGGCTACACCTACGTGCCCATCGGCCAGGGTGACGTGCCGCTGCGCGAAGCCATCGACGGGCTGCGCGGCGCGGGCTACGACGGCTTTCTCACCATCGAATGGGAAAAGCGCTGGATCCCCGCCCTCGCCGGCCCGGACGAAATCCTGCCGCACTACGCGACGACGATCCGCACATGGCTGGGATAGCATTCACCGCCTATTGTCGGATGACCCGGTGGGTTGATAATTCACAAGGATAAAGGGGATGGAAGTGGATTTCAGATGGCGGATTCTGTAAATGGGCACGGTGAGCTGTCCCGTGAGCGCCTGCTAGCCAAAGCCAGATTCGCTCATGTGACAGGTCATCCGCGCCCGAAACACATAATCCGCCATCTCCAAATATCTTTCTCATCCCTTGTGGACTTTCGCACTTTCCCCCCCTCGCTCCGGGTTCGTTCGCTGCCCGGAGCAACCGGCCTCAATGAAAGGAACCATGGCGGGCTGCCCTGAAGTGGATCGTATCTCACCACCACCCCCTTCAGGAAGATCGCCATGGT
>CAIYQO010000312.1 GCA_903928345.1 uncultured bacterium | reverse complement strand
TCTCATTCCCCGCAGAGGCTTTTTTCGCACGTGACCCACCGCCCAGACCGACACGGCACTTGACCCCTCGGATATGGGGGCGGTGGCTTGATCTAGGATAAACCTGAGACCCCTCACATCTTCGATGTGAGGGACGCGCCTTGCTGCGCTGCGTCGCTACTACGAGCCCAATCGCTACCACGCTTCCTATTTCATCGCCGGGTCGCTGTTCAACGCGTGGGCGAGGGCGGCGCGGGATTGGTTGATGGTGGTCTGCGTGTTGACGCGGTTCGTTTGCGCGGTGAGCAGGGCAGCCTGGGCATCGAGGACGTCCAGGAAGGTGCCGAGGCCCGCGTTGTAACGCCCCTGGGCCAGCCGCACCCCTTCCAGCGCGTTCGTCACTTCGGCGTCTGCGGTGACCAGCCGCTGCTCGGCCGTTTTCACGTTTAGATAGGCCTGCGACACGTCGTTCGTCACGCCGAGTACGGTGGCGGCGAGTTGCGCCTGCGCCGCGCCGCGGTTGGCTTGCGCCTCCGTCACCTTGCCCGCCGTGAGCCCGCCGTCGAAAAGGGGCCACGCTACCGTGACGCCGAGGGCCACGTTGTTATCCCGCGACCAGGCGTCATCGCCGGCCATACCGAAACCTACCGTGCCGCTCACCGACGGGGCGCTGGTGCTGCGCGCCGCGTTCACGGCGTACTGGCTCGCCAGCATCGTCGCCTGCGCCTGCGTGATTTCCGGGCGCCGCCCCAGTGCGGTGCGCACCAGCGCGTTCACGTCGGTGGTGGCCAGCCCCGGCTCGTCGCCGTCCGCTACTTGCAGCGGGGTGCGCGGGTCCACGCCCATCGTCAGCGCCAGTGTGGTCTGCGCCAGCGACGCGGCGTTCTGCGCCAGGTTCAGGCTTAAGATCGCCTCCGCCACCGCCGTTTCGCCGCGCACCACGTCCACCGGCAGGCCGACGCCCGCCTTCACGCGCGCCTGCGCTTCCGCCAGGTGGTCTTGCCGGTTGCGCACGTTGGCCTCGTTCACGCTCACCAGCCGCATCGCCTGCACGTAGCCGTAAAAGGCGCCCTTCGTCTGGAAGACCAGGTCCGCCTCCGTGCGGGTGAGGCCGGCGCGCGCCACGCTCACCTGGGCGTCGGCCTGACGCACCAGGTCGCGCGTATGGTTGAAGTCGAAAAGGAGCTGCTTGATGGTCGCGCCGTCGGTGAAGCCGGTGACGGCCTTCGACGCGCCCTCGACGAGGACCTGGTTCGCGTAGGCAACGCTGAGCGCCAGCGTGGGGCGCATGCCCGACTTCGCCTGCTCGACGCGCCCCTGCGAGGCGATGACGCCCAGCCCCGCCACGGTGATGGAGGGCTGCAGCCGCAACGCGATGCGCGCCGCTTCATCGGCGGTGAGCGCGGTGGCGGGCAGCGCGGGCGTCGTCGCCGGCGCGGGCAGCGTTACCGGCGTCGGCAGCGGGGTGTCTACGGTCTTCGGCATAATGGGCGGCGTGGCGTCGTCCGCCCACGCGGCGAGGGCGAAGCCTACGGCGAGACATGCGATGATGATGTTCCGTACCATGGGATCTCCTGTTATACTTCTTCGCTGATCGGCGCTTCTACGTCGGGCTGCACCACGGGGCGGCGCCGGCCGGCCAGGTCGTCGAGGAACGAGTAGACGATCGGCACCACGAAAAGGGTCAGCGCCGTGGAGGTGATCAGCCCGCCGATGACCGCGGTGGCCATGGGCGCCTGAATCTCCCCGCCCTTGCCCAGCGCCAACGCCACGGGCAACATGCCCAGGATGGCGGCGCAGGCGGTCATGAGAATCGGGCGCAGTCGGGTGGGCGACGCGGTGAGGATCGCCTCGTCGCGCGGCACGCCGCGCTCGCGCAACGTATTGGTGTAGTCCACGAGCAGAATGCCGTTCTTCACCACGATCCCCACCAGCATGAGCATGCCGATGAGCGCGGTGAGCCCGAAGGGCCGCCCGGTGAGGAACATGGCCAGGATGACGCCGGTGGCGGCCATCGGCACGGAGAAGAGAATCGCCAGCGGGTGCAGCAGCGATTCGAACTGGGCGGCGAGCAGCATGTAGATGAGCCCGATGGCCAGGAAGATCGCCAGCGTCATGCCGCCGAACTCATCCGCCATCTGCTTCTGGTTCGTGCCCCAGTCCCAGTAATAGCCGCTGGGCATCGACTTCTGCAGGCCCTCCAGGATGGGCTGCATGTCCTTCATGATGGCGCCGGTGTCGCGGCCTTGCGGGGAGCCGGTGACGGCGATGAAGCGCTGGCGATCCTGGCGGGTAATCTGGCTCGGGCCATTGGCGAAGATGGAGCGCGCCACCTGGCTGAGCAGGATCTGCCGCCCGGCGACGCCGGCGCTCGGTGTGACGATCAGGTTCGCCATGCCGCCGATCGTTTTGCGGTCTATTTCCGGCACCTGCACGATAATCGGATACTGGAAGCCCTGCTCCTGGAAGTACGTCGAAGTGGTGCCGTTGGTGGCGGTGGACAGGGTGTCGGCGACATCCTGGAAGGAGACACCGAGTTGCGAGGCCTTCTCGCGGTCCACCTGCCACTGGATTTCCGGCATCGACTCCTGCCAGTTCACGTCCAGGTTTTGCAAGCCGGGCACCTTTTGCAGTTGCGCCATCATATCCTTGGACAGGCTGGACAGCGTGCCCAAGTCGTTGCCCATGATGTCGACTTCGATGCTGTTGTCGCCGCCGGACATCAGCATGCTCACCACGTCGCGCTGCGAGATGTTCGGGCGCAGGCCGGGGATCGCCATCATCTTCCCGCGCAGGTCGTTCATGATATCTTGCGTGGCGCGGGTATGGTTCTGCTTCAAGCGCACCGTAATGGAACCGAGGTTGGAGACGGGCGTGCCGCCGCCGCGCCCGCCGGAGCCGGAGACGGAGAAGGCGGTGCCGACCTGGTCGTTCGCGCGGATGATGCTCTCCAACTGGCGCGTGAGGCGGTCTGTCTTGGCCAGCGCCGTGCCCGGCGGCAGCTTGTAGGAGACGCTCAGGTCGCCGGTGTCGGTGGTGGGCATCATTTCGTAGCCGATGAAGGGGAGCAGTGTCAGCGAGATGAGGGTGATCGTCACCGCGCCACCGAGCATCCACCAGCGATGGCGCAGCGCCCAGGTCAGGCCGCGGCGGTAGGAGGCGTCGAGGGCGTTGAACCAGCGTCCGAAGAGGGCGAAGAGGCGCATCCACCAGCTCGGGTGGTCGTGCCCGGCTTCCATCAGCTCCGTGTGCGCTTCACCGGAGATGAGATACGTGGAGAGCATCGGCACCGTGGTAGTGGCGTCGAGCAGGGAGACGGCCATGGAGAAGACCACCACCAGCGCGAACTGGGTGAACATCTGCCCCGCCTGCCCCTTAATGAAGAGGAGCGGCAGGAAGACGACCATCACCGTCCAGGTGGACGCCACCACGGCGGACATGATCTCCGTGGTGCCGGAGATCGCCGCCTGCACCGGCGTACGCTTATCTCTTTCAATGTGCCGGAAGATATTTTCCAGCACCACCACGGCGTCGTCTACGATCAACCCCGTCGCGAGAGCCAGACCGCTCAACGACATGGTGTTGAGGGTGAAGCCGCACAAGTAGATCAACGCGAAGGTGGAGATGATGGAGGTCGGAATCGACAACGCCACCACCAGCGTACTGTTCAAGTTGCGCAGGAAGAAGAGCAGGATGAGCACTGCCAGC
This sequence comes from uncultured bacterium, assembly GCA_903928345.1. GTDB lineage: Bacteria > Armatimonadota > Hebobacteria > CAIYQO01 > CAIYQO01. The sequence continues at coordinate 1,624 of CAIYQO010000312.1, read as the reverse complement.
ACGCCGCCGATGATCACGTTGAACTGCAGGTCGTTGATGGAGTTCTGCACATAGCTCGACTGGTCGTAGACGACTTTGTAGTGCAGGTTGGGATACATCGGGGTCGGCGGAGCCGGGTCGGCCTTGAAGGCCAGCTTGATGTTGTGGAAGAAGGCGGCGACCGGGTTGGGTTTAACTTCCGGCTCATCGCTGACACAGATCTTCGCCAGGCGCGCCTTCACGGCCGCCACGGTCGAGACGGTATTGGCGTCGCTTTGCTTGGTGATGCTCACGCTCACCGCGGGCTGGCTGTCCGGCCCGTTGGCCGAGGTGGTGTTGACCAGCCGCGTGAAGACGCGCATCTCCTGGTAGGAGTCCTGCACGTCGGCCACCGCGCTCAACGGGACGACCTGCCCATTCGGCGCCGAAATCGGCAGCTTGCGCAAGTCGTTGAGGTTGGTGATCCATCCCAGCGCGCGGATGGTATACTCCGTGTCGCTCTGCCGGGCGATACCCGCCGGCGCGTTGATGTTTTCCGCGACCAGACGGCGCATCACGTCGGCCAACGACAGGCTGTGGGCGCGCAGGCGCACCGGGTCGATGTTGACGAGGATGGCGCGCGTGGGCCCGCCGGTGACGCTCACTGCGGCCACGCCGTCGGCGGATTCCAGAATCGGCGAGATCTGGTTATCCAGCTCGGTGCGCATCTTCACCTGGTCTTTTTCCCCGCTGATGGCCAGCGTGTAGACCGGCAGCGAGTTCGGGTCGAACTTTGTCACCGTCGGGTTCTGCAGCGTGCTATCCGTCGGGAAGGAGCGCTTGGCGCGCTCCAAGCGCTGCATCACGTCGATGGCCGCCTGCCCGATGTCGGTGCCCCAGGTGAAGGTGATGCGCACGCTGGAGGAGCCGTCCTGCGAGGTGGAGGTCACCTGGTAGAGGCCCGGCACCGAGGACATCGCCTCTTCGATGGGGCGCGTGATCTGCGCCTCCATCTCTTCCGGCGCCACGTTCGGCCACGTGGTCGAGACGTTGATGGTCGGCAGTGTCACCTTCGGCAGCAGGTCGACGGGGAGCTTGAAGAAACAGATGATCCCCATCAGCACCAGCGCGGCGATGCGCATGATCACGGTGACGGGATGTTTGACGGAAAATTCAGCGACAGTCATGATATGCTCCCGTTACTCGCCCGACCGCTGCGGCGCGCCGTGCCCGGTCGGCGCCGCGGTGTCCGTGGTCGCGCCCTCGCCCGCCGCGGGCTTGTGATGATGTCCGCCCGCCTTGCCGGGCGTGCCCGGTGCCGGGGTCGTGCCCACGTCGGGGGCGCCGACGGTCGGCGTGGTGCCGTCCGCGGCGGGGCGGTGATGCCCGCCCGTGCCCGGGGCGCCGGCATCCGCGCCGGTCGCGCCAGGCGCACCCTTGCCCGGGGCACTCGCACCGGCCGCCCCCGGCTTGCCGCCCGGTTTCTTCCCGCTGCTCACCATCACCGCCGCCTGATCCTTCACCGGCATGGCGCTCATGATGACGACTCGATCCTTCAGCGCCAGTCCGTCGCGGATTTCCGTCCAGTTGCCGTCCGACATCCCGGTGGTGATCGTCGTGAAGATTGCCGTGCAGATCTCCCCCCGTCGCGCCGCGCCGCCGCTCG
>CAIYQO010000311.1 GCA_903928345.1 uncultured bacterium | reverse complement strand
CCATACTGGACAGGCGGCCCACATGCTTAGAGGAAGATGCGCACAGAAAACCCATCTGGAAAAAAGAGCCGCGGACGGTTTATCTAAACTTCAGTTATCAAGGAGCATCTCTATATCACACCATCGCTATTGCTGGAGACCTTTCATCGACCCTACTGGCGACAGGGTGATATCATGCCACAAGAGTTTCAGTACGTTCACCCCCCGAATGAATGGATTACGCGTAAATGCGACTTAATGCACGCCTATACGGTGAATATCCAGGCGTCCATCGCCAACGCGCATCGCCCCTACCTCGGCGCCACGACGCTCCCGCATCCACATCTTCCGTTTGACCAATGCTTGTACAGTGGAGAAGATGAGCAACTTCGGTTCGAATATGCCAATCACGTGGCACAGCACCGCCTGCTCACCGTGTCCTTCGCCTTACGCGCTTATTACCTGGAGCACGGTACGTATCCGGCAACCCTCGCCGCGCTGATGCCGGTCTATCTTGCCGCGGTGCCGGACGATCCGTTCGCCGCGACAGGGTCAATGCAATATCTACGCAAAGGGACGGGATACCTGCTGTACAGTATCGGTCCGAATGGCACGAACAACGGCGGCACCCCATGCAAAAATCCCCGGGTCGCGCGTGGCGACACCGGGGATATTGTGGCGGAAGTGAATCAGTAACCCCCTTACCTCGCCGCCTTTCTCGCCGTGACCGGGACGCGCCCATGGGAGCGGGAAGCATCCGCGCGCATCCTGGCATAGCGACTCGGCGCTTCCGTACCATCGTGCATGAATGCCACACAGCCGTCCAGGGGCGCTTAGCACCCTAATTCACGAAAGAGACCAGCGAATACCGCGCGACGCGATGCGCGCGAACCGTTCATCGGGGGTCTGACTTGACGTGTCGCCAACCTTCATAGGGCCGCGAAGAGGCGCGCGTTATCCGGTCGGCGTCGCTTGCAGCAACCGCGTCAGCGCGTCGGCGAGTTCCTGCAGGCGGTAGGGTTTGCCGATGGCGCCGGTGGAGCCGAAGCGGGCGCTGTCGGCCATGATGGGGTCGTGGGTGTAGCCGCTGGAGGCCAGCGCGCGCACGTCGGGGTCGAGGGCGCGCAAGGCGACTACGGTGTCCGCGCCGCCCATGCCGCCGGGCACGGTAAGGTCGAGGAGAACGGCGTCGAAGGCCTCCGGTGTGCCCAGCGCGGCGCGGTAGCACGCCACCGCCGCCTCGCCGGTTGCCACGCCGACCGCGTGATACCCGAGCAGCTCCAGCATCTCCACCACCACCGTGCGCAGCGGCTCCTCGTCGTCCATCACCAGCACGCGCCCGCGGCCCGACGTGGGCGCGGAGGACGGCAGCATGGGCACGGGAGACAGCAGTGCGGCGGGCACCGCCGGCAGATACGCGGTGAAAGTGGCGCCGGCGCCGGGCTGCGACTCGACGGTCAGATACCCCTGGTGTCCCTGCACGATGGTGAAGGCCGTGGTCAGTCCGAGCCCGGTGCCCTTCTCCCGCGTGGTGAAGAAGGGGTCGAAGATATGCGGCAACACTTCCGGCGCAATGCCCTCTCCTTCGTCCTGCACCAGGATACGCACGTACGGGCCGGGGGGCAGCGGCAGCGCGGTGCGACACAACGTTGCGTTGTCCGCCGTCACGCGCAGCCGGCCGCCGTTGGGCATCGCCTGCAGCGCGTTGAGCACCAGGTTGTGCAGAAGCTGCGCGAACTGCTCCGCGTCCACTTCCGCCGGCCAGAGCGCCGGGTCGAGATTCACCTCGCGCGAGACGCCGGTGCCGGACAGGGCGAAGCCCACCGCGTCGGCGATGAAGCCGCGCAGGTCGGCGATCTGTCGCACCGGATCGCTGTCGTGGGCGAAGGCGAGAAGCTGCTGGGTAAGGTCACGCGCCCGCCGCGCCGCCCGCAGCGCCTCGGCGAGCTTCTCCAGCACCGCCGCGGGCAAATCCGGGTGCTGCCCGGCCACGTCCAGGTTGCCGGTGATGGCGGTGAGGATGTTGTTGAAGTCGTGGGCGACGCCCCCGGCGAGTGCCCCCAGCGAGTCGAGCTTGGCCATCTTGCGCAGCTCGTCGTCCAGCCGGCGCTGCTCCGTCACATCACGCACGTATTCGATAACCCCGATCACCTGCCCGTTATCCGGGTCGAGGAAGGGCGAGGTGTAGACCTTCAGCCAGCCGGTCTGCGTGCCGTCGGGCTCGGTGCGCGGCACGATCTCCGTCGCCGCCTGTCCGGTCTCCCAGGTGGTGCGGCAGGGGCACACCTCGCACGGCACGGCGCGATCGTGGAAGGCGGTGTAGCACTTTTTGCCGATGAGCGGCAGGCGGCGCGGGTGGCGGCGCTCCATCGTCTCGTTCACGCGCAATATAGCGTAATCCTTGTCCAACACCGCCAGCCCGTCCTGAATGCCGGTGAAGACGCCGGTGAGGAAGCGCTCGTTGCGGCGCAACGCCTCCTGGTCATGCTTCTGTTCGGTGATGTCCAGCACGATGGCGTAGATGAGGGTGCGCCCGTGCAGGTAGATCGGCCCGGCATGCACCTCCACGTCGCGCTTGGCCCCGTTCGCCATGCGGTGCTGGGTGGTATACGCGCGCAACAACTCGTGCAGCACGCGATGCGTGATTTCCTGCAGTTTGCCGGCGGACTCCAGCGTGAGATCGCGCAGGGTGAGCGCCAACAGCGCCTGGCGTGAGAAGCCGTACAGCTCGCAGGCCGCCGGGTTGGCGTCGACGAGGGTCCCGCTGTCGGGGTCGATGAGCAGCATCGGCGTGTGTGTGTTGGCGAAGATGCTGCGGTAGCGCGCCTCGCTCTCCGCCAGCTCCTCTTCGATGCGCTTGCGCTCGGAAATGTCGCGGATAAGGCCGATGACACCGACGATCTCCCCGTGCCCGTTGCGCGACGGCGCGTAGGTGCCCACCACCCAACCGGAACGCCCGGTGGCGGGAATGTGATACCAGGTGTCGGGGGCGGCCACCACCTCGCCGACCAGCGCGCGGCGCAGCAGCTCTTCCTGCCCCTGGGCGCGCGGGGTGGGAAAGACGGCGGCGGCGCGCGTCCCGAGCACTTCCGACGCCGGGATGCCGGTAAGCGCCTCCATGAAGGGGTTCCACGCCAGACAACGCAACTCGGCGTCGAAGACGATAATCCCCTCCGCGGCGGAGCTGATCACCTGCGCGCTGAACTGGTGCGCTTCGTGCAGCGCGTCCTGCACGCGCTTTTCTTCGGTGATATCGATCCCCAGTGCCTCGATCTCGTCCAGCTCCGGACGCAGCCGCGCAAAGGTGCGCGTCCACACGACCGTGCCGTCGGGGCGTTTGAGGGGCATCTCGCTGCCGCGCATCTCGCCGCGCTCCTCCAGCAAGGTGCGCACCTGCTCGGTGATCTCCGGGCTGAGGTAGTCGTCGTAGGTATGCGTGTGTGCCACACACTCTTCGACGGTGGCATAGCCGAGGGCCGCGGCGGACACCTCGTTGCATTCGAGGATCTCCCCGGTGCTCGCGCGGATGCGCATCATGCCGACCAGTGCGTTGCGGATGAGTTCGTGGTAGCGGTGCTCGTTGGCCGCGATCACCATTTGCGCGCGCTGGGTGACGAGGGTGTAACGATGGGTCAGCCAGAAGAGGATGGCACCGAGAATGGCGAAGATGGCCAGTTCGGCGTCATGCGCGCGCACCAGGCGCGGCAACCAATCCGCCTGCATCGGGAGATGCAGGTCGGTGGCGGCGACGTACAACCACAAGCCGATAAGCAGCACATAGATGATTGTGATGCTGGCGGCAAAGGATAACTGCCATTTTGGCCCTGGAGAAGTCAGCTCATCGGTCACGGACATCCATTCCACCCCGGCCGCCCATCGCGGGCAGTCGTGTTCTGCTCTACGCTTATTCCATATTTACCCGCGTGCTTCCTACGTCGCGTGACTATTTTATGGAAACTTTACTCCGTTGGTCGGCCCACCAAACGGGGCGCGCCCGCCCCCGGGTGGGGCGGGCGCGCGCGGATCGGCGTAGCGCGGATCATCCGGTTTAGTAGATGAACAGCATCTCGCGATACTTCGGCAGCGGCCACAACTCGTCATCGACGACGCTTTCCAGCTCGTCGACCACGGTGCGCAGGGCGGCCATGGCGGGGACCACCTGGGTTTTGAAGTAGGTGGCCTCGTCGAGAAGTTCGCCACTCACGTGGTGGGCGCCTTCGTTCGCCTTCTCCAGGGCGGCGACGGCGGTGAGCAGACCGTTCACGCCGTTGCTCACATCGGAGAGCAGGCCTTCCTGCGGGGTATAGGACACACCGCCGGGCACCATCGCCACGGCCTTCACGGCCGCGAGGCTACCGGCGAGCAGCGTCTGATACTTCAGCGCGGCGGGCAGGACGATCGTCTTGGCGATCTGGATGGAGAGCAAGGCCTCGATGTTGATGGCCTTATTGTAGTTCTCCAGCATGATCGCGTAGCGGGAATCCAGCTCACGCAGGTTGAAGATGCCGTAGGTGGTGAAGGCGGATTTCGCCTTGTCGCTCAGCAGCGTCGGCAACGCGTCCACCGCGGACTTCAGGTTCGGCAGACCGCGCTTGGTGGCCTCGGCGAGCCATTCGTCGGTGTAGTTGTCACCGTCGAAGAGCACGCGCTGGCTGCCCGAGAGGACTTCCTGCAGCAGGCTTTGCAGCGTGGTGTTGAAGTCGCCCTTGCTCTGTTCCAGGCGGGTGGCGATGTAGTCCAGCGACTCGGCCACGATGGTGTTGATCACGAAGAGCGGGCCGGAGATGGACTGGCTCGACCCTACCGCGCGGAACTCGAACTTGTTGCCGGTGAAGGCGAAGGGCGAGGTGCGGTTGCGGTCGGTGGTGTCTTTCGACAGCACCGGCAGGTGGCTCACGCCGATCTCCATGCAACCGCCGTGCTGACCGGGCTCGCAGCGCCCTTCGATGATCTGGCCGACGACTTCGCTGAGCTGGCTGCCCAGGAAGATGGAGATGATCGCCGGCGGGGCCTCGTTGGCGCCCAGGCGATGGTCGTTGCCCGCCAGCGCCACGGAGGCGCGCAGCAGTTCCGCATGGCGGTCGACGGCGCGAATCACGGCGGCGAGGAAGGTGAGGAACTGGGCGTTGTCGTGCGGGGTGTTGCCCGGCTCGAGCAGGTTCAGCCCCGACGTGGTGGCCATGGACCAGTTCACGTGCTTGCCACTGCCGTTGACGCCGGCGAAGGGTTTCTCGTGCAGCAGGCAGGCCAGCCCGTGGCGCTCGGCCACGGCGCGCAGCGTTTCCATCACCAGCATGTTGTGATCGGTGCCGAGGTTGCATGTCTCATACATCGGCGCGATTTCGAACTGCGCGGGCGACACTTCGTTGTGGCGGGTCTTCACGGGGATACCGAGCTTGTACATTTCCAACTCGGCGTCCATCATAAAGGCCAGGACGCGCGCGCGCACCGCGCCGAAGTAATGGTCTTCCATCTCCTGCCCCTTGGGCGGCTTGGCGCCGAAGAGGGTGCGACCGGCGTTGATAAGGTCCGGGCGCTGCAGGTAGAAGTTGCGGTCGATCAGGAAGTACTCCTGCTCGGGGCCCACGGTGGAGAAGACGCGCACGGACTCGGCATGACCGAAGAGCTTCAGGATGCGCTGCGCCTGCTTGTTGAGCGCCTCGATAGAGCGCAGCAGCGGCACCTTTTTGTCCAGCACTTCGCCGGTGTAGGAGACGAACGCGGTGGGGATGCACAGCGTTTTGCCGTTGACGTTATCCATCAGGAAGGCCGGAGAGGTGGCGTCCCACGCGGTGTAGCCGCGGGCTTCGAAGGTGGCGCGAATGCCGCCGCTCGGGAAGGAGGAGGCATCCGGCTCGCCCTTGACGAGTTCCTTGCCGGAGAATTCCAACAGCATACGGCCGTCGGACGTGGGCGACACGAAAGAGTCGTGCTTCTCGGCCGTGGAGCCGGTCATCGGCTGGAACCAGTGCGTGTAGTGCGTGGCGCCCTGCTCGATGGCCCAGTCTTTCATCGCGGTCGCGACGACGTCGGCCACGGCGGCATCCAACGGCGCGCCTTCTTCGATGGTGCGCTTCAACGCTTTGTACGTCGCCTTGGGCAGGCGGGCGCGCATCACGGTGTCGCTGAACACGTTGGCCCCATAGACTTCCGTCAGCGGATGCTGCACATAGTCCACATTGGGGTCGACAACCTTGGTGGCGGCGATTCTGGCGATGGCCGCCTTACGTGCATTACCCATGCAATACTTCTCCTTCTGGGCCTGACTCCTCGACAGGCCTATTGTTATATGGACAGACATGGTCACGCCACCGCGAGATCGCGGGAACGACTGGGATGGAGGAACCGGATTGGTGACCAGCCAATCTTAACCGACAACAGTATGCCGATGAAAAGTTACAACTGTGTTACATGATACCATAAATCTTCGTGTTGCAGAAGCCTGGCAAGGCAGTGCCGTGACCTTCCGGAGGCGCACGACGGGGTAAGCCGTGGCTCCCGTGTGCGATTTTTGCGTCACTGCTGCATCCCACCCCCTCATCTCGCCTCCTCCCTGTCCCCCCGTGGCGCCATACACGGAACTTATGGCGAAAAATCCGCACGAGGGGACGGCGCAAACGGGACACACTGTTGAGCAGGAGCTACACCGGGGGACATCGCCGTCTTTATCGTCGCCTCTTCCGGGACGCATGAGGAGGTTGACGATGACGGCACGCATTGGCCTGTTAGTGCTGCTGCTGGGCGCGGGGGCGCTTCGCGCGGCCTACGGCGCCACCGCTTTCACCATCACCGGCGTCACCCCGGCGGTGCTCGACCCCGCCGCCGGCGACGTGACCGTGGTCACCTACGTCGTGCCGGCGCGCGCCAATGCCCGCCTGTCCTTCGCCAACGCGGCGGGCCAGGAGGTGACCGGCGTCACCCTGACCTACGTGGCCGCCGCCACGTATACCTACACCTGGACGGGCAAGGACACGAGCAATACGCCCTTCGCGTATGGCGCCTATACGGTCACCCTTTCCGGGCGCACGATCCTCGGCACCACTTTCGGCAGCGCGACGGCGGGCGTCACGCTGCAACAGACGTCCCTGCCGCCGCACGCCGCCGGGGAGCTGGGGCAGACACTCGGCACCTTCGGCACCGGCAACTTCGAGCTAACAAAGTACGGCACCGTGCAGTTCGGCATCGCCTTCGTGGCGCCATATTCCGACACGCTGCAAGGCATCACGCTGCAGTGGAAAAGCCGCCCTTCGCCGAATTACGGCGCCGGCACGAACGGCGTCTACACCTTCGAGTTGCAGAGCGACGGCGTGCTGCATTACCCCTCCGGCACCGTCATCGCCCGCACCACCAGCATCCGGCCCAGCGACCAGCTCGGTACCGCCGGCCACTGCGCGCTGCACGTGCCGTTGACCGCGGACCTGCTCGTCGGCGAGCACTACCACCTGGTCCTGTACAACACCGACCCCAACCCGGCCGCCAACTGGTCATCGCCCAACGGCGCGATCGTGCAGGTGACGCCGTGGACGGGGGGCGGGTGCAGTGGGGAGCAATTCAATTCGCCGTGGGGCCTGACCGGGCAGTGGTGCCCCTACGCCATCTACCCCGACAGTCCGGGCTCGACCAGCCTGCGCGACAACGGATCGCATTTCCCCGTCATGTTCACCTGGGCGCGCCACGGCAACAGCGGCGACCCCTACTACGGCGGCCTGGTGCCGGGGACGGCATCGAACGCCATGACGCTGTACGGGCGCAACAAATACGGGCAAGTAATGGTGTGGACCCAGCCGTCGGCGGCGATCACGCGCATCGGCCTGCTGCTCTTGAAGAAAGGCTCGCCCACCGGGAACGTGCTCTACCACCTGGAAAAGGTGGGCGGCACGGAGATCGTCACCGGCACCCTCACCAGCAGTTCGACGGTGGACAAAACCGTGCCGAAATGGTTTTACGCCACCCTCCCCCGCGCCGTCGGCCTGTACCAGGGCCAAACATACCGCCTCTGGTTCGAAGCCCCCTCCGGCGCGTCATCGTCGAACTACGTCTACCAGGACGCCCCTTACGGCGAGTCGGAGCCGCAAGCCTGGATCGAATGCGGCTGGGGTGGCAGCGCGAGCTGCTACCAGTGGAACACCAGCGGCACCTGGAACGGCTGGCTGGGGGCGGATTTGACGTTCAGTCTGCAGTAGCCTGCGTACTGTCGCTCCCCTTTCCACCGCCCCCACCCCGTGCTACAATACCCCCGTGTTTGCGCAGTTGATGTCGCGGCTCATCCGCATAGCGCTGGTGCTGGTACTGGTCATCGTGGTCGGCACGGTGGGGTATCGGGTCATCGAGCATGGCACGGCGTGGTCAGTGCTCGACGCGCTCTACATGACCGTCATCACGCTGGCGTCCGTCGGCTTTCAGGAAGTGCATCCGCTGTCGCCGGCGGGGCGCGTCTTTACGATTTTCCTCATCCTGGGGGGCACCGGGGTGGTGGTGTACGGCATCTCGACCCTCACCGCCTTCATCGTGGAGGGCGAGCTGACCAGTGTGTTGCGGAGGCGCAGAATGCAGCGCGGCATCGACAAACTGACCGATCATTTCATCGTCTGCGGCGCCGACCAGACCGGCCGCTACGCCATCGACGAGTTGGAGAAGACGAAGCAGCGCTTCGTGGTGGTGGACCGCAACCCGGAGCGGCTGCAGGAGCTGGAAGCGCGCGGCGTGCTCACCCAGCATGGCGACGCCACCCACGACACGGTGCTCACCGCGGCGGGCATCCTGCGCGCGCGCGGCCTCATCACCGCGCTGCACACCGACGCCGATAATCTCTTCGTCACCCTCACCGCCAAGGGGCTCAACCCCGGGCTGCGCGTGATCTCGAAAGCGGTGGAGGAAGCCTCGGAGGCCAAGCTGCGCCGCGCGGGCGCCGACGGCGTGGTGATGCCCAACTACATCGGCGGCCTGCGCCTGGCCTCGGAGCTGATCCGTCCGGCGGTGGTCACCTTCCTCGACCGCATGGTGCGCACCCCCGAGCGCGCCATCCGCGTGGCGCCCATCGAAATCGCCCCCCACTCCCCCCTCAACGGACGCACCCTGGCGGAGTCCGGCCTGCTTGACCGCGACGGCATCACCGTAGTCGCCCTCCTCGGCGCCGACGGCGTCTACCACTTCAACCCCAAAAAAACCACCCACCTCTCCCCCGAACACACCGTCATCGTCATCGGCGAAATGGCGGTGGTGAATGAGATCAACGGGGTCGGGGAGTAGCGGATTGCGGATTGCGGATTATCTGTTTCAGAAAGCTGTGTGGGTTGATTATTCTCAGGGATGAAGGTGTTGGAAAGGATAAGGAGGATATGCATATCGATGGCGACGACAGGAAAGCCAATCAGCTAACCCACAGTGCCATCTCCGGTAAGATCCTTTATATCCCTTTCATCCCTGTGAATTATCACCATATCCCGTGATTCGTGGACGGGAAGTCCCAAACCGTTCCCCCAGCAGGAAAATCTCACGAATTCCCCCAAATCCCGGTTCAGACACCTACCGCTTCTTCCCCGGCAGCAGCATGTTCAGCACCGTGCTGAAGAGCGCCAGCACGATGGCCAGTTCCACCGCTTGCAGGAAGGGGTATTGGCCACCGAGGGGCAGGACATGGTTGAGCGGGCCGGTGGGGCCGCACAGGAGGTAGATGGCCGTCACGTTGAGCAGGAAGGACACCACGAAGCCGAAGCAGCCCAACGTGAGCACCGTGACCGGCAGCGCCAGCAGGGAGATAATGGCCGCCAGCGCCCCCACCAGGCCGTTGATGAGCCCGAAGAGCGGCGCCAGCCAGATGGCGTTGTACCACGGCGTGATGTTGACATGCAGCGCCGCCGCCGCGCACATCAGCGCCAGGGCGGAGATGAACCAGTGCCAGAAGAGCCGTCGCATCGATCTTCCTCCCGTGAGTGAAAAGTCGGGACTGCCACTACTTTTCCAGATTTAAGTTCACGTTATTCAACACGGCTGCGCGGAAAAGTGGTGGCTGTCCCGCCTTTTCACGGTCGATACAAAAGAATGCAAAACGATGCGGTCGCGTAGTCCTTATCTTGCACTTTGCTTTTCATGTTCGATCAGCGCCCTTTTCCACCCCACCCCGCCAATAAAGCCGTGTAGCGCGCCGTCGGCGCCCACCACGCGGTGGCAGGGGATGACCACCGGCACGGGGTTGCGCGCCAGCGCCTGCCCCACCGCGCGCGCAGCGCGCGGCAAGCCTAACGAGCGTCCAAGCGCCGCGTAGCCCGTCGTTGTGCCGAACGGGATGGCCCGGCAGGCCTCCAGCACGCGGTGGGTGAAGGGCGGCACGCCGTCCAGGTCCACCGGCAGGTCGGGTAGCGGCTGCCCGGCGAGATACCCCGCCAGCGCCTCCGCCCACGGCCCCGTCAACGGCGGTGCGGGCGGGCCGTCGAAGGCCACCCGCGTCAACCCCCGCGGGCCGACGGTCAACGTCAACATTCCCCACGGCAGGACGAAGGAACCGGTGGTCATGGAGGAGGAATTCAACGCCGGCGGGGTGATTCCCTTCACGCCACCGCCCGCAGTAGCGCCGCTACCCCCTGGGCGTCCAACGCGGTGAGGGCCACGACGACGCGCCCCGTGCCTACAGGCAGCACCAGCGCCGCCGGGCCGGTGTAGGCGCCGTCGGAGATGGTGCCGATACCGTTGGATGCGCCTTCGGGCACGGCCCAGAAGAGGCGCGCGCGCACCGACGTGTCACCCAGCGTGCCCGTGATCTCCGCCTGCTCGTGCAGGTGGAGCACTTCCAATTCCGGAATGTCGCCGAAGACGCGCAAAGCGTCTAGCGGCGGCACGCGGCGCACGTTGTTGTTGGCGTCGAGGCGCCCGAGATCCGCCGTGAGCACCACCGTGCCCCCCGCCGCGACGCAGGCGCGGATCGCCTCCAGCGTGCCCGGCTCCTCGAGCTGCTGGAAGGGTGCCAGCGCCAACCGCGCGCCGGCCATGGCCGACGGCGGGCCGATGCGCACGCCGCCCAGCGCAGCGCGCGCCCCGGCGTACCACGATTCTTCTACCTCCACCCGGTAGTCCCACTTCGTGCCCGGTTGCGGACGCAGTTCCTGCGCCCACTGCTGCGGGAAGGAGAAGACCAGCAGCGCGTCGTCCGCGGGACGCACCGGCGTCGCCGCCGTCTCACGGATCGCCGCCTGGATGGCCCGCGCAAGGCGCGTGGGCTTCCCGTCGTGGCGCAGCACGGCGCCGTGCTCCATCTCGCACCCGGCGGCGTGCTGGCGCAGGTGCCAGTAGATGGCGTAATCCGCCCCGTGCTCCGCGCAGATGCGCAGGTGGCGTGCCAGGCGGGAAAGGTCTTCGGGATACCAGTTTTGCGCGTTCTGCTGCCCGGCCTTCTGCTCTAACACCCACAGCGGCTTGTCCCCCGGCACCGGCCCGCGCAGCACGTCGAGCTGGAAGCGGCTGCCGTTCTCCTCCTCCAGGTAGTGGCTGCAGCCGATGGTGTCCATCTGCCCCCGCCACGCCCACTGGTCGAAGGGGATGTCCCACGTCAGGTTGTACCAGTTCGTTGTCACCAGCCCGGCACCCGCCGCGCGCAAGGCGTCCGCCTGGGTGCTGTAGAAACCCAGCCAGTTCTCCGAGCGGAAGCGGCGGTAGTCCAGCTTGATCGCCGGCGTGTGGTTCTGGAAGTTGAACGGCATCGGGATCTGCGTCCACGCCGTGTAGCGGTTCGCCCACAATGACGTCTGCCAGGACGCGTTCAGGACGTCCAGCGAGCCGTAGCGCGCCTCCAGCCACGTCTGGAAGGCCGTCAGGCAGCGCGGGCACCAGCAGGTGAAGCCGTCGCCGGCGATTTCGTTGTCCACCTGCCAGCCGACCACCGGCGCGCCCGATAGATCCCGCGCCAACTTGGTGGCGGTCTCGGCGCAGAGGTCGCGGTAACCGGGATGCGTGGGGCAGGCGTGACGCCGTCCGCCGACGTTCATCAGGTCGCCGTTGACGTTTACCGCCTGCAGCTCCGGCCAGCGCTCCAGCAGATACGGCGGCGGCGTGGCGCTGGGTGTGCACCAGATCACGTCATACCCCGCCGCGCCCGCCTGCGCCAGAAAATCGCGCGCCCAGCCGACCTCCCAGGCCCCCGGCGTCGGCGCCAGCGCCGACCACGCAAACTCCCCCACCCGCAACGCCGAGAGCCCGATCTCCCGCCCCGTAGCCAGGTCCTGCGCCCACTCCTCGCGGGCAATCACTTCCGGATAATAGCTGGCGCCGACTTTCATGTAAAAACTCCCTGGGATGGTAACAATTACTTCGTATCCACATACGTCTCTTGCACAGCGGACAATGCTGCCTTGCCGTTGACCGTGCTGGTGACGAAGTAGTGAAAACTGGTGGGACTGTCCGGGATGAGGGGGCCGATCAGCGTGCCCACCGGTGTGGGAACCCCGTCCGCCACCAAGGCATCGCGCGAGGAGGTTCCGGCGGCGAACATGGTGCGGACGATATAGATGACGTGCCCGGTGAGGAAGAGCGGGGCAGACACCGTGTGGAAGGCGCGTTCCTGCACGACGCCGTCGATGACCAGCGCCTGCAGGCCGTCCTTGACCACCTGATACCACGTGTGTGCGCTGTCGGGACTGATACATAGCGAGCCGGGCACCATGTCCGGCGCTAGCGGGGTGGCTTTGCCATCCACCACCAGGCTCGGGGTGCCGTCAATGGTGGCGAGATACGCCAGGTGGCGCCCGTCGGCGCTGAAGATCAGCCGGTCGATGTTGCCGCACACGGGACCGACCTCCTGATCATCCAGCACTACACGCCACTTGTAACGGTCGATATAGATGACAAACGCGAGGTGTTTACCGTCGGGGCTGTAAATGAGGTGAGGTGTGGAGATGAGGCGATACGCCTTACCCGGCATGCCGTCGCGTACCACGTAAACCCGCGCTCCTGCGGGTAGCTTTAAGCCGATAGCCGTTATAAAACCGTTTTTAATAACCGGTTCCTCGTCCTGCTCCCCCGCTTCAGGGGTCACCCACGAGGTCGCGAGGAAGACGGTATGCGTGCTGTCAGGAGAAAAAAAAGGTATCGTCGGCGTTGCAAGGAACGCCTCTAGCAACCGGTTGTCACGCGCCTGCATCTGAAACGGCAACACCTGGCCGTCGATGACAGGACGCGTGCTGTCCTTGCTGATGAGCGTCCACGCGGTGCGTTTTCCGTCGGGACTGAATTCCAGCCGCGCCAGCGCATCGTTAGGCGACGGGCAGTAGTAGAGCGCCGTGCCGTTCTCGAAAACCGCCATACCCTTCGCGGTGGTGGCGACGTAGATCACCCGCGCGCCGTCGGGGCTGGCGGCGATGTTCCACGGACCGATCTTCTCGCGGTACGGGCCTTCGGTGCGCCCGTCGAGGTGTATCGTCCACCCGGCGCTGTCTTCGATCACGTACCCCCAGTGCTGCGCGGTCACAACCAACGCGTCGACTCGCGGGCAGGTACCCACGATCGCGCCATCGCGCACCACGGCCACCCCGCTGTGCGTGCGGGCAAGGAAAGTGACGTGCCCATCGGCGGTGTAAGCCCAGTCAGCGCGCCTGCTGTGAAATCCCTTGATAGCGTCAGTGTAGATACTCGGTCCGCCTTCGGAAATGCCGACGCGCGCCTGCTGCGGCGCCAGGATGAGGATGTCGTCGAAGGCAACAGGCTTCTGCCCATCCCGCACCATCACCTGATGATCGCCCATCCGCGCCAGGTAAGCCCAGTGGGTGTGCGCGGCATCGAGGAAGCGAAAGCTGTCGAATTGCAGATCGATAAAGGCGGGTTGGCGCACGCCGTGCACCACGAAAGCCATCTTCCCGTGGACGTTCGTCACATCCCAATCCGTACGGTCAGCCGTCAGCGCTTTCGCCTCCGCCGCCCACGGCGACGCCTCCGCCGACCATTCGCGCACCAGCCGACCTTCCGCCAACGCGGCGCCGGCGAGCAGCAGCAGGGGCAGCAGACGGGCGATGTAGCGCATAGTCTCCCTCCACATCACGCGCCGGCGTCGGCCAGCGCCTCGACCTCGCGCACCAGCGCGTCGACGATCTCCGCCTCGGGCACGCGGGCGATCTCCACGCCGTGGCGAAAGAGCATACCGGTGTGTTTCCCGCTCGCCACGCCCACGTCGGCATCGCGCGCTTCCCCGGGGCCGTTCACCTCGCACCCCATCACCGCCACGTGTAGCGTGCGCCCACCGGCACGCAGGCGGCGGTCCAGGTCGGCCAGCCGTGCCTTCACCGCGCGGATGATGGGGTCGAAATCCACGTCGCAGCGCGCGCAGGTGGGGCAGGCGGTGAGCACGATGCCCCCCGAGCGCAGCTCCAGCGCGCGCAGCAGTTCCCAGCCCGCGACGACCTCTTCCACAGGGTCGGCGGTGAGGCTCACGCGCAGGGTGTCGCTGATCCCCTCGCCCAGCAGCGTGCCGATGCCCAGCGCGGATTTGATGAGTCCCTCCGGCGGCAGGCCGGCTTCGGTGACGCCCACGTGCAGCGGGTAATCGCGCTGGGCGGCCATCAGGCGGTAGGCAAGCACGGTGGTGCGCACATCCGACGCCTTCAGCGAGACGACGATGTCGGTGAAGCCCACGTCTTCGAGCAAGGCGATATGCCCCAACGCACCCGCGACCAGCGCCTCGGCGTTGCCCGCCGGGGTGAAGGGGAACTGCGCGCGCTGGGCGGGATCGATGGAGCCGTTGTTCATGCCGATGCGGATGGGCACGCCGCGCGCTTTGGCCGCTTCCGCCACCGCGCGCACATGCTCCGGGCGCTTCAAGTTGCCGGGATTCAGGCGCAACTTATCCACCCCTTGCTCCAGCGCGATGAGGGCCAACTGGTGATTGAAGTGGATATCCGCCGCCAGCGGGATGCCGATGCGGCGCTTGATGGCTCCCAGCGCCTGCGCGGAGGCGGTGTCCGGCACGGCGAGGCGCACCAGGTCGCAGCCGGCCTCTTCGAGGCGGTGAATCTGCGCCACGGTGGCGTCCACATCCACCGTGGGGGTCTTCGTCATCGACTGCACGGAAACGGGCGCCCCACCCCCGAGGGTGAGACGCCCGACCGTCACGGCACGCGTCTGCCGCCGCGGCAGGGGGTAAGCGGTGGCCATGAGCATTCCTTTTCTGTTTCCCGTTCTACTTCCCGGGCTGGGGTTGGGAGGCGGTCGGCGCGGGACGGTTCCCCCAGTCGCCCACCATCTGCGTGATATCCTTGATAGAGATCAACAGCACCAGACTCAGCAACACCGCGAGCCCGACCAGGTGCACGACGGCCTGCTTCTTCCGATCAATCGGCTTGCGGCGCACCGCTTCGATCACCTCGAAGACCAGGTGGCTTCCGTCAAGCGCCGGCAACGGCAACAGGTTGAAAAAGCCGATGGCGATGGAGAACATGGCGATCATGTTCACCAGATTCAGCAGGCCGAACCGGGTGGTCGCCGCTTTCGACATCTTATAGCTCATCTGCATGATGCCCGCCGGGCCGCTCATCATTTTGACGGGCAGGCGCCGAGTGGCCAGTGAAGCAAATTGCGCCACGGAATCAACGATGGTGCCCGTGACACCCTGCCACCCGGCCACGATCGCCGTCCCGATCGACGTGCGTTTCCAGGTGTCGGATTGCGCGTCCAGCGCGATGCCGATGCCGTAGTAGGGCACGGCGCGATAGAGGAAACTCTCCCGGTGCGGCACGGCGGCGGTCAGGCGGGCGGAGATTGTGAGCGTTTGCGTCGTGCCGTTGCGCATAACGACCACCGGATACGGCGTTGCGGTATCCGCGAGCAACACGTCCAATTGACGCCCGTAGGAGACATCCTGCCCGTCCACCGAAATGACGCGATCATCGGCGCGCAAGCCGGCAATATACGCCGGATCGGTCTGCGCCAGCCGGCCGATGTAAATATCCTTCCCGATGGTCTGCTGCGGCTTCGGGGTCACCAGCACGGTCAAATGCACACCCTGGCGTTCGACGGTGATCGGAATGGGCGGCTTGGTGGCACCGAGCAGCGGTTTGACTTCGTCGCCGTTGACGATGGGATGCCCGGCAACGGTCAGCAGATGATCGCCCGATTGCAGACCGGCACGGTCCGCCGGTTGGTTCGGTACGACACTGGCGATGATGACCTGGTTCCCCGGCTCCGGAAAGCCGATCACGGCACCCATGATGATGAAAAAGACGAAGGCGAGCACGAAGTTCATGCCCGCGCCGGCCAGCAGGGTGAGGAATTTGGCGATGAACGGCTTGTCGTGGAAGTCGCCCGGCGTGCGCGTCTCGTCGTCCAGCTCCATGCCGGCGATGCGTACGTAGCCGCCGAAGGGCACTGCGCGCAGGGAGTATTGCGTGCCGCCGCGCGTCACGTGGGCCAGCAGCGGGCCCAAGCCGATGGAGAATTCATGCACGAGCATCCCGGAGAGCTTTGCCACCGAGAAATGGCCGAATTCGTGCACGACGATAATAATCCCCAGCACCAGGAAGATGCCCAGGATACCGAGCAGTTGCCCTACCATAGGTTGGATACCGATCCTTCCGAACGACGCCGACGCCGTTCCTATCCTCAATATTGCGCATTTTTTGCCGGCGTAAACGGGGGAGGGGGCGAAACCAGCGCGAGGAGGGGCGTAGCCCCTCCTCGCGCTCCGGTGCTACTCGATGATGAACTTCTTCTTCGTCTTCTTGCGTCCCTGTTCCACCTTGCGCTCATCCAGGCGCCAGCGCTCCGTGCCGGTCACCGCGGTGAAGCAGTGGTAGGAACTCAGGTTGGACGCCACCACGCGTTTCGGCGTGCGGCGCACCACGTTCACCTGGGTCCACAGCGCCAGGAAGTGCAGGCCTTCCGGCACGGCGGTGAGCACGCGGCACATGATGTCATACACCGACCAGTTCAGCTCCTCTGCCTGCTCGCGCAGGTCGAGCAGCACGCTGATGCGCTCCTCGTCGATGGCGATGAGTTCGTCGGTTTCTCCATCCCAGGAGATGTAGTAATCATCCGGCTCTTCCCCGCGGCGCACGGTAAGCACGGAGCCCACCGGGATATTCGACACGCGGTACCAGTCGGCCAGCCCGTGGATGAGCAACTCTTCGTTGTTGATCCACATCTGGAACTGCCCCACCCCTTCGCCGTGCATGGTAACGCACGCCAGCGGGGTGTCGGTGGGGAAGAAGGTCATATCCGCCTGGCGCAGCTTGAGGGTGCCCATGCGCTGGTGGTTGAAGAGCAGCGGCATGCGCGTCTCGTCCAGCGTGGCCTCGCCCGACAGCTCCACTTCGTGCTCGCCACCGAAATCCTCGTAGCGCGGGTCGTGCACCCAGAGGGCCAGCTTGGCGTCCAAACCTTCGTCTTCCAACTCGGCGTCCGTCTCGGGATCGGTGAGCAGCGTGGCGTCCAGCGTCTCCGGCAGCAGGCTTTCCGGCACCTGCAACACTTCGGTGGGCACCAGCGCGGGCAGCGCCCACGTCTGCTGGCCGACCAGTTGGAAGCGCGGATCGTCCACCAGCGTGCCCGCCAGCCCGTCGTAGACCGACTGATAGCGGCTGGAGGCTTTGCTGTATTCGAAGATCGTTTCCACCAGCTCGGAGAGCTTCTGCGGACGGCCATGCTCGACCAGGAAGTCGAAGATCTCGTTCAAGTCTTCCGGGCTCGCCACGTACGGGCCTTCCCATTGCTCTTCTTCTTCCAGCGCGATGTCGGCCAGCGCGGAGAGTTTCTGCAGCGAGGTGGGCACCTGCGCCGCCTGGGTGGCGGGCATCCACATGCTGCTCGACAATTGGTGCAGCCGACCATCGCTCAGCAGCGCCAGGAAGGCCGCCTGCGGGTCGAAGGTCTCTTTATCGCGCAACCACAGGGCGAAGGAGATGGCCTTGGTGGTGAGCGGCCGATCCAGCGTTTCCAACAGGCGCAACGCGGCGTCGGCGTAGTCGGCCTCCTTCGGCAGCGCCACGGCCCGTATTTCCTCGAGCAGCGGGCGCACGGCGTCCACTTCCCCGAAGAAGTTGCGCAGCATCAACTCTTCCTCGTCCAGCACGTCGGTGTCCAGCAGCCACTCGTTCAGCCCCCAGCGGTGATCCGGCGTGAGGAAGAAGAACGTGGGGCGGGCGACCAGGAACGCCGGGAGCATCGCCTGGAAGAACTCCGGCGCGCGTGCGTTGAGCACCGCCATCTCGTTGCTGAGGGCGGCCACATTCATCGGTTTGCCGTACAGGCGCAGCGTATGCTGCAACGCCCCTTGCAACGGCCGGTGGAACAGGGTGCGCAGCGAGAGGTTCCAGCGGCGCTCCTCCCCCACGAACTGCGGATTATTGGACAGCGTCTGCCGAATCAGCTTCGCGCTCGCCCCCATCCGCTTGCCCACCTGACTGGCAATTTCGCTGATCTTGGCGGCATGGCCGCGGTTGAGCAGGAAATCCGCCACGGTATCGCTCAACACGTGCACGGCCGGGGCCGACGCGTGAAGCTGTTCGTCAAATTGCTCGGTGGTCACCGATGCTTCCTCCTCTGGAGGGCCGCACACACGGCCCAATCCGCCCCCGCGGGCACACCTCGGCCCCGGAGACTCACACAGCGAATCATAATACGGGATTTTAGGTACTTTCGTCAATATCTCTGATTGTCGGAAGGAGAAATAATGGCTCGCTCCCCGCCCCCACGCCGCCGACGCAGGAATTACGGGGGCGACGGCGAAGAAAACGGGTAGACTACTTCACGGGGATGTGACCGATGCGATCTTTCGAAGTCTTTTTAGAAACGGCGCCCGAAGGCGGGTTTACCGTCACCTGCCCGGCGTTGCCCGGTTGTATCAGCGAAGGCGATACGCGTGAGGAAGCACTGGACAATATTAAAGATGCCATCGAAGGCTATCTGCTTACGCTGCGTCGCCACGACCAACCGCTGCCGCAAGTCGAAACGGCTTTAGTTGATATTGCGGCATAATTCACTTTGAAGGAATATCCATGACCACACCCCCCACCCGTATCGGCGTACTCGCCTCCGGCGGCGGCTCCAATATGCAGGCCATCTTCGACGGCATCGACGCCGGGGAGATCCGCGGCGAGGTCGTGCTGGTTGCGAGCGATAACCCGGACGCCTTCGCCCTCGAGCGTGCGCGGCGGCGCGGCATCGCCACGGCGGTGCTGCCCTACCGCGACTTCCCCTCGCGCGCGGCATTCAGCGCCGCGCTGGCAGCGCCCTTCCTCGCCGCCGGGGTCGAGCTGGTGGTCTACGCGGGCTTCATGCGCATGGTCACGCCGGAGTTCACCGCGCACTTCACCGGGCGCAGCATAAACATCCACCCGGCGCTCATCCCCAGCTTCTGCGGCCCCGGCTTCTACGGCCACCACGTGCACGAGGCCGTGCTTGCCTACGGCGCCAAGGTGAGCGGGTGCACGGTGCATTTCGTGGAAGACGAAGTGGACGGCGGGCCGATCATCGTGCAGCGCTGCGTGCCCGTGCGGGAGGACGACACCCCCGACACGCTGGCCGCCCGCGTGCTGGTCGAGGAGCACCGCGCCTTCCCCGAAGCCGTCCGCCTCTACTGCGCCCATCGCCTGCGCCTCGACGGGCGGCTGGTACGGGTGCTGCCGGATTAGCGCTTTACTTCGTCCAACATCACATCGATACTGCCCGGGAAGTCATATTCGGACAGTATCTCCGCCTCGGACGTGAGGGCGATGGCGAGTTCCGCAGTCGTCGCGGCGTGCACCTTCGCCTTCTGCTGCTGATCCGTGTTGCCAAAGTCCGAACTGCCGCGCTCCAGCTTGATGCGCGGGTAGTATTCCTTGACGCCGGCGCCGACCTCGATGGGCACCTTGACCTTGAAGACGACGCCTTGTTCCAGCGGGCAGTCGTCAAACCAGCGAAACAGGCGGCCGTCGTCGTGCAACTCGTTCGGCCTGTTGAGCTGAAAATTATCCGCGTTTGTCGTCGTAGGCAGCCACATCCAGATGTGCCAGCGGGCGCTAGACTGCACGGTGATGGTGCATTCGCCCCACGTTTTGCCCGCCTTCACCCATTCGCGCGTGACGCGCAGGCGGTCAGGCGGGGCGACGCTGACGGGAGCCGTCGCGAAGCGATACCAGGTGTCGCCCATGTCGTTCCGTCGTGCATCAGGTATCTGCAGTGCCGCGGTGTAGATGTGCTTGCCGTCCACTGTGCTAGCCACCATGTTGTCAGGTACCTGCGCCATAGTCACCTTGGTCACTATTCGCAGCGCACCGGTGCAGGCGACGCCCTGAGGGAAATATTGCGGGCGGAGAAGCACCGACACCTCGCTGACGAGCATCAGCTTACTCGTCGCGTCGATGCTCTTCGTGTGCGCGACATAGTGGAGTCGGTGGTGCGGGTAAATCATGAGACACGGCGCGGGCGGGCCTATCTTCGCGTTGGCCTGCCGCCACACATCCAAGGAGGGATCGCACTTATTGGTGATGCGTTGCAAATAGCGCAGTTCTTCCGCGGCTTCTCCCATGGCCTTCAGCCGCTGTGCGACTTCCAACGCGTTCCCATACACCGCGCCCTCGTGCCAGTCGAAGCCGTCATTGGTAAGGAATTCCGACCAGGTGTCCTCGGCGTTCGGATAGTCGTGCAATTCCTGGTAGCAGATGCCGATGCGCAGCACGGCGTCTGCGGCGCATTCACTGTCGGCATGGAGGGCGCGGAAGGTGCGGTAGGCTTCGATGGCTTCGGCGTAGCGCTTGGCGTCACGCAGCCCTTCGCCTAGGTGCCAGCAGATGTCCGCCTCCGACGCGCTGCCAGGGTAGCGGCGCTCCGCCTCCTGCAACAGGTCGATGGCCTCGGGGTGCCGGCTTTCCTTGTCCAGCACCAGGGCGCGGTACCAGCACGCCTCCGCGGCGCGGTCAGGTTCGATTGTCGCGTAACGCTCCTCCCACCGCGCGGCGAGGGTGAAGAGCGCGTCGCGTGTTCGCGCCTGTCGCTTCACGTCGGGGCGGATCTCATGCCAGGTGACGTAGGCGCGCCACTCGGCTTCCAGCGCGAACTCCGCGTACGGGTTCAGGTCGGCGATCTTCTCGGCCAGCACCGCGGCGTCCTTGTATTCGCGCTTATCCCACGCGGCTTTCGCTATCGTCCAATAGTGAACGCTACCGTGATCCGCGAGCGTCTCACTTTCGTCTTCATCAGCGACGATGGGGACCACCCACATGGTGACTAGTGCCAGCAATACCCCTCATCGCCACATAGCGCCTCCTTGTGATACGCGCGTGGGGTGGTCGGAACCACCCCACGGCACGCGCAGCAGATTGCGGGATTAGTTTTTCACTTCGTCCATAATCACGTCGAAGCCGCCGGGGAAGGTGTAGGACGACGGGAACTCGGCGTCCGAGCTGAGAGTCATGGCCAGCTCGTGCGTATCGAAGGAGTTCGACTTGCCGGTCACGTGTTTGTCCGAATAGCCCACGTCGCCGCCCCCGATACCGCGCTCCAGCTTGAGCTTCGGGTAGTATTCGTTGACGCCGGCGCCGACTTCGATGGGGACCTTGACCTTGAAGACGACACCCTGCTCCAACGGCCACCAGTCATACCAGCGGAAGAGGCGGCCGTCGTCGTGCACCTCGTTCGGCTTGTTGATCTGGAAGTTGTCCGCGTTCGTCGGCGAGGGCAGCCACATCCAGATGTGCCAGCGGGCGTTGGACTGCACGGTGATGGTGCATTCGCCCCACGTTTTGCCCGCCTTCACCCACTCGCGCGTGACGCGCAGGCGGTTGGGCGGCCCGGCGGTGATGTCCTCCTGGGTGAAGCGATACCAGGTATCCCCCATCAGGTTGCCCTTGGCGTCCGGGGTATTCAGGGCGACGGAGTAGACCTTCTTGTCGTCCTTGGTGTCCACCTTCATGTTGTCCGGCACCTGCGTCATCGTCACCTTCGGGGTGATGGTCAGTGTGCCGCTGAAGGGCGCGTCTTTGGAGATATACGACGGGCGGAAGAGCACCGGCACTTCCTTGACCAGCTTAATTTTGCTGTTCTCGGTGATGCTCTGCCGGTCGGTGGTGTAGTGGTAGTACTGGTGCGGATAGATCCAGATGTGCGGTTTGGGCGTCTCGCCGAGTTCGGCCTTCGCCTGCTTGGTGACGTCCCACTCCGGGTTGCACTTGTCGATGATGCGCAAGAGGAAGCGCCGCGCCTGCTCCTGCTCCCCCATCGTCTTCAAGCGGCGGGCGATCTCCAGCGTGTTCCAGTGCACCTCGCCCCAGCCCCAGTTGAAGCCTTCGTTCGTCAGCATCTGCGACCAGACGGTGATGGCGTCGGCGTTGTTCTTCTGCTCCTGATAGCAGATGCCGATGCGCAACACCGCGTGCGCGCCCCACTGGTTGGCGCCGTTGAGGGTCCAGAAGGTCTGATAATAGGTAATCGCTTCGGAGAAGCGCTTGCCGTCGCGCAGCCATTCGCCCAGGCTCCAGCAGATGTTCCACTCGCTCGTGCTGCCCGGGAAGCGCTTTTCCGCATCCTCGAGCACGTTGATGGACAACGCGCGCTGGCCGTCCTTCTCGAGGTATTGCGTGCGGTACCACATCGAGGACGCGGCCTTGTTCTTATCGGTGCCGGCGTATTTCTTCTCCCACTTCGTGCACAGGTCCATCCCCTTGTCGTGCAGCTTGGCCCGGCGCGCCGCGTCCGGACGCAGATCGCTCCAGCAGGTGAACGCGCGCCAGTAGGCTTCCAGCGAGAAGTCCTCGTACGGGTTCAGGTCGGCGATCTTCTCGGCCAGTACCGCAGAGTCCTTGTATTCGCGCTTATCCCACGCGGCGCAGGAGATCTGCCACATGGTACTCGGCTTCAGCACGTCGCTGCCGCCGCCGCCCGCCGGGGGATCATCATCGTCCTGTGCCAATACGGGCGCCAACAGAAAGATCAACATGCCGCTCAGCAGCACCCCTCGCCAAAACCCTGTCATAAGACCCCTCCTCCGAATGCCGCGCATCCGGTTACTAATACGCGCCACAGGGTGCGCCGGGTGCAGCTATCTACTGTTCCCAGTTCCCTGTTCCCTATTCACTCGCTACGGCAGCACGTTTACGTCGTCCGGCACGCCGGGCGGCGGGGGCGCGCCGAAGGCGGGGGGCGGGTCGCGATGCACCTTCACCGACGGCGTGGCCGCGTGCGGCGGCTCACCGAGAGAAAAGACGCGATCCAGCGTGCCCGTGGATAACGCGGTGCCGGCCCCGTGACGCGCGTCCACCCCCGTGTCATCCCCCTTGCGGATGGCGTAGAAGATGACGTTGACGCCCTGCTGATACTGGGCGGTAATGTAGCTCATCTCGTCGGGCGCGTGCCCGGCGAACAGGTGCGCCAGGTTGCCCATAGTGTAAAACACCTGCAACCGGTTGCGCCGCGTGATGCCGTAATTCTGCCGGTCGGCGATATTCTCCCCCACCGCGGGGGGCGACAGGCGAAAGAAGAAGCGGTTCACCGTATGCGACGCGGGCAGCGCCCGCAGCGGCGCGCC
This sequence comes from uncultured bacterium, assembly GCA_903928345.1. GTDB lineage: Bacteria > Armatimonadota > Hebobacteria > CAIYQO01 > CAIYQO01. The sequence continues at coordinate 46,737 of CAIYQO010000311.1, read as the reverse complement.
GGGCAGCACGCGCGCCAGTTCGTTCGTCACGCGCTCGCGCACGTCGGCGTCGGGGCGGCTGTCCAGGAAGAGGAAGCCGTCCGTATTGAGGTAGCGCTGCAATACGCGCACTTCCTCGCCGGTCAGCACGAAGCTCTCGTCGACGTAGAGGTAGATGAAGGCGGGCGGTGTGCCGGCGTCGAGCAATGCGCGCACTTCGTCATACCCCATCGCTCGCGTTGTGGCCTCGCAGGTGACGTAACGATTGGTGAAATCGAGCAGGTGCTGTGTGCCTTCGGTATACGCGTTCCACGCCCCCGTGCCGCACTTGAAGCGGATGAAATAGACTTTGCCGCTTTTCAGGCGGGGCGGGCCGATGCCACATTGCGGTGGGCCGCCCGGCACGCCGGTTGGTGTCCCATACCCGGGGCCGTTCGGCCCGGTCACGTTGTGCGCGAAGCGCGTCATGTCTTCGGTAAAGGTGGTGCCGTCGTCCGGCATATTCGGCGCTGCGGGGGGCAGCTGCACATCAACCGGGCCGTCATGCGTCATCACGTGGAGCGGCGGCGGGGGCTGGTTGTGCGTGTTCTCCTGCGCGCTGTCCCCTTGCGGGGGTGTTTTGGCCGAGCGATCGCCGTCCGGCACACCACTGGGGATCACCAGCGGTTCCGGCGGTTTCGGTTTCGGCGCGGGATGGAAGGGTTCGATCATGATCCGCGGGGGCTGCGGGGTGGCGACGAGACTTTGCCCGCCAACCCCGATGTGCCAGAGCCCCGTCAGCGCGGTGGCGTGCAGCAGTAGCGCGGCGCCCAGGCACCAGAAAAGGCGGCGATTGCGGCGCAGCACTCGGGAGCCCACCAGCGCGACCGCCAGCGTCGTCATGCTCACCAGGATGACACTCGAAAGCAGCGTTTCCGTTCCGTGGGTCGGCATCATGCATCCCTCCTACCCTGCACAAGCGGCAACCCCGCCGGGACACGGCGGGGCGGCAGCAGCATTACTGATCGAGCACCTTGATCTCGTCCGGCTCTGGCGTCCCGCTGCTATTCGGCGGGGCCGGGGTGCCGTCGGGGTTCAGCGGTGCGACGGGTTTCACCTTCACCGACTCTTCCGGTCCGCCGGCCGGTTTGGGGGCGCCGCCGGCGGAGTTCAGGAATCCAAGCTTCTCCAGCGCGGCGTTCGTTACCTTGGCGCTGGCGCCACGCTCCTTGGGCAGCCCGGAGTCGTCACCGCGCCGGATGCCGTAGACCATGACGTTGGCGCCCATCTGGTACTGCGCCAGGATGTAATCGCCACCGTCCGGCCCCGAAGCCGAGTAGAGGTGGCTGAAGTTGCCCATGGTGTAGAAGACCACCAGCCGCCCGCCGCGCGTGATGCCGTAGTTTTTCGCCCCCGGGATGATGTTCTCTCCCACGCCCGGCGCCGACAGGCGGAAGAGGAAGCTGTTGATGCGATGCCCGGCGGAGATCGCCGCCATCGGGGCGTCCGGAATCACCTTGCGCAATTCGGTAACTACGTGGGCCTGCACGTCGGAGTCCGGGCGGCTGTCCAGGAAGAGGAAGCCGTTATGGGCCATATAGTCGCGCAGCACCATCACGTCGGTGGAGGTGAGCGCGAACGTTTCGTCGCAGTAGAGGTAGATGAAGGAGGGGTATTGCCCCTTATTCATGTACTTCTCACGCAGTTCGGCGGAGGTCATCGGCCAAGTGTCGCCCTGGCAGGGGAAGTAGTTGTTCAGGAAGGTCATCAGGTGCTGCGTGCCGTCGTTATAGGCGTTCCACGCACCGCTTCCGTGTTTCAGGCGGATGAAGTAGACGCGCCCGTTCACCTTGCCGTCGGGGAAGCCTTTGGGCACATCGCCGTTGCCGGTACCGTCCGGCGTGCCGGCGCCGCCGCCGGAGCCATTGGCGATGTCGGCGATATCGCGCCGGTCGATGACATCCTGGAAGGAGCCGGAGAGGATGCCGGCGTCCTTTTCATCCACGTAGACGTCGCCCATCGAGCTGATGCCGCTCACCATCGGGCGTCCCGGCGCCTTCGTCATCCCGCCGGCGGCTTTATTCAGGCTGGTGCCATGGGGCATCGTCTTGGCCGAGCGCTTGCCCGTCAGGCTGCCCATCGGCAGATCGAGGGTTGGCGGCAGCACCACCGGTTTGGGGGGCTCGATCTTCTTCGGCGGCTCGACATGTTTGAAACTCACCGACAGGCGCGCTTCCGGCTGCGCCGCGCGATACTCCATGATCTTCTGCGCGGCGAACAACCCGCCCGCCACGGTGATATGACTGAGGAAGGCGGCCACCAGGCTGTAAAAGAGGAGGCGGTTATTGCGGAACATCGACACGAGTATCAGCGCCAGCACGCTGACAAAAGCCAGCACCACCAGCGCGACCTTCAGAATCGATACCAGCATTTCCATGGTCTTGCCCTCGCCCCATCCTATTTCGCTTTTGCGTCGGGATCGGTAATCGCCAGGGTGATCGACACGCCGGTGTAGCTGATCTCCTGCAGCACCGGGGTGATCTTCCCGTAGAGCACCTCTTTGTCGCCGCGCACCACGAGCACGGACTTCTTGCCGGAGGTCTCGTTGCCGCTCTTCAGACTTTTCACGCGGTCGACGATGTCCTTGATATCGGTAGCGATACCGTTTACGCGGATCTTCTCATCCTTCGTCACGGCCACCGTGATCTCCGCCGGCGGTTGCGTGGCCGCGGTGCGGCTGCCTTGCGGCAGGTCGAGGTCGAGCGACTTGTCGCGCGCGAAGACGGTGGTCACCATAAAGATGATGAGCAACACCAGCACCACGTCGACGAGCGGGATGATGTTGATCTCGGCAATCGCGTCGCCGCTATCTTCGCTCTGCGGGCCTTTCATGAATCACGCTCCGGTTTCTCGTTCCTGGTTCCTGGGCACCGCCCACTATAGTATACCACACGGCGGTTAGACCGCCCGGCGAGGGAAAATGTTCCCTACCCCGGGTGATTGGCCACCGGCATGTGCAGCTCTTTGCGCTGATGCGGGTGAATGATCTCCTGGCGTTGCACCAGGAAGTAGATGCGCTCCAACGCCACTTCCTCCATCGAGAGGATGAGCTGGTTGCAGCGGTCGGAGAAGAAGTTGTACGCGATAACCGCCGGGATGGCGGCAAAAAGGCCCATGGCGGTCGCGACGAGCGCGTCGGCGATGCCGGAGGCCACCAGGTCCTGCCCCATGTTGCCCGATTTGGCGATGGAGTCGAAGGTCATAATAATGCCGACGACGGTGCCGAAGAGGCCGATGAAGGGCGCGACCGACGCGATATTCGCGAGGATGGAGAGGTTGGCGCGCAGCATGGCGCGCACCAGCTTCATCTCGCGGTTCACCGCTTCGAAGGTCATCGCTTCCAGCACTTCCATGCGGTTTTCCCCTACCGCGGCCAGTTCGCCCCAATAGGCGACGCCGGCGCGCAGCACGGAAAAGAGGGGGGTCGTTTCGCGGATAGCCTGCCCGATCTCCTCGCGTGCCGACGCCCACTGCTGGGTCATCGCCCACGCGTCGAGGAGCTGCAGCGAATCGTTGGTGGATTTCTCCGCCCGCTTCGTCACAATCCAGCGTTCTACAATCACGGCGACGGATAACACCGAGCACCCGATGAGAAGCACGAATACCAGTTTAGAAACCGGCCCGGCGTTCATGAGGATTTCCCACAGGTTCAATCCTCCCGCGTGTTTTGCCGGGACGGCTCCGGCTTGTGCAAGCACCAACCACATGATCCCCTGGTCTCCCTTCGCCCGCGTCCGCTTCCTGCAACGCAAATACCATGGTGAGGTGCGCCCCGCGCGCCCCGAGTTACCGTGTGCGTGTCCGCCCGGGGGCGGACACGCACGCCGGTCGCGTTAGAATGCCTTTGCTGGCCCGGCAATCCTTTGCTGCGCAAATCATCCGGGTTAGATATTCGTTTCCGCCGCGATCTGCGGATACTTCTCCTTGATCTGATCCTTCAGACGTTGCGCGTACGACGCCATGTCACCCTTCGGGTAGAGGATGAGCTGTTTGGTGAGCAGCGTGTAAGCGCGCTGCACGTTGTTCAGCTTCATATACGCGGTGGAGGCCCAGTACAGCGCGTCGTCGGCCAGCTCGTGGTCCTTGTGCGCGTCCTGGAAGTCCAGGTAGTAGCGGATGGCGGTGACCAGCGACGTGCCCTTGCCGTTGTCTTCCGACAGCCCGGCGCGGTAGTACGCGGTGGCCATGCGGTAGTGGATCAGCTCGATGCGCGGGTTATCCGGGAAGCGATCCATCACGCGCTTGTAGATGTAGGCCGACGTCAGGTAGTCGTGTACCTTGTCTTCCTTGTTCTTGTCCACCTTCGTCGCCTTGTTGTAATAGAACTCGGCGATGTGCAGGAAGGCGTCCGCCACCAGCGGGTCCTTCGGGAAGCCGTAGACCAGATACATCGCGGACTCGGTGGCCTTGTCAATGTCGTTTTGATCGTAATACAGCAGCACGAGCTGGTAGAGCGCCTGCGGCACGAAGACGGTGTCCGGATACTCGTCCACCACGCGGTTGAAGTATTTGATCGCCGTGTCGAAGTCCATCTCTTCGCGGCGGATCTTCGCCGTGAGGTAGAGGGATTCGACCACGTATTCGCTATTCGGGAAGCGGTCGATGACCTGTTGTAGCAGGCGCGCCGACTCTTTCAGGATATCGTTGGTGTGCGGCGCGTCCTTCGGCAGGTTGGCCTTCACCAGTTCGGCGGCGCCGGAGGCGTACAGGCTCTCGCCATAGCGCACCAGCGTCTGAACTTCGAACTTCGGATCGTCGAAGACCTTGGTGAGCAGCATCCCTTCCGCCTCGGTGAGCGGGTGGGTCGTGAGTTCGGCCACGCGATCCGCCGGCTGCCCGGCCACGGTGTTGTCGTTGTGATACGTGATCGTCACCTTGCCGTCGAAGGGCACGGCGAGGACGTCGTCGGCCACGTGCTTGGTGCCGTAGGTCGTCTTCACCACGGCGCTGAAGATGCCGCTGTGACTGTCCGTCTCCAGCATGTCGACGTCGAGCTTGTCGCCGCAACTGGAGGTGAGGGTGGCCTTCAGCGTATCGCGATTCTTGGTGATGTCGCCGCTGGGGTCGTCCACGTTGACTTCGAAGGCGACGCCGGGCTTGAGGCCTTCCAGCGGGTTGCCCTGCAAGTTCAGAATCTCCAGCTCCGCGTCGGCGCCGACGCGCAGTTCGCTGACACGCGACACGTTGCGTTTGCCGTCTTCGGTGATCGGTTCGATGTAGGTCGCCTGCACCTTGTCGCGCCCCTGCACGTTGATCGCCGGGTAGGAGTAGAGGTTGTTGTTCTGCGTGCTGTCGTCGTCGTCCTTCATATCGACCACGGCACCGGTCATACTCATGTAAGCGCGCAGCGGACTCTGTACGTCGCCCAGCCGGCAGTAGAAGGTGCCGGTGAAGACGTTCACCATGTTCTTCTGGTCCACGTTGCTGCGCAGTTCCACGTCGGCGGTGGCGCCGTTGGCGGACTTCAGCGCGACCTTGGTATACATCTCGCCCGTGGTGGTGGGGACGATGTCCGGGTCGACCAGGTTGATACGGTAGACGCTGCCCGGCACGAGGACGGTGGCGGTCTCCCAGTTCACGGAGAGCGGGCGCATATCGGCGATGTTGACGTTCTTCTCCGCCTTCGGATACACCACCACCTGGCGCTCGAAGGTCATCACCGCATTCTCCGGCTTGTTGATCTTAAAGTTGAAGACCACGTCGACCGGCTTGCCGGTCGGGTTCTCGGTATCATTATAGGTCGCCGTCACCAGGTCGCCCGGCTTACCCTTGAGGGTGTTCGGGTCGTCCGGCGCGGCGGGATCGGTGCTCACCTTGAAGGAGCCGGAGAAGGCGCCGGTGTGCGGGCCGGTTTCCGTCAGGGCGAGGTCCAACGCGGCGCCGGTGTCCGTTTTGATCTTCACGTTCACCTTGTCCGGGGCGTCGGAGACGTCCAGGTCGCGATCCTCCACCATGCAGGTGAGGACGGTGCCGTTGGAGACACGGTAGGCGCGCACGAAGACCTTCTCATCCGGGTTCTGCTCGTCGGGGAAGTTCTGCCCCACCGCGATAATCCCGGACATGGACTGGATGCGCACGGTGGCGATGTGGCTGGGATCCTTCGTCGTCGGCGCCGGCCGCTGGTCGACGTAGTTGGCGGTGATCTGGTCGTTGAAGTTCACCTCCAACGACTTATCCTCCGGCTGCCCGAGGGCGACCGTCTTCACGTTGGCGGTGAAGATGCCGGTGTGCGGGCCGGTCTCCGTCAGCGTGACGGTGAGCTTTTTGCCCGCCTGCGTGGCCAGGTCGAGGGTCGTGGTGTCCGGCTGATCGGTCAGGTCCAGGTCCTGATCGGTCAACTCGACATAGACCGACTGGCCGGGTTTGATGTATTCGATGTAGCGGCGGTCGAAGCCGTACCCCTTCTTGCGCAGGTTGCCGTTCTCCGGGTCGCGGAAGAAGGCGGTGGCGGACTTCGGGAGCACGCCCACCAGCACCCAGCGCTCGTCGAGGATATTCTTCTTCACATAGCTCTGCGCTTCACGGTAGATGTCCAGCGCGGATTGCGCCATCATCACCATTTGACCGTCGGTGGCAGGCGTCATCTTATAGGAGATGGCCTTGTTCTTCTCCCCGTCGGCGAGCGGGTCGATGTAGGTGACGGTCACTTCATCGTCGCCGGTAACCTGCAGCTTGCCGTCGTCCGCTTTCGCGTTGCCCAGTTCGGTATCCACCGTGCCCAGGTAGAGGCCGCGGGAGAAGGCGGGCTTGAGGAGCACCGTCTCCTTATCGCCCGACTTCGCGGCTTGCACGAGCACCGGCAACGGGGCGTCGCTGGTGCGCACGCTCTGCTTCGGGTCGGAGACCTTGATCATGAGCGGCTTGCCGATTTCGAAGGTGAGTTTGCGCTTCTTCGTCAGGATGCCCATCATCTCCAACGCCTTCAGCGCGCCCTGGTAATCGCCCTTGGACAAACAGTCCTCGGCGATGACGAGCATGGCGATGTTCGCTTCTTCGCTGTTGGAGTACTTTTCGAGGATCTGCCCCATCAACTGGCGGGCCTGATCGGTATTACCCTGCTCGATGAGCACCATGGCCTGCTGAATCTGCGCCGCGATGGCGATGGTCAGGTCTTTGTGCGTGACGAGTACCTGCAGCGTGTCGAAGGCGGCGAGGTAGTCCTTCTGGCGTTGCAGCAAGTCGGCGCGCAGGAAGATGCCCTGCACGTACAGCGGGTGATTCTGATCGCGCGTGATCTGCTGCTCGAGGGTCTGCTTGGCGCGGTCGAGGTCGCCGATGTCGGAGTAGGCCAGCGCGTAGGCGTAGTAGACTTCCGCCACGTTCTGTTGGCGCAACCGTTCGAGGAAGGGGTAAAGACGACGGTCGTAGCCGCGCGCGGTGCGCAGGGTGATCTCGTCCGCCTTCGCCGTGTCGGCCGCCGTGGAGGGCGCGGTGGCATTCGGCTCGCGGGCGGTGCTGAAGCGCACGTTGCCGTTGACGATGCATTTGCACGGTTGCTGGAAGTCGCGGTTGTTACCAAGCACCACGCCCAGCGGCTCGCGCCCGGAAAGGTTCGGCTTGTCCGCCTGCGCCACCACGCCGCGGTCCCACAGCAGACCGAGCGACTTGGTGTCCCATAACACGGTAACCGTGTGGATGTCGCCGCCCAGGTTGGGGGTGCCTTCCACCGTCGTCGTCTGGTTATTGTCCCCGGTCATCGCCAGCGTGAGCTTGGCACCCGTCAGCGTGAGGGTGATGCGCCCCGGGCCGGCGGCCGACCAGGTGTCGAGAAGGACGCGCGGGCCGGCGTCGGCCACCGCTTTGGCGCCGATGACGGTGAACTCCAGCGTGCCGGTGTCGCCGCGCACCATATCGGTGAGCGGATAGACCACGCCCTGCCCGGGGTTCATAATCTGATACCCGCGCGCGTTGTCGTCGGGGTCCGGCTTGCCGACGAGCATGCCCCACATGCCGTAGGTGGGCATGGTCGGCGTCGTGCGGATGTCGCCGTTCGCCTGCATCGGGTCGAGCATCGTCATGCCGCCCGGCGGAGGGCCCGCCACGACGGGCGCCTGGGCCCGTGCGCCGGCCAGCGCCGTCAGCACCGCCAGCACGACCATCAGGTCGCGCAGGGTGCGCCAGAGTTGCGTGGTTCTCGTCATGGAAGTCTCCTCGCGTATACGCCAACCCGGGTGGGAAATGATGTTAACCAGCGGCGCCCGTCGCGCCGGCGGGCTTGCTGCCGCCCGTCTTCTTGATGATCTCCTGGAGCAGCTTCTCGGCGGCATCCGCCTCGGAGCCGTAGTTCGCGATGATGTTGCGCAGCGTATCCTTGGCATCGTCATACAGACGCAGCTTGTATTGCGCGTTCGCCGAGGAGAGCAGCACTCGGCCCGTCATTACGTTGTCTGGGTAGGTGTTCACCATACGGCGCGCCACGGAGATGACGCCTTGGAAGTCCTCGTAGGAGAGGCGGAAGGTCGCCAGTTGGAAGAGGGCTTCCGGCGCGCGCTCGCTCTGCGGGTAGCTCTGTACGAACTCCATGAAGGCGGACGCCACTTCTTCGGCACTCACCGTGTTCTGCAGGCCGTGGTCGGACGACTTCGGCTTGTACATCATCATGTAAGTGTCGCAGATTTTGAAGGCGGCCTCTTCGGCCAGCGGGGTGCCCTTGGCGCGCTGCACGATGCCCTGGTAGATGGCCAACGCGCGGTCGTACTCTTCGCGTTTGATATGCACGTCCGCCAGCTCGAGCAACGCCTGCGGGGCGCGCACGCTCTGCGGGAAGCGGCGGGTGATCTGCGCGATGATGGAGATGGCGGATTCGTACTGGCTCTGCCCGACGTAGGTGTCGAAGAGGCCGAACATCGCGTCTTCCGCGGCGGGTGCCTGCGGGTAATCGTGCAGGATGGTGTTGAACTTCTCCTCCGCGCGGCGGAAGGTATTGGCGGACTTCGCGTCCTGCCCCAGGTCGCGGTAGGTGCTGGCGACTTCGTTCAGCGCGCGGCCTTCGTAGAGCAGCTTTTTGATCTTCTGATCCGACCGGGTGGTGGTGTCGGGCGGGGTGTTCACGTCACCGCCGGCGGCGGCATAGAAGATGATCTTCTGCTCGACCTTCATCGGCCCGTTCTGCTTCGGATTCAGGTGCACGGGATCGGTGTAGGTGATGATAATGTAGTCGTTGAGCTGCATGCCGGAGTTTTCCGCCATGTCGGCGTTCGTCTGTACCTTCCCGTCGCCGGGGGTCGGGTCGCCCTTCTCGGTGGCGATGGTGGCGCGGAAGAGGCCGGTATGCGCGCCCGTCTCGGTGAGGGTGACCGTCTCCGTGTCCTTCTGCTTGGTGCGGATGTCGACCTTCACCGTGTCCGGTTGATCCGTCTTATCCTGATCCGGGTCGTAGACTTCGATCGCCATCGTGTAGCCCACCACCACGCCGCGCACTTCTTCGTTCTTGTCGTTGCGGATCGTCAGGCGGCCGTTGGAGGCGATGGCCATGGAGACGCTCTTGTCCTTGGCGCCTTCGGCACTCACGTAGCGGTTTTTATAGGTCAGCGTGACGGTGTCGTTGCCGTGAATCTCCAGGATGCCGTCTCCCGCTTTGGCGTCGGCCAGCTTGGTGGGGATCTGCGCGGTGAAGTGGTCGCTGCCTTCGGCGACCGGCTTCAGCAACACGGTCTCTTTATCGCCCGAGGAGCCCGTCACCGTCACCTGTACGGTGGTGTCGGCGGCGGCCACCATGTTCGGTTCCTGCAAGCGGATGATGAGCGGCTCGCCCGGGGACACGCGCTGCAGATCGGGCACGCGCGAGGCGTAGGCGGTGCCGACGAGGGAGTAGTAATCGACGGCCTGGAGATAGTGCCCCAGTTTGAAGGCGATATCGCCCAGGTTGGAGTACGCGTGATCCACCATCGGGTTGTCCGGATAATCGCCGATGATGTGCTTGAAGGATTGCGTCGCTTCGTTGTACTTCTGCTCGTTGGTGTAAATCAACCCGATCCGGTTCAAGGCTTCCGGAGACTGTTCCGGATCCTCTTCCTTCACGACAGTGTTGAGCAGGTTGAGCGCATCCGGCTCTTTCTTCTCGGCGACGAGGCAGTCGGACATGCTGAACTGGGCTTTGTAGCGGGCCTGGGTGTTCGGATAGCGTTTCATCACGATATTGAACTGAGTGATCGCTTCCTCCCAGGACATCACCTTCATTTTAGCCAGTCCCAGCTCGTACTCCTGCTGGGCTTGTGCCTCCTGCTGGTCGCTGGCAGCTTGCGCACATCCGACCGCCATAGCGGAGCCGACGATGAGCGCGCAGATGAGGCAGCGCATCCAATGGGACATGATGGACCCTCCTCAGGTACAGCCGTGGCTGCCCGATGGTGTATCGGACGGATAACGTTCCTTACCTTCGACACGAGTGCCGTGCAAAGGTTTCCCGCGTTTGCGGAGTGATTCTTCTAGTATGGCAAGAAATGGTGGGAGTGGCAAGGGGGATTGCACCGGTTCGCACGCCGACCGGCCTGCCCCGCGGCATACGCTCTGCCGTGGGCCTAGTATACCACACTCCGCGCGGGCAAGATGTGCGCCGGGGAGATTATCGGGTGATAATGACGGGATAGGGGAACGGCAGCGGCGCCACGCAATACGCCCCCGTGGTCAGCACGTACGGACTCTGCCCCAACGGCAGCGTCACGAAGTTCGGCGCGGGGCGGTAGAAGTAGCCTTGCGGGGTGCAGATGAGTTCCATGACGGGCGGGGCGACGGGGGGTACCATATAATAGGTCGTCACGTACACGGAAACCTGGGGCCGCGGTGCGTAGACGGTGACGACGGGCGCGCAGGCCAGCGCGGCACGGGTCAGCAGCAGGGTAGCGAGCAGGCAAAATACTTGGCGCAACATCCGGTCACCTCCCGGCGTTCCCTCTCGCGGGGAACGCCGGGGTTGGTGTAACCGGACCATGGGGGGCGTATACCACGGGTGTGTCCGGATGGCGCGTCGTTGGTGTGTCAGGCGGCCATCGTCCACGGGCCCGCCCACGTCCAGGGGCAGTCGTTGAGCAGTTCGGCGGCGGCGGCTTTCGCCACCTCGACGTCGGCGCAGATCCCCACCAGGGCGGAGCCGCTGCCGCACAACTGCACCCCCAGGCATCCCTGGAGCCGCATGCGCTCGCGCAGGCGCGTCAGGTCGGGGAGCATGATGTAGGCGGAGCGCTCCAGGTCGTTGACCATGGCGCGGGCAATGAGGCTGACATCGCCGGCATTCAGCGCGTTGAGCATCACCTGCGCCGCCGAACGCATGAAGATCTCTTCGTCGGGGAGCTGCGGCATCGCCTGCAGGCGGGAGTAAACCTCGCCGGTGGACAGCCCGGTGGCCGGCTTGGCGAGTACCACGGCGGCGGCGGTGTTGTGGGTGATGGGGCGCACCAGCTCGCCGCGCCCGCCGATGACGGCGGACGGCCCGCGCAGGAAGAAGGGTACGTCGCTGCCCAGGTCGGCCGCCAGCGTAGCCAGGTCGTCCAGCGGCAGGTGCAGGTCCCACAGCTCGTTGAGAGCGGTGAGGGCGGTGGCGGCGTCGCTGCTGCCCCCGCCAAGTCCGGCCTGCTGCGGAATGCGCTTCTCCAGGTGGATGCGTGCCCCGCGCGGCATCGCGCTGCGGGTCTGCAACAGCCGCGCCGCGCGCATGACCAGGTTGTCCTCCCCTTCGAGCACCGGGTCGGAGCAGGAGAAGAAGAGTCCTTCCGCCGCCGACTCGAAGGTGAGGGAGTCTGAGAGGGTGATCGTCTGGACCACCGATTCCAGCGTATGGTATCCATCCATACGTTTTCCGAACACCCGCAACGTCAGGTTGATCTTCGCGGGTGCTTGCACTTCCATAAACATAATAGCCCGTTTTCTCTATAAAAAGATGAGTCCGTCGCGCCGAACACGCGTAGCTAAGCCTACACTACTCCCCACCCTTTGGCAAGAGGCGGCACGCTGCAACGCGACCTTCGCCATGCTGCCGGACGTGGGAAAACACCCGGTTTTACCCCCGCCTCCCCTCCCCTTTCCGTCCCCTGTTCCCTGTTTCCCGTTCCCTATGGTACACTCGGTGTATGAGTGAGCAAGATCCGCGCAGCCTGGCGACCGCCGTGCTGCTGCGCGTAGATGCGGGTGTGTCGGCGAACGCGGCGCTGGAGGCCGCGCTGCTGGGCAGCGAACTGGAGCCGCGCGACCGCGGGCTGGTGACCACGCTGGTGGACGGCACGCTGCGCTGGCAGAGCCGGCTGGATTACCTGCTGCAACAGGTGCTGGCGCGACCACTGGCGGAGGTAGAGCTGCCGATCCGCGTGATTCTGCGTATGAGCGCCTATCAGTTGACGCAGCTCGACCGCGTGCCCGACCATGCGGTGGTGAACGACGCGGTGACGCTGGCGCGGCGCTATGGACACGAAGGCACGGCGAAGCTGGTGAATGCCGTGCTGCGTCGGCTGGCGCGCGAGTGGGCGACGATCCCGCTGCCCGACCCCGCCGCCGACCCGGTGGCCTACCTGGCGACGGCGTACGCGCATCCGGCGTGGTTGGTGGCGCGCTGGCTGCCGCGCTTCGGCTTCGCGGAGACGGAAGCGCTGCTGCGCACGAACAACACGCCGCCCCCGCTGACACTGCGCGCGAACCGCCGTTGGATCACCCGTGACGGGTTGCGCGACATGCTGGCGATGCACGGCGTGCCGACCGAGCCGACGGCCATCTCCGCATGGGGCCTCACCGTGGACGGCGGCAACCCGCGTGAGCTGGAAGAGTACCGCGAGGGGCTGTTCAGCATCCAGGGCGAGGGCAGCATGGTGATGGTAGAGTTGCTGCGTCCGGGCCGCCACCGCGCCGGGTGGGACCTGGCCGCGGGGGTGGGCGGAAAAACGACGAATCTGGCGGAATGGGTGGACGACACGGGGTCGTTGCTCGCCACGGATACCTCCACCGAGCGGCTGGGCGTGCTGGCACGCGAGCTGGAACGGCTGGGGCTGACCTCGATCACGGTGCGGGCCGCCGACGCGCGCAACACCGACGTGCCGCCGGAGAGTATGGAATACGCGCTGCTCGACGCGCCGTGCAGCGGCACGGGCAGTCTGCGCCGCCAGGCGGACGCGCGCTGGCACAAAACGCCGGAAGGGCTCCTCTCCCTCACCGCGCTGCAGCGGGAATTGCTGGAAGCCGCCGCGCGCGCCTGCAAACCCGGGGGCATCCTGCTCTACTGCACCTGCTCGTTGGAGCCGGAAGAGAACGAAGAGATCGTGAACGCCTTCCTCGCCGCCCACCCCGACTGGGCACGCGACCCCGCCGGCATCAAGCACAAATCCCTGCCCGAAGGCGCGCAGGACGACGCCGGCGACGTGCGCCTGCTCCCCCAGCGCGACAACACGGACGGCTTTTACGCCGCGCGGTTGATGCGGGGGGGCACGGTGAGTGAGTGACAAAGTGACGGGGCTATTTTCACCCCCTCACCCCTCACCCCGTCACCTTGTCACCCTGTCATTTTTCGTCGTCGCCGCCCGCGCAGCACAGCGAACGGGGTGGCGCAGGCGATGTAGAGGTCGAACCACAGCCCCTGCCGCGTGACATACGCCGTGTCGCACTGGATCCAGTTGTCGAAATCCTCTTCCGACGGGGCGGAGAGCTGCCACAGGCCCGTCAAGCCGGGGAGCACGCGCTGACGCCGCGCGAGCCAGGCCAGCCGACGGGCACGTTCGGCGTCGTCCACCGTGGTCAGCCAGCCGGGCTGTTCCAGGTCGGCCAGCGGCAACGGGCGCGGACCCACCAGCGACATCTCCCCCTTGAGCACGTTGAGCAGTTGCGGCAACTCGTCGAGGGCGGTGCGGCGCAGGATGCGGCCGAAGGGGGTGGCGCGGTCGTCGTGCGGCGCCTTGGCCACCGGGCGGTCGGGCAGCCGCGGCGGCGGGGCATCGATCATAGTGCGGAATTTGCAGAGGGTGAAGGGTACGCCGTCTTTGCCGGCACGACGCTGGCGAAAGAAGACCGGCGCACCCTGGGAGAGACGCAACACGGCGGCGATGACACCCCACGCGGGCAGGGAAAGCACCAGCAGCACGGCGGCACCGAGCAGATCGAGGAGGCGTTTGACGGGGGGGTACATCGTCGGTTACGCCTGTGCGCCGTCGGCGGGTCGCGTGCGCCACTCCGCGAGGCGCCGGGTGTAGAACTCGGTGTCGTAGGCGCCCAGACGCGTCACGCGACGGCAGAGCGTGTCATGCTCCGCCAGGCTCCCGTCCAGGCGGTAGGCCTCGGCGAGCAGGCGCATATACGCGTCGTTGTACGGGCGCAGGTGCACGGCGTGCTGCATGGCCGCCACCGTTTCCGCCGTGCGCCCGCTGGCCGCCGCCGCGCCGGCCAGGCGCACGAAGTAATAATCGTCGAACGGGGCGAGCAGCGTCACCGCGCGTAGGTGCTCGTAGGCTTCCTCGAGCCACCCCTGCTGCTGGCAGAGCGCGCCGAGGCGGAAGCGGTAAAAGGCCAGCTTGGGGGCGAGCAGGGCCGCGCTGGCCAACTCGTCGTGCGCCTCATCGGACTTGCCCATCTGGCGCAGCAGGTCACCGAGTTGGTAGCGGTAGAAGGCGCGCTCGGGTTCGAGGCGTACCGCTTCGCGGTAGCGTTCCAGCGCCTGCCGCATCATGCCGTAGCGCAGGTAGAGATCGCCCAGACTGGAGTGCGGCTCCGCCAATCCCGGCGCCAGGGTGATGGCCTGCTTGTAGACATCCATGGCGGAGGTGATGTTCTCCGCCGCGACGTAGGCGTCGGCAAGGCGGGTGACATACAGCCCGTTGCCCTTTTCCATTTTGATGGCGCGCTTGTATTCGGCGATGGCGCGCTGGATCTTGCCGGAACGCAGGTAGGAATCCGCCAGCCGCACGCGCAGATACGCCGTCTCCGCCTTGAGATCCGCCTCTTGCTCGCGCTCTTGCTCATCCGCGTGCTGCAACTCCTGCAGCTCGCGCCAGCGTGCCTGTACAAATGAATCCATCATGTCCATGGAGCACATGCCTACTTCCACCGATATTATACCATCCCGACCTCGGTGGTGAAAGGGGAATATCTACCGCACCAAACAGCGCGGCGCCGCACATGCGACGCCGCGGAGTCTGTTATTGGTGACACGGGCCGAGACCCCGATTAATCGGGGCAGGCCGGCCAGACCACCCGCTGAACTTACCAACCACGCGAGGCCAACCGCTGGTCTTCGGGTATGGTGTTCATCTCCAACCCGCGCATCGGCTCGCCCAGGCCGGTGGAGATTTCCGCCAGCATCTCCGGGCGGTCGAAGTAGGTGGTAGCGTCCACCATCGCCTTGGCGCGTCGCGCCGGGTCGGCGGACTTGAAGATGCCGCTGCCCACAAAGACGGCTTCCGCCCCGAGTTGCATCATCAGCGCCGCGTCGGCGGGGATCGCCACGCCGCCGGCGGAGAAGTTCGGCACCGGCAACTTGCCGTGCTCGTGCACGTACTGCACCAGGTCGTACGGCGCGCCCAGCTCCTTGGCGACCATCATCAACTCGTCTTCGCGCATCGCCTGGATGCGGCGCATGTCGCTCATCACGGTGCGCATGTGGCGCACGGCTTCGACGATGTTCCCGGAACCGGCCTCGCCCTTGGTGCGGATCATCGCCGCGCCTTCGCCGATGCGCCGGAGCGCTTCGCCTAAATCGCGGCAGCCGCATACGAACGGCACCTTGAAGGCATGCTTGTCGATGTGGTAGCGGTCGTCGGCGGGGGTGAGAACCTCTGATTCGTCCACAAAATCCACGCCCAGCGCTTCGAGAATCTGCGCTTCCGCAAAATGCCCGATGCGCGCCTTGGCCATCACCGGAATCGTCACCGTGGCCATGATCGCCTTGATCATCTCCGGGTCGCTCATGCGCGCCACGCCGCCTTGGGCACGGATGTCCGCCGGCACGCGCTCCAGCGCCATCACCGCCACCGCGCCCGCCTCTTCGGCGATCTTCGCCTGCTCCGCGTTCGTCACGTCCATAATGACGCCCCCGCGCAACATCTCCGCGAGCCCCACTTTATTCCGCCATGTCGATCGTTCTGCCATGTTACCCCTCGTTCCCACCGGCTCAGCCGGGAAATACCTGCGTATTGTACGCAAAAACGCGCCGAACGTCCAGCCGTGGATAGGGAACAGGGAGTTGGGAACTGGGAATAGGATGGGTGCGTGCAAGCGCGGGCACGATGCTGATGCAATAATGGGCAACCGGCAGACGAAGCGTTCCTTTCCCCACTGTTCCCTGTTCCCAGTTCCCTGTTCCCTCTCCACGTGTTATACTGGCGAAAACGACTGCGAGGTATGGGTATGGCGAAGGAGCATCGCTTCGATTTCTTCTGGCGCATCATTAACTTCGTCGGTCCGGTGCTGCTGGACCGCTTCCTGGCCTCGCGTATGCAGGAGGCGGCGCCGCGCGTGGACGACGACACGTTGAAGGCCGACGTGAAGGATGTGCGCGGTGATCTGAAGGACGTGGCGACGCGTCTGGATACGCTGCAGGAAGAGCAGAACCGCCTGCGCATCCGCGTCATCGAGCTGGAAGCCTCGCTGGGCGCCTACAAGCTCCTCGTCGGCATCGGCCTCCCCGTCGTGCTCATCCTCCTCATCGTCATGATGGTGATGTCGCTGCACCGGTAGCGAGAAGCGGACGGGTGCAATAACGGTGACTGTGCCGGTTGTATATATGGTCACTGTTTGGAACAGGGCTAAGAGCCCGGCTCGCTTGCCCATTCCCGCTCCTCGCTCCCCGCTCCCTGCTACAAGGAATTCCTATGCCTTCTCTTTTCGAAGATGAACCCAGCGCCCCCACCATCGCCCCCGACGCCCCGCTGGCGGCGCGGATGCGGCCGCGGGTGCTGGAGGAGTTCGTGGGGCAGGAGGAAGTGCTGGGGCCGGGCAAGCCGTTGCGCCGCGCCATCGAAGAGGACACGCTCACCTCGGTGATCCTCTGGGGGCCGCCCGGCTGCGGCAAAACCACCCTCGCCCACCTCATCGCCAATCACACCCAGGCGCATTTCGAGCCCTTCAGTGCCGTCACCTCGGGCGTGCCGGAGTTGCGCAAGATGATCCAGGAGGCGCGCCAGCGGCGGCGGGGCAGCGGGCGGCGCACCATCCTCTTCGTCGACGAAATCCACCGCTTCAACAAAGCGCAGCAGGACGCCTTCCTCCCCGTGGTGGAGGACGGCACGGTGGTGCTCATCGGCGCAACCACGGAAAACCCGTTCTTCGAGATCAACGCGCCGCTCATCTCGCGCTCGCGGCTGGTGGTGCTCAAACCGCTGGAGCCGGAGGCGCTGGCGGACATCCTGGCGCACGCGCTGGCCGACGAAGCACGCGGGCTGGGGCGCTATACCCTGACCCTGACCGACGACGCGCGCGACCACCTGGTGCTAATGAGCGACGGCGACGCGCGCACCGCCCTCAACGCGCTGGCGGAAGCCGCCGCACTGGCCGGCAAGGGGGGGACGATCACGCTGGAGACGGTGGAAGCCGCGGTGCAGCGGCGCGCGCTGCGCTACGACAAGGACGGCGACCAGCACTACGACATCATCTCCGCCTTCATCAAGTCGATGCGCGGCAGCGACCCGGACGCCGCGCTGTACTGGATGGCGCGCATGCTGGAAGCAGGGGAGGACGCGCGCTTCATCGCCCGCCGCGTGGTGGTGCACGCCTCGGAAGACGTGGGGCTGGCCGACCCGATGGCACTGCTCGTTGCCACCGCGGCGGCACAGGCGGTCGAATTCGTGGGGCTGCCCGAGGCACGCATCAACCTGGCGCAGGCGGTGATCTTCGTGGCCAGCGCGCCGAAGAGCAACGCGGTGGTGGCGGCGATCAACCGCGCGCAGGGGGACGTGCAAAAGGGCCGCCTGGCCCCCGTGCCCGCCCACCTGCGCGATACCTCCTACGGCGGCGCGAAGAAGCTCGGGCACGGGCAGGGATACCAGTACCCGCACGAGCACCCGCAGCACCACGTGACGCAGGAATACCTGCCCGCGGGCACCAAGAGCCGCCCCTACTACGAGCCCTCCGACCAGGGGTATGAGAAGAAGATCCGCGAGCGGATGAAGTTCTGGGGGCACCTGCCCCCCGACGAACCCGCCCCTACTCCGTAACCTCGATCGCGCTGGACGGGCAATCCTCCGCGGCCAGCCGCGCCGCGTCTTCATCCTCCGCCTTCACGTCGCCGCCCACCGCCACGTCGCCCTCCATGTGGAACACCTGCGGGCACGCGTCCGCACACAACTCACACCCCGTGCACAGATCGGGGTCCACTACAGCTTTCATACGCCACCTCCTCGGTTGAGATACCGATAGTATAGCGCGCCGACGCGGGCCGCGCTATGATTTTCGTCATACCAGTATCGCCGGCGTCCCGCCGGCATGTTACTACCCCACCCGCATGCCGGCGAGACGCCGGCGGTACATTTACCAGCGAAAACTTGCCCCCTCGTGCCCGTCATCGCCTTTGTGGTTTATATAGCGCTTTTCCGCGCAATAGCACAACCATTCCGCTTGACACCGTTTCCGAGCCACGCGTATACTGGCGTATCATCTCGAAAGGAGGCGCACCGATGGGTTGTGCACTCGTGGTCGTTCACGTAAGCATTTTCGCGCGCCTCCGGGTGGGATGGAGCTAAACGGTCGTCGTTGGTGACTTTCCGTAAGCCGTCCCTGCCGGGGCGGCTTTTTCCGTGCCGCTACGCGCGGCGTTCGTTATTCCGGTACACGTTATGGAGATCAACTGGGACTATTTCGCCACTCTGATGGCCACCTACCTGCGCCCGCAAGCGGCGCGGGTCGTCGTGTTGGCGAGCATCCTGCTCGTCGGCACGGGGTTGCAGTTGGCGAATCCGGCCATATTGAAGACCTTCATCGACGACGCGAAGGGCGGCGTGCCGCTGGGGGTGATCGTCAGCGTGGCGTGGCTCTACCTGGTCCTCAGCATCCTCGACCAGACGTGCACCGCGGTGACCGCCTACCTGGGCGCGGACATCGGGTGGATCGCTACCAACCGCCTGCGCGCCGACCTGGCGCAGCATTGCCTGTCGCTGGACATGCCCTTTTTCCACACCACCACCGCGGGGGAGATGATCGAGCGGCTGGAGGGTGACGTCAACAGCATCAGCACCTTCTTCGCCTCCTTCCTAGTGATGGTGGTGAAGAGCGTGCTTATTCTCATCGGGGTGCTGGTGGCGCTCTTCCTGGTCGACTGGCGCGTAGGGGCGGCGTTGGGCGCCTTTGCCGTGGTCTCGCTGGTGGTGCTCATCAAGGCGCGCAGTATCGCGGTGCCGGTCCTCAAGCAGGAGCGCGAGGCCAACGCCGCGGTGATGGGCTTCGTGGAGGAGCGCCTGGGCGGGCTGGAGGACATCCGCGCCAACGGCATCGGCGGCTACACCATGCACAGCTTCGGTCGCGTGGGGCGCAACCTGTATGCCATTGCCCGGCGCGCGTGGGTGGTGCGCAACTACACCTGGTTCCTCACCACCTTCTGCTTCCTGCTCGGTAACCTGGCCGCGCTGACGCTGGGCACGGTGCTCTGCTACCAACACGTCATCACACTGGGCACGGTGTACCTGATCTACCAGTACAACACCATGTTACGCAACCCGCTGGAGCAGCTCACGCGACAGATGCAAGATCTGCAGCAGGCCGCCGCGGGCGTGCTGCGCATCCGCGAGTTGCAGGCGCGCACGTCGAGCATCGTCGACGGCCCCGGCACCCCGCTGCCCGACGGCCCGCTGTCGGTGGCGTTCGACGATGTCACCTTCGCCTACTTCGCGGACGAACCGGTGCTGAAGGGCGTCTCCTTCACACTGGCGCCGGGACGCGTGCTGGGGGTGCTGGGACGCACCGGCAGCGGCAAAACAACGATGATGCGCCTGCTCTTCCGGCTCTACGACGTGCAGCAGGGGCAGGTGCGCGTGGGGGGTACCGAGCTGCGCCAGGCCACGGTGGCCGATCTGCGCCGCCGCATCGGGATGGTCACGCAGGACGTGCAGCTCTTCCACGCCACCGTGCGCGACAATCTGACCTTCTTCGACCGCCGCATCCCCGACGCGCGCATCCTGGCGGTCATCAACGAGCTGGGCCTGCAGGAATGGTTCACCAAACTGCCCGACGGCCTCGATACGGTGCTGCAGGTGGGCGGCAGCGGCCTGTCCGCTGGGGAGTCGCAACTGCTCGCCTTCACACGCATCTTCCTGGAAGACCCGGGACTGATCCTGCTCGACGAACCCTCCTCGCGCCTCGACCCGGCCACCGAGCGGCTCATCGAGCGCGCGGTGGAACGGCTGCTGCAAGGACGCACGTGCATCATCATCGCCCACCGGCTGGGCACGGTACGCCGCGCGGACGAGATTCTCATCCTCGACGACGGGCAGGTCCTCGAGCACGGCCCGCGCGCCGCGCTGGTCGATGATCCCGACTCGCACTTCGCGCAGTTGCTGCAAACGGGGTTGGAGCGGGAGCTGGCATGACGACGATGAATACCGCACAACACACCTGGCGGCTGATCCGCTACCATCCGGGGTTGTACTTGAGCAACATCCTCTTCTGGACGCTGCAACACAACTCGCCGCTGCTGGTCGGGTGGTTGATGAGCCTGTTTTTCGACACGCTCTCCGGGCACGCGCGCGCCGGGCTGAATATCTGGACGATCATCGCCTACCTGGCCGTCACGGAGGTCGGGCGGCAGGTCAATATGCTCGGCGGCATCCTGGTCTTCGGACGCTACTGGGAGCTGCTCTTCCTGCTCATGCGCACCAACCTGCTCGGTTGGCTGGTGCAGGGGCCGGGGGAACGCGTGCTGCCCGGCACCCCCGGCGAGGCGATCAGCCGCTTCCGCGACGACGTGCAGGAGCAGGCCCGCATGGTGGACCGCTGCCTGGACGTCTGGGGGCTGGTGAGCTTCGCCGCCTTCGCGTTGCTTATCATGTGGCGGATCAATGCACACATCACGCTGGCCGTCTTCCCGCCGCTGTTGCTTATCATCGGCATCGTGCAGTGGCTCAGCGGGCGCATCACGAAGTACCGGCGCGCGGCGCGCGAAGCCGCCGCGGCGGTGAGCGCCTACATCGGCGAGATCTTCAATGCCGTGCAGGCGGTGAAGGTGGCCTCGGCGGAGGCCCAGGTGATCGGGCGCTTCCATGAGGTGAACGACCACCGCCGCCGCGCCGCGCAGAAGGACAACCTGCTCACCCAGATGATGGGCGCCATCTTCGGCAACGTGGTGAACGTGGGCACGGGGGTAATTCTGGTGCTCTCCGCGCGGGCCATGCAGCAGCACACCTTCACGGTGGGGAACTTCATCCTCTTCACCACCTGGCTGCCGCGCGTGACGGCGGTGATGTTCTTCCTGGGAGATACGCTGGCGCAATACCGGCGCACCAACGTGTCGTTGGGCCGCCTGGAGGCGTTGCTGCTCGGTGCCCCCGCGGGGGAACTCACCGCCGCGCGCGACCTGCACCTGAACGCGGAGCCGCCCATGCCGACGCCGGCCGCCCGCGTGGCGGACGACCGGCTGCACGCGCTGGAGACGCGCGGGCTGTCCTACAACTTCCCGGGCAGCGACCGCGGCATCGCTGACATCGACCTCACCGTGGCGCGCGGGCAGTTCGTGGTGGTCACCGGACGCATCGGGTCGGGGAAGACCACGCTGCTGCGCTGCCTGCTGGGCCTGGCGCGCCCCGACGCGGGCGAGGTGCACTGGAACGGTGCCCGCGTCGACGACCCGGCGAGCACGCTCATCCCGCCGCGCGTGGCCTACACGCCGCAGGTGCCGCGCCTCTTCAGCGAGTCGCTGCGCGACAACATTCTGGCCGGCCACCCGGCGGACGAGGACGCGCTACACGCCGCCGTGCGCCTGGCGGTGATGGAGCGCGACATCGCGGAGCTGGACGAGGGGCTGGACACTTTAGTAGGGCCGCGCGGGGTGAAGCTCTCCGGGGGACAGGTGCAGCGCGGGGCGGCGGCGCGCATGTTCGTACGCGATGCCGAGTTGCTCATCTTCGACGACCTGTCCAGCGCGCTGGACGTGGAGACGGAACGCGTGCTCTGGGAGCAGCTCTTCGCCCGCCGCGACACCACCTGCCTCGTCGTCTCCCACCGCCGCGCCGCCCTCACCCGCGCCGACCATGTAATCCTGCTCAAAGACGGCCGCATCCACGCCGAAGGCACGCTGGCAGACCTGCTGGCAAACAACGAGGAGATGCGGCACTTGTGGCACGGGGAAGCGGATAAATAAGGGGAGAACGCTAACTTCCCCCTTCCCTCAAGGGAAGGGGGATCGAGGGGGTTAGGTCCGCCGGCGCGCCGGCGTCCTTGCGTCTCCTACTCCGCCGCCGCGTGGATATCCGGCTTGCCGCCCGGGACGTTGTTGTCGACCAGCAGGAGCAGCGGGGCGGCGAGTACGAAGACGAGGGCGATGAGCAGGAAGGCGTCGATGAAGGAGAGCACCGCCGCCTGCCCCAACAGGCTCATCACCGTCACCTTCGCTCCGGCGTAGTACGCGGTAATTGGGTCGAAGCCTTTCAACTGGAACAGGTATTGCAGCTCGGACAGGCGCACCTGCGTGAGCGGGTTCACCATCGTCAGGTGTTCACTGAGAATCGCGCGGTGGGCCGTGGCCTGATGGTCGATGAAGGTGGACAGCAACGCGATGCCCGCGCTCCCGCCCAACTGGCGCAACAGGCTAAAGAGCCCCGTACCCTCGGCGATCTCATGCCCCTTCAACCCCCCGAGCGTCACCAGCGTGAGCGGCGCGAAGAGGAACCCCATCCCCGCCCCGCGCAACACCAGCGGCCAGAAGAGATCCCAGGGGCCGGTATCCATCGTCAGGTTGCGCATCATGACCGACGAGATGATAAAGGTGATCGAGCCGAAGACGACCAGATACCGCGGTGGCACCTTCGAGGAGAGTTTGCCCACCACCGGCATCATGGCCGCTGTCGCCAGCGCGCCGGGGAGCATCAACACGCCCGACTGCTGCGCCGTATAGTGCCGCAGTTGCTGCAAGAACACGGGCAGGATAAAGACACCGCCGAAGAGGCCCATGCCCACCACCGCGCCGTAGATCGACCCCGCGGTGAAGCTGCGATTCCGCATCACGCGCAGGTTGACCGCCGGGTTAGGGATGTGCAGCTCATAGAGCACGAAAGCCACTATCCCCGTCACGGAGATAAACGCGAGCCATAGGATGTAGTTCGAAGAGAACCACCCCTCCTCGTTGCCCTTTTCGAGCATAAGTTGCAGACTGCCAAGGCCGATGGCGAGCAAGGCGATGCCGATGATGTCGATGCGCGTGCGGGCGCGCGCATAGCGGGAGTCGTGCACGAAGAGCATCGCGAGGATAGAAGCGGCGATGCCAAGCGGCACGTTGATGAAGAAGATCCACGGCCAGTTGTAGTTGTCGGTGATCCACCCGCCCAGCGTGGGGCCGATGGTGGGGCCGACCATAATGGCCATGCCGTAGATCGCCTGCACCATACCGAGTTGCTGCGGCGGGAAGATCTCCATCATGGTGGCCAGTGCGGTGGACAGCAGTGCCGCGCCGCCCGCTCCCTGCAGGATGCGGTAGACGACCAGCTCGGTGAGCGAGTGGGCGGTGCCGCACAGGAAGGAGGCAAGGGTGAAGGTCATGATCGACGCCGCCAGGTAGCGCTTGCGGCCGAAGTAGTGCGACATCCACCCGGTGAGGGGCAGCATGATGACGCTCGCGATGATGTAGCCGGTGGACACCCAACTAATCTGCGTCAGCGTGGCGCCCAGCGTGCCCATCATCGTCGGGATGGCCACGTTGACGATGCTGCTGTCGATCACCTGCATGAGCGCACCGAGCATCAACGCGCTCATGATGATCCATCGCTCGGCCGGCGTATATTCGTCGTATTCGGCGATGCCCGGGGTACTCATCGCGTGAATACCGTGACCGAGACGTTCATGCCCGCGCGCAGGGGATCGAGCCCCGACTGATCGGGATCCAGCGTGATCTTCACCGGGACGCGCTGGACGACCTTGGTAAAGTTGCCGGTGGCGTTATCCGGCGGCAGCAGCGCGAAGGTGGCGCCGGTGGCGGGGGAGACGCTGTCCACCTTCCCGTGGAAGGTATGGCCGGGGAACGCGTCCACGTACAGTTCGACCTTCATCCCCGCCAGGAGATGGGTGAGCTGCGTCTCTTTAAAGTTCGCCTTCACATACAGCCCGTTCGCAGGCACCAGCACCATCACCGGGAAGGCGGGGGTGACCAGCGAGCCGGCATGCACGGAGACGGCGCTTACCACGCCGTCGCACGGGGCTTTCATGCACGCGTAGCTGAGTTCGATGCGCGCGGTGTCCAACGCGGCGCGCGCCTGGGCGATCTTCGCCTGCGCGGTCGTCTGGCCGCTGCGGCTCACCGCCACCTGCTGCGGCGCGGACTGCGCCTGCGTCAACTGCCCCACCGCCTGGCTGCGCCGCGCTACCGCCTGCTGCACCGCCTGCTGGGCGCTCGACTGCTGCGCCTGTGCCTGGGCAATGCCCGCCGTGGCGGCGTGGGCGCTTTCCGTGGCGACGGAGAGCTGTGCGGCGGCCTGATTGATGGTCGACTCGGCGGCCGTTACCTGCGATTGCGCGGCCTGCAGATCGGCGCCGCGCGCGTCGACCACGGCCTGCGCGGCTTCCACTTGCCGTTTCGCCGCGTCTACCTGCGCCGCGGCGGTGCGCGAGGCCATGGTGGCCTGCTCGACCGCCTGCGCGCTCACGGCACCCTTGTCGCGCAGTTCGGCATACCGTTGCGCGTCGTGGTCCGCCTTCTCCGCCACCGCTTGCGCGGCGGTCACGGCGGCCTGTGCGGCACGCACGTTGGCTTTGGCCATTTCCAGATTCGCCTGCGCGCTGGTGACGGCGTTCTTGGCGCGGTCACGGGCGATCTTCGCGCCTTCCAGCCCGGCTTGCGCGGTCTGAATACCGGCCACGGCGCCGCGCGCCATGGCGCGGGCATTCGTGACGCCGGCGGCGGCGCGTTGGGCGTCGGCGCGGGCGCCGGCAATGGCGCTGTCCGTCTGATCCACCGCCCCATGCGCCTGCACCAACTGCGCGCCACTCGTCTCCGTGGTCAGGTTCACGCTGCTGCCCGCCCCGTTGGCGGCGGCGACGGCCGCCTGCAGATTGGCCTCCGCCTGGGCCACGCCGGCACGCAGGGTGGCGTCGTCGAGCTGCAACAGCACGTCACCCTTATGCACCACGGCGTTTTCCGCCACCGGCACGGCGAGCACGGTGCCGGTCACCTGCGGGGCGATCTGCACCACGTCGGAAGCCAGTTGGGCGTCGTCGGTGGAGACACGCGCGGCGGCGAAGGCCACGTAGTGCACGACCAGCACGCTACCGAGCAGCGCCACCAACGCGATGCCCACGTAGGTGACGAGCTTCTTCATCGGGGTCGAGCGCCGCACGGGCGCCGTTTCAGGTTCTTCAGTCAATGTCATCGGATCAACCTCATGGGTGGGTCGGCGCCGCCGTAAAGGCGGTGGTCAGCAACGCCATGGCGGTGCGGATCGTCGCGCACGCGTCGGCGGGCAGGTCGGCCATCCGCGCGGAGACGGCAGCCAATATGACGGCATTGACGCGCGCTACGGTAGCGGCGCCATCAGGGGTGAGGCATAGGGTGGCGCGCCGGCGGTCGTCCGCGCTGTCGTGCCGAGAGATCAATTCGCGCTGGGTGAGCTGATCGACAATCTTCGAAGTGGCGGAGGCGGAAAGCCCGAGCAGGTCGCCGACGTCGGTCAGCGACGCGCCCGCGTGCCGGTCGAGGTAAGCCAGCGCGAAGAACTGCTGCAACGACAGCCCGTCCGGATGGCGGCGGCGCACCTCGCTCTTCACGACGCGCATCACCAGCACCATGGCGCGCATGATGTCCGTGGCGCAGGCGTCATTTGTGAATATACTTTCCGTTTCGAAATATTTCACAAGTGTAATATACGTGCAACGGGCGTCCCTGTCAAGGGGGTTCTCGGGAGAGGCAAACGCCTTGCTCGCGCGCAGTATCGCCGCCGTTCCGTGACCGTGGCACCCTCCGTGGCGCCTCGTTTCCGTTGCTCGGGAGAGAAAAATGGGGTATACTTCCTCGGCGAGTAGAGGAGGATGACAGCATGTTCGACGCATTAGCGGCACGTGGACGAGAATTTCTGGGGGTGCGCTACCCCATTATTTCCGGCGGAATGACCTGGGTGAGCAACTTCGCGCTGGTGAAGGCGGTCAGCGACTGCGGCGGCTTCCCCGTCTTCGCGGGCGGCAACATGCCCCCGGCACTGCTCGAAACGGAAGTCGACCGGCTGGTCGCCGAGTTGAAACACCCCTTCGCCGTCAACCTCATCACCATCGCGCCGAATTTTCGCGCGCAATATGAGGTATTGCAGAGCAAGAAGGTACCCTTCGTCGTCTTCGCGGGCAGCTTTCCGCGCAAATCCGACGTGCAGGGGATGAAGCAGGCGGGCAAGCGCTGCATGGCCTTCGCCTCCGAGGGCTCCATAGCCGAGCAACAGATCCGCTTCGGCATCGACGCGCTCATCCTGGAAGGCAGTGAGGCGGGCGGGCACATCGGCCACGTGTCGCTGATGGTGCTGCTGCAGCAGGTGCTCTTTGCGTATGACGCGGTGCCCATCTTCGTCGCCGGCGGCATCGCCACCGGGCGCATGATGGCCCACCTGATGCTCATGGGCGCCGCCGGGGTGCAGTTGGGCACGCGCTTCGTGATGAGCGAGGAGTGCACCGCGCACCCGAAGTTCAAAGAGGCCTTCCTGCACGCCCATGCCCGCCAGGCGATCTCCACCCCGCAGTACGACTCCAAGCTCCCCGTCGTCGCCGTGCGCGCCATCAAAAATGGCGGGATGGAAGCCTTCGGCAAGCTGCAACTGGAACTGCTGAAGCAACTGGAAGCGGGGGAGATCACCCGCGAGGCCGCCCAGTACGAAGTGGAACATTTCTGGGTAGGCTCCCTGCGCAAGGCCGTCGAAGAGGGCGACGTGGAGGGCGGCTCGCTAATGGCCGGCCAGAGCGTCGGCCTCCTCCACGACATCCTGCCCATGCAGCAAATCCTCGACACCCTGGTCGCCGACGCGGAAGCCGAGTTGCAACGGGTGGCGGGACGGATGGGGACGTTGAATCCGGTGTAATTCGGGGGCGCGTGAAGGAGGTATCATGAGAGTACTACGCATAGCTGTTGTATTCGTTGTGGTTTCTTCGCTTGTGCTTTTATTTCAGGCGATAATCTTCAAACAACCAACAGGGCCAATAGTGTTGTCGTTTGCCTGTTCTATGGTGTTGCTGGCAATTGTATTCGGTATTGTATTTTTTGTTCAGAAGTCAAAGGAAACTAGCACAGATAGTAAGTAGGAAGAGTAGCCAGCCATGCCCGTATACTCTCTTTATTGATAACTATCGGTACGTTCTAAGACCATGGCGATTGAAATCGCATCTGTTCGGCCATGCGGCCAGGCGTCCCCCTGCGGGGACGCGACCGGTGGAACATCGTAAACGACATCAGCCGCATCCCCGTCCGCGCAGGCGGACGCCTGGCCGCATGGCCGAAGAGCTGCGACTTCGGTCGCCACGAACTTGCGGACCATAGCAGCATTCATGAATCAAAGCGCATGCTGACGTAGCAGACGCGTCTCGCTTACGGCGCCGGGATCGCCGTCGACTGCCCCACCGCGCGGGTGAGCCCCCAGCGGTAGGCGTAGACGGTGACCCGCGCCGCTGGCAGGGTGAAGACCAGCGGCCAACTTTCCCCCTGCCACGGGGTCGCTTCCCGCACCACCGCGCCTTCCGGCAGGCGGAATTGCCGGAAGGCGGTGATCGTCGCCCCGTCGATCGCCACGGAAAAGTCGGTATCCACCAGATGCCCGGGCGTCACGCCCAGCCACTGCCACAGCGGTTGTTGCCGCGGCGCGCGCAGGTGGCCGTGCTCATTGAGCAACCCCACCGACGGGCCGAGTACCAGGGTACGCCGCACATCCGCCTCCACCCATTCCCGCACGTGCGCCTGCGCGGCGTCGCTGAGCAGTTGCGTCTCCGCCAGCACCAGGCACGCCGCGTCGGGGATGGCGCCGCCTTCCAGCGCGGCATCGTTGATGAAGTCCACCCGATACCCCAGCGCGTCGAGCTGCCCGTGCACACCGTTCTGCGCATCCGCCAGCGACTGGTTGTTCCCTTCCATCAGATAGTTAAAGAGGAGCGTATCGCGGCTGTAGTCGAGGAGCGCGACGGGGCGTGCGGCGTAGGCGTCCAGCGCGGCGTCGAACTGCGCGGGCGCCGCGGCGATCTCCGCCACCATCTGCGTATACGGCGTCGGGTCGCCGGCGAGGTCGCACACGGCGTTCATGCCGATCTCTGCCCCAGCCGGGGTGGGCCGCCACATGAACCACCATACCTGCTCGGCCCCGTGCGCGCGAAAGACGCCCGCGCACTGGCGCAGATAGTCCGGCTCCACCGTTTCCGGCGCGAAGCCGGTGTGCCAGGCGCGGTAATGCGGGCCGCCTTGCGATTCGGCGATGATGAAGCGCGCCCCCTCCAACGAGGCATCCCGCGCGACGGAGCGCATCAGGTCGCAACAGAAGGCAAGGCTCGCCAGGTCTTGCGCCCGCTTGCCGCTGGCGGCATACAGGTCGGTGCCCACCCAATCCAGCCCCTGCGCCTGCGCCCAGTAATCCTGCCCGATAGGCACCGAGAAGACCGCGCCCGTTTCGGGGATGTTCACCCCGATGGCCTGCCCCGCGGTGCAGTGGCGCAGCAGCGCGGCCTGCGCCTGCACGAACTCCGCCATGTTGGCATCGCGCCAGCGCAGGAAATCCAGCGCACTCTGCGGGTTCACCTGCGCCACCGGCAGATGGGTGGCCCATACTTGCGCCCAGTCGGTGTAAACCTGCGACCAGAAGGCGGTGAACCAGGCGGCATTCAGCGCGTCGAGGCTCCCGTACTTCGCCTGCAGCCAGCGGCGGCCGTCGGCCAGCGCGTGCGGGTTGAAATCGTAGTACCCGTGCAACTCTTCGGCGTAGTTCGGCTCGTTGTCGATCTGCCACCCCCACACCGCCGGGTGCCCCCCGTAGCGCGTGGCCAGCGTTTCCACCGTACGAAAGGCCTCCGCGCGGGCGGCGGGGTGGTTCCAGCAGGTCATGTGCCGGTGGCGGAAGCAGCTGCGGCCATCGACATTCACCAGCCGGGCATCGGGGTAGCGCTGAAAGAACCACGGCGGCGGCGTCGCGGTGGGAGTGCCGATGACGACCTGCAGCCCGTGCGCCGTGCACAGGTCGAGAAACCGGTCCATCGCGTCAAAATTGAAGGCCTCTGGGGTGGGCTGATACCAACTCCAACCGAATTCAAGGATGCGCACCGCCCGCAGCCCGCTCGCCTGGATGCGCCCCAGGTCGCGCGCCCAGTCGGACTCCGGGTAGTAGTCGGGGTAATAGGCCGTGGCGAAGGACAACGGTGCGGGTGTATGCATCGGATTTGTCTCCAGTCGGTTGGGATGGTCAGAATCATTAGGCGCGGAGGGTGCGTACCACCGCTTCCGCGGTATCCGCCAGCGCCTCCGCGGCGTTGGCCAGCGCGGCATCGAGGGTTTCCGGGCGCGGGGTGATCGAGAACAATGCCGTCATGCCGTGGTCGTACAGCGTGCGCCACCCGTCGCCCAGCGCGCCGGAGAGGCAGACGCAGGGGACGCCGGCGGCGGCGCAGCGTGCCGCGACCGCGGCGGGCAGCTTGCCGAATGCCGTCTGCGCGTCGGTGCACCCCTCGCCGGTGAGGCACAGGTCGGCACCGCGCAGGTGGTCGTCCAAGTGCGCCAGGTCGATGGCCAACGCCGCGCCGGGCTGGAAGGTGGCCCCCAGGAAGGCGAGCAGCGCGAAGCCCAGCCCGCCCGCCGCCCCCGCACCGGACTGGTCGGCGAAATCCGCGCCCAGCGTCTCGGCGCACACCGCGGCGAAGTGCCGCAGACCGGCGTCCAGCACCGCCACTTCCTCCGGCGACGCGCCCTTCTGCGGGGCAAAAACGTAGGCCGCGCCCGTGGGACCGAACAGCGGGTTGCGCACGTCGCAGGCGGCGACCACCGGCACCGGGAACGGGTCGCCGCGTTCGATGCGCGCCACCTGCCCCAGCGACGCCCCTACCGGCGGCAAGGCTCCCTCCTGCGCGTCGAAGAACCCCCACCCCAGCGCTTGCAGCAGCCCCAGGCCGCCGTCATTGGTGCCCGTGCCCCCCAGGCCGACCACCAGCTTCCGCGCCCCGCCGTCCACCGCCGCGCGCAATAGTTCGCCGACGCCGAGGGTCGTGGTGCGCGCCGGGTGCCGCGCTTTCGGCGGCAGCAGCCCCAGCCCGCACGCCTGCGCGGACTCGATCACCGCCGTGGCGCCGTCGTCCAGCCAGCCGATCTCCGCCGGCACGGGCTGGAAGTGCGGCCCCGTCACGGTGACCTCCTGCCGCCGCCCGCCCCCGGCGGTGACCAGCGCGTCGGTGAAGCCCTCGCCGCCGTCGGACAACGGCAGCGCGACGCTTTCCGCGCCCACCCGCGCCACCCCCGCCCCCGCCGCCGCACACGCCGCCGGCGCGGAGAGAGAGCCCTTATAGGCATCGAAGGCCAGGATGATTTTCATAATTGGTTCACCGCAGAGGCGCAGAGAGCGCAGAGAGGATTACTATGGCTTCGCTGTTATCCCGAATATTCCGTGAGAAACGCGCGAAAGTCGTGAGCCCAAGTCGTGATGGTATGCCATTCCGATGGACCATCATCGTACCACGCCATGCGATACGTACTATACAGACCGTTGGCAATACCAAATGTTTCTCCGCCAACGCGCACGGATCGTCTATCGGTGCAAGCGGTAAAGTGAGCCGTTTGAACGCGGCAAGGTTTGGTTAGAGCTTGGTAACTGGTACGGTAATGTAATCAATGTGAATAGATGGCGGTGTCCAATCCACGCGTCGACGCACAATAAGCAGTGGATTGTAAAACGTTTCATGATCCATAATAGACTGCCAGACGCCATAAATAATTAGCGCTGATGATGCCTTTTCAGGCAACAGCACTTGCCACGCGCGATGACAGCCATATGACGGGTAATGCCAGAGTGAGACGAATGGTAAATATCCATGCCATTCAGCGCGCGATGCCCATGAAGCCAGGTTTTCGAGTTGCCCGTGCGCTTCACGAGTGAATTTCGGCCACTCCCGCATCAGAAAGTCAAAATCGTTCATCCCTTATTACATCCCATTGCCACCATTCTACCAAACAAGGTAAGCAACGTCATCCCTTCCCGAAAGGAAAACACAAAGTCCTCTGCGCCTCCGCGGTGAATCGTCCCCAACACGAAAAACGCCTGCCCCGGCGAACCGGGGCAGGCGTCGCTTGGTGCGTTCCCGTGGAACTATTTGTCCTGCGGGGCGCTGCCGCTGATCGCTGCCTGCGCGGCGGCGAGGCGGGCGACGGGGAGGCGCTTGGGCGAGCAGCTCACGTAGGTGAGACCGATTTCGTGACAGAACTTCACGGAGTCGGGATCGCCGCCGTGTTCGCCGCAGATGCCCAGCTTGATCTTCGGGTTGACCGCCTTGGCGTCATCCACGCAGATCTTCATCAACCGGCCCACGCCGACGGTGTCGATGCTCTCGGTCGGGTCGACCTTGATGATCTTCTTCTCCAGGTAGACGGGCAGGAACTTCGCCGCGTCGTCGCGGGAGAGGCCGAAGGTCATCTGGGTCAGGTCGTTGGTGCCGAAGCTGAAGAATTCCGCTTCCTGGGCGATCGCACCGGCGGTGAGGGCGGCGCGCGGGATCTCGATCATGGTGCCGAACTTGTAGTCGACTTCCACGCCTTCGGCGGCCATGGTCTCCTTGGCCACCTGCTCCAGTTGCCCCTTCACCAGCGTCAACTCGGTCACCAGACCGATCAGCGGGATCATGATCTCCGGGTGCACGTCGATGCCTTGCTTCTTCACTTCACACGCGGCGCCGATGATGGCGGCGGTCTGCATCTTCACGATGCCGGGGAAGTAGATGGACAGGCGCACGCCGCGCAGCCCGAGCATCGGGTTGTATTCGTGCAGTTCGCGGACTTTCCCGAGCATGCGCATCTTCTCGGCGTAGGCCGCGCCGGTCTCGCCCTTGCAGCGCATTTCGGTGGTCTCGACGAGCAGCTCTTCCAGGCTGGGCAGGAATTCGTGCAGCGGCGGGTCGATGAGGCGGATCGTCACGGGCAAACCCTTGCCGTCCTTCACCATCGCCTTGAAGATGCCGACGAAGTCGTTGCGCTGCAGCGGGAGGAGGACCGCCAGGGCGGCGTCGCGCGACGCCTCGTCTTCCGCCAGGATCATGTCCTGAACGGCCGGCACGCGGTCGCCCATGAACATGTGCTCGGTGCGGCAGAGGCCGATGCCTTCCGCGCCGAATTCCACCGACTGGGCCGCCTGTTCCGGGGTGTCCGCGTTGGCGCGCACACCGAGTTTGCGGAAGGTGTCGACGAATTCCATGAAGGTGCCGAAGTCGCCGGTGACGCGCGCGGGCTCGGTGGAGAGGGCGCGGTCGTAGACTTCGCCCAGCGTGCCGTCGATGGAGATGACATCGCCTTCGGCGAAGATGGTGCCGTTCAGGTTGACGGTGCGGTCGATTTCATTGATCTGCACGGCGCCGCAGCCGCAGATGGTCGGGATGCCGTACTGGCGGGCGACGAGCGCGGCGTGGGAGGTTTTCCCACCCTCTTTCGTCAGCACGCCCTTGGAGGCGAGCATGCCGCCCAGGTCGTCGGGGTTCGTCAGCTTGCGGACGAGGATGACGTCCTTACCGGTCGCCGCCATGGCAATCGCGGACTCGGAGTCGAGGGCGATGTGCCCCACCGCGCCGCCGGGGCCGGCGCTCATGCCCTTGGCCACGGGGGAGACCTTCTCGGGATTGATCAGCCGCGGGTTGAGCAACTGCTCGAGGGCTTCCGCCGGCACGCGGGAGACGGCCTGCTCTTTGGTGATGAGGCCTTCGTTGACCTGGTCGACGGCGATCTTCACCGCGGCGACGCCGGTGCGTTTGCCGGAGCGGCACTGCAGGATGAAGAGCCGACCCTTTTCGATGGTGAACTCGATGTCCTGCATGTCCTTGTAGTGTTGCTCGAGCTGATGGGCGATGGTGATGAACTGCTTGTAGATCGCCGGGTTCTCGGCTTCCAACTGCGCCACCGGTTCGGGGGTGCGCACGCCGGCCACCACGTCTTCACCCTGCGCGTTCATCAGGTATTCGCCGAAGATGTGGTTCTCGCCGTTGGCGGCGTTGCGGGTGAAGGCCACGCCGGTGCCGGAGTCGTTGCCCATGTTGCCGAAGACCATCGTCTGGATGTTGACGGCGGTGCCCAGGTCGTGGGCGATCTTCTCGCGGTTGCGGTAGATGATCGCGCGGTCGTTCATCCAACTGCGGAACACCGCTTCGGTGGCCAGCTTCATCTGCTGCATCGGGTCGGTCGGGAAGTCGTAGCCGGCCACGTCTTTGAAGTACACCTTGTACTGCGCGCACAGCTTCTTCAGGCCGGCGGCGTCCACATCGGTGTCTTGCTTGGCGCCCAGTTCGTGCTTCAGGTGGTCGAAGATGTGCTCGAACTCGTCCTTCTTCAGCTTCGGAAAGTCGCCGGAGAGCACGATGTCGGAGAACATCATCAGGAAGCGGCGGTAGGAGTCGTAGACGAAGCGCTCGTTGCCGGAGAGGGCGATAATCCCCTGCAGGGTTTCATCGTTCAGGCCGAGGTTCAGCACGGTGTCCATCATGCCCGGCATGGAGAACTTCGCGCCGGAACGCACGGAGACCAGCAGCGGGTTCTTCGCGTCGCCGAAGCCCTTGCCGGTCTGCTGCTCGACGTTCTTCAGCGCGGCCGCCACTTCGTCCCACAGCCCGGCCGGCATCTGCTTGCCGTTGGCGTAGTACTCGTTGCAGGTTTCGGTGGTGATGGTGAAGCCCGGCGGAACCGGCAGACCGATGTTGGTCATCTCGGCCAGGTTGGCGCCTTTGCCACCCAGCAGGTCGCGCCACTCTTTTTTGCCCTCGGCAAACAAGTAGACGTGTTTGTTAGCCACAATAAGCCTCCAGAATTTGGGAAAGGTAACCGAATCCGTTGCGGAATCCGGCGAGACACACACAGCGAAATACCTCCCGCATCTCCCGTTGCCGAGAATTGCAGAAGGTCGCCTATCTTTCATTCTCCACTCCTGCCGTGCTTCCTCTTCAATCCGTGAAAAATATTACGGATTGTCCGGTCAAGCAGACGTGCCGCCGATCCTCCCGGTCGGCGGCACGCGTCACCAGCGGTGAAAACCGCGCCTTATTGCACCGGCACATGCGACCAACCGCCGCCGAAGGTCACCTGCACATACGGGCCGTCGAAAGTCGGATCGGGGCCGCCGGTGAGATTCGAACCGTCAAGGCGCCAGCGCCGGGTGAGGGGCTCCGGGGTGTAAATGTAGCCGGCGCGCACGCCGACGACAATGCCGGCGGCGTCGCCGCTGGGGGTAAAGATCGCCGGCAGCATGAAGTCAACACCCAGGCCCGCCTGGGTCAGCAGCATGGTGCGGGACAGGTGCGACGCTTGCAGCGGGGTCCCCAGCACGTCGTCGAAACTCCCGCCCGCGCTCTGACGCGTGGTCAACTGCAACGCCCCGGCGCCCACCCCCACGAACGGGTAGATTTTGCAGGTGTTGCACTGCGTCAGCACCGCGCCGATGTTGCCGAAGCCGTACGCGCCGCTGAACGAGGTGTGCAGGCTTTGCCCATTCACCTGAGCCGTGCCGTGGCGCGGCAACTGCCAGTTCCCCTCTACGCCCAGCAGCAGGTGCTGCACGGTAAAGTTGAAGCCACCACCGACCGCCACAGGACGATCGTCGAAGGTGGTGTAGTCGTGCGATGCCAGGTCGGCGTTGAAGCCGTTCAGCCGGAGCGGCACGCGCGTGAGGGAGACGTACCCCGTGCCGGACATCGCCATATCATCCGATGTCATGGCGGGAGTGGTGGGCAACGTGCGGTATTGCGCCCACGCAGGCGTCAAACCGACGATCGCCGGCAGCACCAGGCCGGCGAATAGCCACAAGGTTCGCATCACAGTGCCCTCCTTAGCACGGCGCCGCGCGGCGGGACGTGCGCGCCGGCGCCTGTTTCCGAGAGCATTGTGGGCGCAAAATGACATGCGCAAACCTTGCGGTTGCACCCGGCGCCTTACACGCGGCTACTTGATGCGCACACGATACGGCAACGGCTGCGTTTTGTCCGTCTGCAGGCACACCACCCCGTACCAGCGCGTGTTCCACGGGTGGCCGTCCTCCGCCCATTGCAGGTGCGTGGCGCCGCCCGGACCGTTGTGCCGCCACCAGATGGACAACCCGAGCTGCCCGCCCGCCGGCCACGCCACGCGCTCCATCAACGCGTAGGGGATGAAGAGTTCCAGTGTCATGCCGTCGGCGGTGGGCGCCCACGCGCCGGTCAGGCCGGCGTCCGTTTTACTCGTCTCGCCGCGGCTGAGCTTCACTTTGCCGTCCTTCTCGAGATTCCCCGACACCCAGTAGTACCGCCCCGGCGTGCCCAACTCGGCGGGGTCGCGCGGGTCGAAGAAGAGGGTGAAGACGTCCTTGTCCACCGCGCCGGTGATCTTCACCGCACAGTACAGCCCCGTGTCGCCCGCCTTGAAGGCCCAGTGCTGCATACATTCCGCCGGGGTGGCGCGGTTGTCGGCGGGGCCTTGTGTCCAGCGCGCCTGCAGCGGGTCGCCCAGGGTGCTCCAGGTGTGGGCGTCCCACTCGTCGAGCTTGCCGTCCACCGTCGCATTGCCGCGCAAGGCGCCGGCGCTGCGGAGGTAGACCAGTTCCGCCACGGCGGGCACACTGTATTTGCCGGGCAGCGCGCTCTTCAGCGGCAGGCGGCCCATTTCGCTCTCTTTGGGGAGCGTCACCGTCTGCGTGGTCGGCCCGAGCGGGCCATCCAGCGTCACCGCCACCGTGTTGCCGGTCACCAGTTGGCGCTCGCGGCGGTAACCGCCGGCCACCGGGAAGGGCGCGGGCACGGCGTAAATCTCCCCCGATGTGTCGAGCACGGCGAAGGTCGGGCGGCCCGGCGC
This sequence comes from uncultured bacterium, assembly GCA_903928345.1. Lineage (GTDB taxonomy): Bacteria > Armatimonadota > Hebobacteria > CAIYQO01 > CAIYQO01. The sequence goes on along the minus strand of CAIYQO010000311.1, from coordinate 10,616 downwards.
GATGTAGCTGTTCGCCGGGTAGGTGAGCAGGTCGTCGGGTGACTTCACGTCCGGCCAGCGCACGGTGAAGCTTTGCGTCGCGCCGGGGATGAGCGCGTAGAGGCCGTGGAAGTCGGTGGTCACGCGGCCGTCGGGCAGCGGAAGGAGGGTCAGCGTGCCGGTGCGTGCCGCTTTCGACGCGTTGCGCACGGTGACGGTGCTCTCCAACCCGGCGGGTGTGAAGACGGACGTCGCGGTAAAGGCCAGCGGCGGCGCGGGGACGGGTTGCCCGGTCATGGCGGCGAAGACGGCGCGCGCGATGGCCAGGTGCCCGAGTACGTTGGGATGGATGCCGTCGCCGTGCCCCGTCTCGATGATCGACGAGAACTGGCTGGCGTAGCCCAGCGGGTGCAACGGCCACTGCCGATGCCCGGCCTCATCCAACGAGGCACCGCCCATCCACAGCGCGTGGAAGGTGTCGGCCAGCGGGGCCTTCAGCTCCTTTGCGAGGGGCACCAGCGCGTCGGCGAAGCGCAGCGTATCGGTCAGGTACGGCGAGTAGGCGACGAACTTGTCGTCCATGCTGGCATCCGGTGTCGGGGTGAGCAGCACCGTGTCGGCGCCCACGTCCGTGGCCAGATGTTGCGTGATCCAGCGGTACTGGTCCAGGTAGCCGTCCAGCGCGCAGCCGGCATGCAGGTCGTTGAGGCCGTACATCAGGAAACCCACGTCCGGCTTCGTCGCCAGCACGTCCTCGGGAAAGAAACGCACCGACGCGTCCACCGAGCGCCCGGGGTAGGAGCGGTTGAGGATCTTAATACTGTGGTTGCCGGTGGCGCGCTCGAGGAGCAGTGTGAGCATACCGACGTAGTCGCCGGTGTTCGTCACCGAGTCGCCCATCGCCACGCCGAGGAAGGGTTGGCCGGCCAGCAGCTTCTTCCCGTTACGCGGCAAGGCGCGCAGCACGGCGGCGCGGCGCACCTTAGGCGGCGGATTGAGCGCCAGGAAGCGCACCTCGACGGGCGGATTCAGTCCCAGTGTGACGATGTGGATGCCTTCGCACAGCGGCGCCAGCGTAAAGGCGCCGTCCGCCACCGCCGCCGTCCCCTGCGCCGTCGGCCCCCACCCCGCCGCGGTGATGGTGCGCAGCGTATAGGGCACCGGCGCCGTCGCGCCCGTCACCCGGATCGTCGCCTGAGCATCGGTGAAGACATATTTGTCCACCGTCGCCCCCGGCGCCGCCAATGCGACGCGGAGGACGAGGAGGGTGAGCAAGAGGATGGTGATACTTCGCATGATCTGACGCCTCGAATTCAACAATTTATGCCTACGAATGGCATTGTGGGTTGATAATTCACGGGGATGAAAAGGATATTGTCTGAACCCTGATTCATTGGATTATCGGATTGAAGGATTACCCACTCGATCAATACGAAGGAAAAATCCTCTAATCCGATAATCCGACGAATCAGGGTTCAGACAACTCGGTGCCCATGATCCCGGGGGATATGCCGTTCAGCCTATCCCCAAATATCCTTTCCATCCTCTTCATCCCCGTGAATTATCACCCCACACCCTTTACGGATGACAAGGACGCTGCTACTCCCGGCACGCCTCCGCCGTCGCGTGGAACACCTCGGCGATGGCGGCGACGGCGGGTTTGGGGTTGCCGTGGAAGTCGATGATGGAGTTGTTGCTCGGTACCGGGTACAGGTCGTGGCCCATCCAGAAGATGATGCCGCCGATGCCGGGGAAGCGCGCCTTGCTCACGCGGGTGGCGTGGGCCAGCGCGACGGCCTGGCGCTGCTGGCTCCAGGTCACGTAGCCGTCCAGGCTCTCCGGGTCGCCACCGTCGGCCAGATAGTCGTCCCACTGAATCCACCACGAGCCGCTGTGCATCCAGAGCTGGTTGCTCCGGTTGGCGGGTAGCGCGGGCATGGTGCCGCGGTACTGCTCGATCATCGCCGTCGGGCTGCAACTCGGCATGCCCGTCTCGGAGCGGAAGAGCGCGTCGTCCTGCGCCCAATAGGCCTCCCAGTTCGCCAGCGGCCCGGCCATCCCCCACGGGCCGTGCACGTCGTGGTGCAACCCCTGTCCGAATTCACTCGCCTCGGCGGTGAAGCGCGGACCGGTGGAAGAGGTGGGCAGGAAGCGCCGCGTGGGGTCGGCCTCGCGCAGCATGGCGGCGATGGAGGCCATCATCGGATGGGTGACGTCGATCGGTTTCCCGCACCCCTGCTTGCCGCCGTCCTGCGTGCCTTGCAGCTCGTTGCCGCCGCACCAGAGCAGCAGCGACGGGTGGTGCTGGCGCCGTGCAACGTACGTTTTGGCGATCTCGGCCATCTCATCGACGGCCCGCGGCTCCTCAGGCGGCCAGTTATCCATACCCGACGAGGAGAGCGGGAACTCCTGCCAGACCAGAATGCCGAAGGCGTCGCACAGGTTGTAGAAGCATTCCTTCTCCAGCACCGCGCCGCCCCACACGCGCAGCAGGTTGAAGCCGGCGTCGTGGTACACCTGCAGCAGGCGCAGGTAGTCGCCCTCCGTCACGTCGGCGAAGTTGGGAAGGATCGGCACCCAGTTGGCGCCTTGCAGGAAGGTATCCACCCCGTTCACGCAGCAGATCCACGGCTCGGCGCCCGCCGGCGCATTTGCGCAGGCCTTCCACACGATTTCGCGGAAACCGGTGGGACGGTCAGCCTCGTCCAGCGTCTCCCCGTCGACGTCGAGCAGGCGCACGCGCACGTGGTAGAGCGGTTGCGCGCCGTTGCCGTTGGGTTGCCAGGGACGCACGCCCAGCCCTTCGACGCGGGCGCGGAAATCGGCCGTCGCGGGGAAGGTCGAACTCGCGATGGCCTCCCCGTCGTCTTCGAGGGTGATCTCCACCCACTGTGCCGCCGCGAGGCGCAGGTCGGCGGTGACATTCAACGTGCCGCTGCCGGCGACGGCGTCATATTCGCTATACAGCGCCACCCCGTCGATGGCGTCGCCCGCGCGCACTTCCAGCGTGACGGCGTCCCAGATGCCGATCTGCACGATGCGCGGGGTCCAGTCCCACACGTAGTAAAAGCGCGTCTTCCACTCCGTCATCTGCGAGGTGTAACCGAGCTGGCCCAGGTAGTGCGGGTTGTCGGTGAAGATGATGGTGATGCGCGTATCGCCCGCGCCGAGGTGGGGGGTGATATCGAAGGTGTGCGGCGTGTGCGTGCCCTTGAAGGCGCCCGCCGGCTTACCGTTGACGTAGAGCAGCCCCTGGTAGTCGAGCCCGGCGCAGCGCAGCAGCGCCTGCCCGCCGTCCGCCGTCCACGCGGCGGGCATCACGGCGGTGTAGACCCAGTGGCGGTTCTCCACCCACTCGGAAAAGCGCGAATCCAGCCCCACGTTCCAGTCGGGCAACACCCCGGCGGCATGCAACGCCCCCTGCACCGACCCCGGCACCTGCGCCGGTACCGCGGGCACGTCGGCGCCGAGATTGAACCCGGTTTCCATGGACACGCCGGACTTCCAGAAGAGCGGATGCCAACCGCTCAACTGCCAGTCGAGGGAGGACAAATCGTGGGTGGTACGCATGGCTGCAAACAGGCCCTTTCCGAGGAGTGACTCACCGCCGGAATGGTACCAGTGGGGCAGAGGGGTGTCAAGGCGAGGAGGGTAATGCAAAATAGAAAATGGAAAATGAAAAGGCAAAATGGAGACGGTGAGGTAGGACGAACCCGGTCGCAGGATGCGACCGCAACTCCATAGCCAGGGGGTGCAGGACGCTGCCCCTGGACGGCTGCCACGGAAACAATGCTGGTGGCGAAGTTAAGGCTCGTTGTAGCGACGCAGCGCAGCAAGGCGCGTCCAGCACATCAATAGATGTGATATAACGGTTATTGCTGCGCTGCGAGCCTACTACGAGCCCAACAACTACAGCGCCAATTTATTCCCGTGGCTCGCGGGTACGCTCGCGCTCCCAAGGTTGACTGCGCGCTCCCCTATTTCATCTTCCGATGCTTCGCCATCGCCGCCTTCACCGTGTCCCAGCTCGGTATGGGGCCGGCGTAGGATTCCTGCCGGCGCACCTGGGCATAGTGGGCCTTGTTGCGCTTCACGAACTCCACCAGGTGCTGGCGGTACGGATACGGGTTGTCGACGCGGAAGGGGTAGGACACCAGGCTGGGGCAGTCGAGGGCGCAGTACTCGTCGGCGGGCAGCGTCAGCTCGCCGGTGAAGAAGTTGCCCACCTTTACATCGGTGAGGCACACCTTCAGGTCGCCGTTGGGATGGATGGTCAGGAAGTGCCGGTTGGCGGTGCACTGGGCGCCGCCCATTTCGGAGCGCTGGAATTTCCACTCGTCCAACGTCACGTGGCGCAGGATCATGCGCTGGTAGATGGCGTTGGCGGGGTTGTCGCGGTCGGCGTGCACGATGCTGAAGTCCGCCGCCACGTTGAGGAAGACGTCGAGCTGCGCGAAGTAGTCCACCAACTCGTCCAGCGTCAGCTTGTACTGGTGCGTCAGCGTGTCCAGGTTCAGCGGGCTGGCCACGAAGTTCACCATGCCCACCATATCCAGCGCGCGCAGTTTCTTCACCTTGGCGGTGATCGTCTCCAGCGTATCGTACTGCGTGTGCCAGGAGCAGTTGAGCTTGATCTTGTCCGACGGGCAGCGCGCGACGATCTTATCGGTGAAGGACAGGTTGGTGTCGAGGCGGTTGCCATACCCCACGTGGTCCATCGCCGTCCAGGCGGCGAGCATGTCGTAGACGCCGTCGAGGATAAACGGTTCGCCGCCCCAGCCGTAGAACTCCACGTCGTATTTGGAGAAGTTGCGCATCGCGCTGATCCACTCCTCCACCGGATGCTCGTCGAACATGGTGGGCTGCTTGCCCGTCTTCTCGTCCAGCGACACGAAGCAATATTTGCACCGGTAGTTGCAGCGCATCGTCGGTACCAGGCGGAAGAGCAGGAAGGGGTCCTCCTCCAGCTTCCACAAGCCCGGCGGATCGTCCATGGCGTGGTGCGCCGCCGGTTCCGGGGCGCGCACGAGCACCTTCTCCACCAGCGAGCGGCGCGGGGCGGGCGCGCCCACCTTCACCGCTTCGCAGAGGTAACGGTCTTCCGTGTAGTTGTGGATGCTGCACTGGTAGTGCAATTTGCCGATAGAGAGCCCGTGAGCGCCGAAGCGCGCGCGGATCGTCTCCTCGTTCAGGCAGATCGGCTCGCAGGCGGTGCCGCTGTGGAAGTTGAGCTGCCCCAGGAAGCGCCCGCCGTCTTTGAGCACGCGGGAGATCTCGCGCACGGTGTCGTCCAGGTCGTCCACGTGATCCAGCGCGTTGACGCAGAGCACCACGTCGAAGGAGCCGTCTTCCAGCGGCATCGCTTCCGATCCCGCGGCGTGATACGTCACCCCGTGGGCGTCGAGCGGGTAGCCGAGGTCGCGGTAGGCGTCGACGAGCGGGTCCACACCGTGCTTCTCGCAGTCGGTGAAGCCGATGATGCCGCAGTGCGGTCCGCAGCCCACATCGAGGATGCGCAGCCCGGCGAAGGCGTCCGCCGTCACGCCCAGCGACTCCAGGTAGCGCGGGTAGGTCTTCGCGGTGCAGACGTCCAGCAGCGCCTGCCGGCGTTCCTCGTCGCTCGCGCACCCGCGTGTCAGCTCCGCCACCATGCCCCGCCAGAACTCCAGCTCAGCCTTGCCCTTGGTTGAAAGCGCCATCGTGCCCGTGCTACCTTTCAGCATTTCCCCGTTTATACCCAATACCGTTCAATAGTCCACATCCGTCAGCGCCCCTCTCCCGCTGGGAGAGGGGTTGGGGTGAGGGCCGCGCGGGAGTGCGGAACGGCCTTTGAACGGTATTGCGTTTATACCCGCCCCCGCGAGCGCGCACACAAGTACGTTACTATACCCGAGGCAGGGAAGGCTGGCAAGGATGCGGAATTAGCGGGAGATGCGTGAAGGAGGATTGCCATGACCACCCCACCCATGAACATCACCACCTATACCACCGGCGACCGGCCGACGGTGCGCTGCGTATCGGGCACCACGGTGCTGGAGGAAGCGCTGGAGCGCGGGCGGTGGATAGGATTGTACTGGTCGGCCGCCGGGCAAGTGCAGCGGGAGAATACCGTCGCCACGCTGCCGGGGCTGGACGCGCTGCGGTTGCCGCTGCACACCTTTGCGCTGGAGATCGACGGGCAGGCTCTGCAGAACCGCTGGGTGTGGGGGGCGGGCGGCGAACACCCCGGACCGCGCGCGGGGACGGTGGAAGCCGTGGCTGAGCTGCGCCACGCGCTGCGCCCCGTCACCGTGCGCGTGGTCACCCGGCTGGACGGCACGCCCATCCTCACGCGTTATCTGGAGATCACGAACACCGGCGACGCCCCCGCCGCCCTGGCCGCCGTCGCCCCGTGGAATGGCCTGCTGTGGAGCACCCCCTCGCACCCCGTGGGGGGCAACCCACGCATCACCACGAACCCCTCCGCCGCCGGCGCGCCGTACCGCGTGGGCTATCTGGCGGGCGAAGCGTGGGGTGAGGAGGGGGATTTCGCCTGGCAGGAGGTGCGGGAGACGCTGCGGCTGGAGCGCGCCGCCACCGGGCGCGGCTACAGCGCGCCGTACTTCGTGGTGGAAAATTGCGTCACCGGCCAACGCTTCTTCCTGGCCCTCGGCTGGTCGGGCAACTACTCGGCGGAGTTCAGCCTGCGCGACGGGATGCACCTGGGCTGCCGCCTCGCGCCGCTGGCCCCGGCGCCGCTGCGCGTAATCGCCCCCGGCGAGACGATAACCTCACCGGAGGTCCATCTGGGTCCCCTACACGGCACGCTGGACGCCGCCGTGGCCTCGTGGCATGCCCATGTGCGCACCAGTGTGCTACCGCCGACGCCCGCGGACAAAGCGATGTTCACCGTGGCCGGGCGCGTGGTGGAGGAGCCGGACGGGTGGATTTTGCGCGAGATGGACGTCGCGGCGGAGATGGGCGTGGAAGCTTTCATGGTGGACGCCGGGTGGTACGGCGCCTCCTTCGGCGAGTGGCCCCGCCTGCGCGGCGACTGGACACCCGGCTCGTGGCTGCCCGGCGGCATGGACGGCCTGCGCGACTACTGCCACGACAAGGGGATGCTCTTCGGCCTCTGGCACGAAGCGGAAGCCATCGCCCCCGAGAGCGCCCTTGCCGCCGCGCACCCGGACTGGGTGCTCGCCACCGACGATGGCCGCCCGTGCGGCGCCACCCTCAACCTGGCGCACCCCGACGCCGCGGCGTTCGTCGAGGAGTCGATCCTGCGCCTCATTCGCGACTACCGGCTGGATTTCTACAAGATCGACTACAACGAAGCCGTGCGCGAGGGCGGGCAGTCGCTGCGCGACGGGTATGCGGAGAGCGAATTCTGGCGCCACCACGAAGTGCTCTACCGCGCCTACGACCGCGCGCGCGCCGCCTGCCCGGAGGTTGTGCTGGAAAACTGCGCCGGGGGCGGTGGACGGCTGGACATCGGCATGATGGCGCACTTCCACTTCGGCTGCGAAAGCGACTGGTCGGTGCACCCCATCGCCATCCGCGCCCTCAACGCCCTCACGCTGTTCCTGCCGCCGGAAGCGCTGGTGTATTACCACAACCACGTCAACTGGGGCGCGGTGCAAGCGCACCTGACCGCCGACCTGGACACCCACCTGCGCGTCTGCCTCTTCGCCCGTCCCATCTTCGTCGGCTTCGGGGCGCAGCAGGCCGACCGCGACACCGACTTCCACCGGCGCACGCGGCACTTCATCGCCCTGCACAAGGGTTTCTGCCGTCCGGTGCTCGCCGGGCACCCGGTGGTGTACCACCACACGCCGGACATCGGCGTCACCCATCCCGCGCCGTGGTGCGTGCTGGAATACGCCGCCCGCGACCGCTCGCGCGGCTACGCCGGGGTCTTCAAACTGGCACACGACGCCGACGGCTACCTACTCCGCCTGCGCGGCATCGACCGCGCCGCCGTCTACGATGTCACCCTGGACAACACCGGCGACACCCTGCGCCTCCCCGGCACCGACCTCCTGCGCGGCCTCCCCATCGACCTCGACGCCGCGCTGACCAGCGAGTTGGTGCGCTACGAACGGGTGGGCTGAAGGGCCGGGGAGACGAAACCACAGATTTCACAGATTTGCACAGATGATTGCTGCGCAATTCGTTATCGACGAGCAGTCAAAAACTCGTCGCCGAACGCTTTCCCGCAACTAAAACAACAGACAAGCGGGATGACCGCAGCAAAAAATCTGTGAAAATCTGTGAAATCTGCGGTTTCGTCCCCTCGTTCCCTCATCCTACCAGGTCAATCTGCTGCAGCGTGCCCGGGGTGCCGTCTTCGTGGAGGTAGATCCCGGCGCGTTGGGAGATGCCGGTGAGGGTGTTGGCGGCATCTTTGAGAGCGAAAGGGGCGGCAATGGAGTTCAGCGCGATGGCGCCGACACCCGCGGATTGCAGGCCCACGGGATCGCTTCCCGGCGTCCACAAGGACAGTTTGCCGAAGGCGGGGTCGTTCTCGTCGATCCACCCGTTGCCGTCGCTGTCCAGGCGTCCCAACTCGGCGAAGCCGCTGCCGGTGGTCGGCCCAAGAAGCTCGCTGCCATTGTTGATCTGCCCGTCGCCGTTGCGGTCGAGGGTCAGGAAGGGGTGGCCCGCCCCCGGCGCCTGCAGCGTCTCCGCCGTGCCGTCGTTGTTCAGGTCGAAGCTGAACGATCCCCCTGCCAGCGTACCGGTGAAGCCGTCGAGGTTGAGCACCAGCGGGTCGACGGGGGCATTGCCGGCGGTCACCGTGGTGGTGTCGTGCGAGACGAATTGCCGCGCTACGTCGAGTTGCAGCGAAAAATCGATGGCCCGCCCGTCCTCCGTGGTCACCGCCCCCTGCGCCTGCAGTGCCAGCGCCTGCTCGTCGGTGGTGGTGGTCGCGGTGGTCGCGGTAGCGCTCCACGTCGTCGCGGGGGGCGCGGGTGACGTGGTGGTCGGGGTCGCCACCGCCGTCGTCTTCCCCTTCAGGTCGCCTGCCGTCATCACGTGGATGCGGTGCTTGGTGAGCGCTTCGATAAGCTGCTTCAGCAGCGCCAGCTTGGGATCGAGGCCGGTGGAGGCGTCGGTGCTATCCTGCTTGGCACCGGCATAGGTATCCTGTGACGACGCGCTCGCCTGGCGCGTCTGCACCTGCACGCGCAGCGTCGAGGTGGTCTCCGTCCGCACCGCCGCCTGTGCCTGCGCCGCCAGCGTCACCTGTCCCTGTGCAATCGTCATGTCCACACCCCCGAATTCAACTTCGGCAAGGCAAGGGTTAAACTTGAGGAGGTGGAGACGAAAAACCACAGATTTCACAGATTCCCACAGATTTGCTGCGCAATCCATCGTCACCAAGCCTACTCAATCTCGCCGCCGAACGCTTTCCCGCAACCAAATCCCCAGAAAACGAAACGAACGCAGTAAAAAATCTGCGAAATCTGTGTAATCTGTGGTTTCCCGTCCCCCCCTCCTCCTGGCTAGTGGTAAGCCACGGATGATTGGACTGGTATTAAAACCGTATTGCGAAGACTGATCTACTCAGCTACACTACCGCCATGGATGATGCGGAGACACATGTCGTCACCGGCGCGTTCGGCTTTTCGGGACAATACATCGCCCGCCGCCTATTGCGCGCGGGGATACGCGTGCACACGCTCACGAATTCGCCGCAACGGCATCACGTGGTGGAGGGCGAGATCGCCGTGTCCCCCTACCACTTTGACGATCCTGCCGCGCTGACGGCGTCGTTGCGCGGTGCCGACGTGTTGTACAACACATATTGGGTGCGCTTCAACGCCCGCCACTTTTCGCATGAAGAAGCAGTCACGAATACGCTGACCCTCTTTACGGCCGCAAAGGACGCCGGCATTTCTCGGATCGTCCACGTGAGCATTACCAACCCCGCGCTGGATTCGCCCCTCGAGTATTTCCGCGGGAAAGCCGTGCTGGAACGGGCATTGCTGGAGTCCGGGCTGTCGTATGCCATCCTGCGCCCGGCGGTGTTGTTCGGCGAGGAGGATATCCTCATCAACAATATCGCCTGGTCGCTGCGCCACCTGCCCCTTTTCGGCATGTTCGGTGATGGGGGCTACCGCTTACAACCGATTTATGTGGATGATTTCGCGGCGTTAGCCGTGGCGCAGGGACGCACACGGGAAAACGCCGTAATCGAGGCCATCGGTCCGGAAACCTATACCTATAAAGCGCTCGTGCAAATGCTCTGCCGCAGTCTCGGCATCTCACGCCCAATCCTTGCCTTACCGCCTATGCTCGGATACCTGTTTACCTCGGCGCTGGGGTGGATCATGCGCGATCACATCGTGACCCGCGAGGAGATCGAAGGATTGATGGCCGATCTGCTCTATGTCGATGCCCCCCCTGCCGGGACGACGAAGCTCTCGGAGTGGGCCTCCGCACACGCGGCAACCCTCGGACGGCACTACGCCAACGAGATGGCCCGCCGCGCCAATCGCCTACGCGCCTACAAATCTGAAGTTTAGATAAACCGTCCGCGGCTCTTTTTTCCAGATGGGTTTTCTGTGCGCATCTTCCTCTAAGCATGTGGGCCGCCTGTCCAGTATGGATGGCGGCCCAATCGGTATCGTACTGGTGTCTGTCACAACCTT
>CAIYQO010000310.1 GCA_903928345.1 uncultured bacterium | reverse complement strand
TCGACACCGAGTTCGCCTGACGAACCCCACCGCCCGCGGTCACCGGGAGGATAGCCCCGGACCGCGGGCGGTCAAATCAGGTGAGCAATACGTGGCGTGAAGCGTGAGCAGCTACAATATCATACCGACGCGACACGATGCTGTCTACGCCTTCCTGCACCGGAGTATACCGTAGGACGGGGCGAAAAGTGACCTTTGTAGGGGTGTTGTTTGGTTGCATTATCTGGTCTACCCTGGCGCTGCACCGGGCGCTCCCTCTAATTCGGCACAGAGCCCAGGTCTGCTGAATTGAGAGCGTAGAGCGCGGTGGGGTCGATGCGGCGGAAATCGCGGGAGACCCAGAGGCGGTCGTAGGCGTCGACGACGACCGGGTCGCGGGGGTGCGTGGGCAGGTAGACGCGGACGGACATGCCGGTGGTGTCGTAGCGTTCGTAACTCACCGCGAGATTGAGCTGGCAGTGGAAGGTGAGCGCGGGGTGGTCGGCGTCCAGTGGATAGACTGTAACATCCGGGTCATACCGCTTCCCGTGCGATCCGTAATACATACAGTTGGTGAAATTCATGCGCATGCGACGCGCGGGACTGTTGGCCAGCACGGCGGAGGCACGGCTCATCTGCTGCCAGATGCCATAGTGCATGAGCCCAGCCATCGCGGTCACGAGCAGCGTGAAGCCGAACATCCCCGACCAATTGTCGTGCGAATGCCCGGGGAGTTGCGGCATCAGCATGAGACCGAAGAAGACGGCGTCGCCCACGAGCGCCAGGGCGAGGAAGAGCGTGGGGAAGAAGAGATAGCGCTGCAGGCGCGGGTGCATGGGCACTGCGCCGGGTCGGGAGATCGCGTGGCGATCGAGGTAGGACGGGGGCACGGGCTCCGCGTGCTCCTCCCAATGCGGGGGGACAGGCGCCGGGGTCGGCGGGGCGGTTGCTTCGTCCCAATGCAGATCGACCGCGACCGCGGGCGCCGCGGCGGTGTTTGCCGGCGGTGCGGTCGGCATGGGGTTGAGGAGGGCGCGAAAGGTGCAAGGCGGCTGTGGCAGGGCCGTGCGCTGCTGCAGGAAGAAGCCGCCGTTGTCGCGCACGATGAGCAGGAGATCACCGACGGCCGCGGGCAGATAGGCTTGCACGTTGTGCAACCCGTTGCCGACGAACGCGTTCAGGGCGGGGTCGGGGGTGAGCGATACCCGCACCATGGGGCCGGTCTTCGGCGCCGCCGGGGTATGCAGGTTGACGATGTAGGCGTCGGTTTCGCGTACCACGGCGATGGGCAACAGCACCGGATATACGTGGTCGAGGGTTTCGGTGGCGCAGCGCAGCCAGGCGATGATCGGCCACACATCGGTCACCACCCCGTAGATCACCACCAGGCCCACCACGCAGACTGTCACCTGCAGGATGATGCTTTCGATGCCATGGCCCATCCCAACGGCCAGCCCGACCAGCGCACAGATGGGCAGGCCGAAGGCCAGGCCTAACCGCCAACACGCACCCGTGTAATACGGCGCCAGTCTACCATCGATGCCGAAGAGACGCATGACCAATCCTCCTGAACGGGATGCGACGGGTTGCTTTATCATACCGACACGCGCGGCGGGTGTCCATTCTCCCGCTAATCTCGCAGTACGACCGGTTGGTCCTGTTTGATTTCGACCACGACGATCTGCGTTTTATTGATGAGGTAGGTGAGATGCACCGCTTCGTTGCGGAGGACCAGGAATTGCGGGCCGCTGCGTTGCAGTACGCCGTCGAGGGTTTTATCGCCGTTGAGATGGCAGATCATGTGCAGGTTGAGAAAGGGTTGGAACTCGTCCCCCGCCGGGAAGCCGATCACGTCACCCGGGATTCCCCCCAACGGGCGCACGGCAAAGGTGGAACTCGCGGTGGCGCCGGCCGCCCACTGCCGCGTGCCATCCGTGCCGACCAGCTCGACGGCATCGATCTCATTCCAGCCGGGCACGCGTGTCGTGTCCAGGTAGACCTTCACGCGTTTCGTCGCCATGGGCTCCACCGGTTTGACGACAAAATCGTCCGGGGCTTTTTTCGTCGGGTCCACGCCTTCCCAGAGCGTCTTCTCCTTGCCGTCCTCCCCAAAGGCGGTGACCTTGCTGACCGCGCCGGGATTGTAGGACTCGCGGATGCGCACTTCCTTCACCGGAACGGCTTTGGCATAGTCGAGTTGCAGCCATTCGGGCCCGGCATCCTCGAGCAGCGAGGCCCACGCGGTGGAAAAATCACCGCCGACCGGGGTGTCCGGCGCACCGGTGGCCTGCTCCGGCCCCCAGGCGCGTTTCGCATTGACCGGTGGGGGTGCGACGGCAGGCGGTGGCGGCACCGCGACCGGCTGCGCGACGACGGGCGTCAGGCAGGCCAGGCCGAGGAACACAATAAGCGCCGACAGACATCTGTTCATCTTCTCTCCCCTTTTGCAATACTGCCCCACCCCCGGTTCCGTTCTGCTTCGCTCCACGGGAGAGTGGGAGTAGGTGAGACGGTTTTGCGATCAGCTTCTTCAGTATACAGACGCACGGAGGGCTGTCAATTACGATGACTGCTGGACAAGTTCTCGCTCTTCACCCTCCCCGACCACCACTCCCTGTCCACATTTCCCGTTTCCGGCAGGATTCCCCACCTCTCATCGGGAAAGATAATGGCACCCATGCGCGAGAATCCGTCCCAGCCTGGTTCGTTGTTTGCCGATCCCGCCGCGATTCCGGTGGGGTGCGACGCGTTGACGCCGATCGAGGGGAGTTTGGAGGCGGTCACCTTTCACAACGAGGAGTCCGGCTTCACCATCGCGCGCTTCTACACCTTCGACGGCGACACCATCATCATCCTCGCCACCTTCGTCACCCCCATCCCCGGCGAAACGATGCAACTGTGGGGTCGCTGGGAGACGCACAAGCAATACGGGCCGCAGTTCCGCGTGGAGCGCTACCAGCTCATCAAGCCGACCTCGCCGAAGGCGCTGGTGGCGTATTTGAGCGGCGGGGCGATCCGCGGCGTGGGGAAGACCACGGCCAAGCGGCTGGTGGACTACTTCGGCCTGGACACGCTGGAGGTGATCGAGCGCAACCCGAAGCGGCTGGTCGAGGTGCCGGGCATCGGGCCGAAGACGGCGGAGCGGATTATCGAAGCCTGGGAGGAGCAGCACGAGGTGCGCCACATCATGCTCTTTCTGCAGGGGCAGGGGATCAGCGCCACCTACGCGCGCAAAATTTACAAGGAATACGGCGACCGCGCCATCGAGGTGGTGAGCGCGAACCCGTACCGGCTGGCGCGCGATGTCTTCGGCATCGGCTTCAAGCTGGCGGACGGCATCGCGCGCAAGCTGGGGATGCCCCTCGACCTGCCGGAGCGCATCGAAGCGGGCGTGCTCTTCTCGCTGCGCCAGGCCGACGACCAGGGGCACTGTTTCCTACCCGAGGAAGGGTTGGCGGCGTCGGCGGTGGAGCTGCTCTCACTGCCCGCGGAGGACGGTGCGCCGCCGCTGCCCGGCGCCACCCCCACCCTGTCCGCGGCGCTGGAGGCGGTGGAGCGGCTGGTGCGCGCGCAACTGCTCATCCGCGACACGGACGACCGCGATCGTTCCCCCATCTACCTGCGCGGCACGTATATCCATGAAGCGACGCTGGCGCGCGGGCTGCGGCGGCTCATCGACACGCCGCTGGAGAGCCCGTGGTTGCCGGCGGACGTGGACGCCTTTGTGGCGTCGCTCTGCGACGGGATGGGCATCACGTTGGCGGCAGAGCAGCGGCGCGCGGTGCTGGAAGCCCTGCGCAGCCGGGTGCTGGTGATCACCGGCGGCCCCGGCACCGGGAAGACGACCACGACGCGGACAATATTGCAGGGCCACCAGCGCTGCGGGCGCAAGGTGCTCCTCGCCAGCCCCACCGGGCGCGCGGCCAAACGCCTCGCCGAAGTGACCGGCGCCCCGGCGCAGACGATCCATCGCCAGCTGGAGGTGGAGGGCAACACGCTGCAGTTCAAGCGCAACCCGGAGAACCCGCTGGAGTGCGACACGCTCATCGTGGACGAGGTGAGCATGGTCGATTTGCACCTGGCGTATGCCCTGGTGCGCGCGCTGCCCCCGCACGGCCAGTTGATTCTGGTGGGCGACGCCGATCAGTTGCCCAGCGTGGGCGCGGGCAACGTGCTGCACGACCTGATCGACAGCGGCGCCGTGCCGGTGGTATGCCTTACGGAGATCTTCCGCCAGGCGGCGGAAAGCACCATCATCACCAACGCGCACCGGGTGAACCGCGGTGAAATGCCGGAACTCGTACCCACCAGCCACTGGCGCAGCGCCGACTGCCTCTTCATCTCGCAGGACGACCCGCTAATCGCCGCGCAGAAGGTGGCCGACGTGGTGTGCCGCAGCCTGCCCAGCCTGGGCTACGCGCGCGAGGACGTGCAGGTGCTCACCCCCATGCAACGCGGCACGCTGGGCGCGCAGGCGCTTAACGCATTGTTGCAAGAGGCACTGAACCCAAAGACCCTCGGAGTGACGGAGCACGTGCGCGGGCAGAAGACCCTCCGCTGCGGCGACCGGGTAATCCAGACGGTCAACAACTACACCAAAGACGTCTTCAACGGCGATATCGGCTACATCCGCCACATCGACGCGGAGGAGAAGCAGCTCGTCGTGGGCTACCCGGAGAAGGATGTCCCGTACGACTTTCAGGATACAGACGAGTTGCAGCTCGCCTACGCCCTCACCGTGCACAAGTCGCAGGGGAGCGAATACGCGGCGGTGGTGCTGGCGCTGCACACCCAGCATTTCCTGCTGCTGCAGCGCAACCTGCTTTACACCGCCCTCACGCGCGCGAAAAAGCTGGCGCTGCTCATCGGCAGCAAGCGCGCGGTGGGCATCGCCGTGCGCAACGCCCGCCCGCAGGCGCGCAACACCCGGCTAGCGGAGCGTCTGCGCGAAACGCGCCCCGTCGCGGCGATGTGGGAGCCGGAGGAAGAGCCGGACGACGACGAGACTTAACCCGCGCATCACCGCTCCTTGACCGCGCGATGATCTTCACCCCGTAAGATGAAGGCATCTTCTCGCGGAGGGTACCTGCACATGCGGCGCGGCTTCACGCTCATCGAACTCCTGGTCGTCATCGCGATAATTGCGGTGCTGGCCGGTCTACTCTTCCCCGTCTTCGCGCGTGCCCGTGAAAAGGGGCGCCAGGCGATGTGTACGAGCAACCAGAAGCAGATCGCCATGGCCGCGCAGATGGACGCCCAGGAGCACGAAGACCACTATGCCGTGCCGGCATCCTTCTGGGGTGACCTCAACCTTCCCGCCGGCGTGCTGCGCTGCCCGTCGCGCGATCCGGCCAACGGATATCAGTACAACTCCGATCTTGGCGGCATGTCCACCGCGAAGGTTACCGAGCCCAGTTCGATCTTCCTCACCGTGGACGGCAACAGCGACACGTCGAGTGCCGGCTCCGTCCCCAACGTGTATTACAACACCGGCCAGCTCGACCCGAAGCACAACGGCAGCGTCATCGCCGCCTTCGCCGACGGCCACGGCGCGCTAACCAATCCGGCGGACACCCTCTTCTACGGCGGCCCGGTGCCCGCGTTGTGCAATAGCGGTTTTGAGTATCCCGCGGAGACCGCCGACCCGCTATACGAAGCGCCGCCCGCCACCACCGCCCGCCAGCACTGGGCCTTCACCGGCACGGCGGGCATCGCGCGCGGCGGCAGCAGCCAGGGCAACCCCGCCGCGCCGGAAGGCCAGCAGGTCGCCTTCCTGCATAAGGACGGCGTGGTGAAGCAATGCGTCATTATGCGCGCAGGCAGCTACAAGCTCACCTTCAAGGCGTGTTGCGGCAGCGCAAGCGCCAAGCTCACCATCCTCCTCGACGAGCACCCCTTCGGCAGCGCGATCACCCTCACCAACGCCTTTGCCCCCTACAGCAGCGACACCTTCACGCTGGAAAACGGCACGCACACGCTGGGCTTCCAGGGCATCGACATCGACGGTACCGACCGGATAGCGTATCTCGACGACGTGGCGGTGGCGCTGCCGTAAATCCCGATAAACCGGCACGCATACGGTACCACCGCCATTATTGACAGGAAGGGAAAAGGGTCGTAATACTGAAGTTTAGATAAACCGTCCGCGGCTCTTTTTTCCAGATGGGTTTTCTGTGCGCATCTTCCTCTAAGCATGTGGGCCGCCTGTCCAGTATGGATGGCGGCCCAATCGGTATCGTACTGGTGTCTGTCACAACCTT
>CAIYQO010000309.1 GCA_903928345.1 uncultured bacterium | reverse complement strand
GCACGTATAGTTGCCAGTGGTGGCAATCAAGTATTCAGTGTATTGGCGTGCGGTGAGCATAGCAGCAACAGGGGTATACCCACTCACCAAAGACACCAAACATTACGATATCGTTATGGAGTAGCAAAGCGAAAGTCCTAACTATTAGAACGCGGGAAGGGGTCGGAGGTTGCAGGGGGTGAGCGAAATGTGATGTTGGGATTATTTCGATCCCCCGACACGGGGCATTTTGCCGTTCCGCGCCTCCAGGCGCGCCCCCATCCCCGACCCTTCCCCCGTAACGTCCTGTGACGGGGGAGGGGGCTGGGGGGTAGGGGGCGACGATGGATAAGCGTTTTGCATCTCTGTTCCCTGTTCCCCGTCCCCCCCATCGGGTATAATGCTCCCATGCGGCTTTATGTATGCGTTGTGTTGCCGATGGTGCTGTGTCTGGCGGCGTGGGCGGGGGAGTTTGCCGTGCGCACGTCGGTGGCGCCGGACAAGGTGCGGGTGGTGCTCGACTGCCCGGACGCGGCGCCGGTGACGGTGTTGACGCTGCCCAGCGTGGGGATGGCGCAGGTGGCGCTGCCGCTGGAGGCACCGTTGCCCCCGGTGACGGTGGCCGACCCCGCGGTGGCGTGCATCACCGTGACGCCGGACTTCTTCGGCCAGGCGCTGCTCACCGTGACGCTGACCAAAGCCCGTCGCTGCGATGTCTTCACGCTGCCTGCCGACGGCGACAAGCCCTTCCGCGTGGTCATCGACGTGCTGAAGGTCTTCACCCGGCGGGAGACGCAACCGCTGACCCCGAGCATCAACTACACCGTCTTTGAAAAGGGCACGGAGACGCGCTACTTTCAGGCGCATATCCTGGACATCACCGCCACCGACCCCCACGTGAAGCTGGACGTGACCGCGGCGCACGGGGAGCGCGAGCGCGTGGGCGCCATGGTGACGCGCACCGGCGCGGTGGCGGGCGTGAACGGCGGCTACTTCACCGACGGCACGCGCCCCGTGGGGCTGCTGATGGCGGGCGGGCAGGTGCGCGCCTTGCCGCTGTGGGCGCGCACCGCGGCGGCCTTCCCCGCCGGCGGGCTGCCCGTGTTTCTCAATCCCGTGGGGGCCTGGCGCGTCACGCTGCCCGATGGCACCGAGCGCGACCTCCCGGATGCACTGGACGCCAGCATTCTGACGCCCATGCCCGACTCCATCGTCTTCGCCGGCAACACCTATTTGCGCGCGCCGGCCATCCCGGGCGGGCTGAACGTGCTCATCCGCGGGGGCGTGGTGGTCGGGAAGAACGCCGACGCCACCTATCTGAACCCGGGGGAATTCGTGCTGCAGATGCGCAACGCGGAGTGTGTCGGCTTCGACCCGCTGCTGCCCGTGGGCGGCGCGGTGACGATAGCCCCGACGACGACGCCCGACCTGACCCCCTATGCCGCCGCGGTGGGCGCCGGACCGCGCCTGCTGCACGCGGGGGCGGTGGCGATCACCGGCCCCGCGGAGCGCTTTAAGCCCGACATCCTCACCGGCCACCCGGCGCGCACCGCGCTGGGCGTCACCGCCGACGGCCACGTGCTCATCGTGGCGGTGGAGCCCCCCGGCCCCTTCGGCGGCGGCATGACGCTGGACGAGCTGGCGGCGCTGCTCCAGGCGGAAGGCGCGGTGGAGGCGATGAACCTGGACGGCGGCGGCAGCACCACCATGGCCATCGGCCCCACGGTCGTCACCGCCCCCCCCGCCACCTGGACCCGCCCCGTCGCCAGCGGCGTGCTGGTCTTCGACGACCGAGCGCCGGGGACGAAGTAGGGGGGACGAAACCACAGATTGCACAGATTTTCACTGATTTTTGGGGCGGGGTGGAAGGGCGACGGCGGATCAGGTATGTTCTTGGTCACTGTTTGGAAAGGGACTAAGAGCCCGGCCCGTTGATAATGAACCTATCGATAACACAGGTTTAATGCGCTATTGATCTTCACTTTTCCTGATTGACCTATACTCTATCCAACACTGCGCTATTTGCGGTGGCCCGTGCATCCGATACGAGGAGCGTAGCTGATGCCTGATGCGATGGATCCAACACCGGAAAAAGACTACCCGTCCCCGGAGGAATGGGAGGCCATGCCGCGTGGCCTACTCGCCATCACGCTGCTGGCGTTCCCATGGGTCTACACCCTCTGCATTTTACACGTCCCCTACCTGGACTCGACCGGCTTATACACCTTCATGCTGGTCTTCGTGGGGATTTACACGCCCCTCGCCCTCCTGTTCACCGGATGGCGCGTGTATCACCGCCCGTGGAAAGAGATTTTCCTCGCGGTCGCGCTCTACTTCGGTGGCCTTGTCGCCATTCCCCTTGCGTTTGTCATTATCGGCTTTATCGGCCTTGTCGCCGTTCCCTTCGTACTTGCCCTACTGCTTTTCTATATTATCACTCACCGCGGCAGTCTATTGCCCGCCAGACCACTTCACCCTTTTGTGAAAGCTGCCATCCTGTTGATGCTAAATTGTGGTATCTATCTAGTGCTCTTCCCGATGATGGCACCACATTCAGGAGAATGATCCCTGGTTATCGCTAACGGCATACTGGTCTTCGACGACCGGCTGCCGGCGAAGAAGTAGGGGACGGAAACCATCCCAGGTGGATTGCTGGTCACCGTTTGGAAAGGGGCTAAGAGCCCGGCCCGCATGTCGGGATAGCCATCGGTCTCAAGGGCGGCAACTTTGGAGTGCGGCAGGCACTGCCGCTTTCACTTTTTCGGCAACCTTAATTCTCGGAAGACACGTGAGACCGGTGGGGAAGAACGAGGCAAGATGAAAGCGGCAGTGCCTGCCGCACTCCAAATAAGCCGCGCTGGTAAACCTACCTCAACCTGTCGTCGAGCCGGGCTCTTGCCCTGTTCCAAACAGTGACCAAGCATCTACCGACCGCGGATAGGAGCCACCGCCATGGAGGAAACCTTCGAGCAGACCACGCCGCCACCGCCGCCCGTCCCTGTGGAGCGGAAGCCTGAGCGCGGCGGGCGCGAGGTTGTCTGGCAGGTCGGTGCGACAGCGGTACTGCTACTGGCGCCGTGGGTGTTTAGTGCCGTGCAATGGTATATAAACGGAATATGGCCGGAGAGGATTGCGGAACAGCATTTCTTCTACTTCATCCCAATTGCGATCCTGTTGCTCGGTTGGTGGGTCTACCGCTGCGTCTGGTGGGTACCACTATTGGCGTTACCCTTGTATATTATACTTCCAGTCCTAGCATTTACCGGGGGTGCCATTTTAAGCGGCGCATTTGGATTCTCTAGTAATGTGAACCTGAATCTCGTGATACCCTGCAGCCTCCTCTTTGTTGCCATCCTGGCAATATTACGACTTAACGAACATGAGCTGCCCCGGCAGGTGCGCCATTTCATAATTGCAACGTCCTTACTGACGTTAAATGGCTGGGTCTGCGTGTCTAGCTTCCCGCTTGCTCGGTAATGAACGACCCTGCTTGCAGTCCCTCCCCCTTCCCAAACCCCTCAAAATCTGTGACAATCTGTGTAATCTGTGGTTTCGTCCCCTAGCGAGGTAGTTCCATGCGCAAGGCAGCGTCGTTGAAGATCGGCATCTCCGGGGTGCGCGGCATTGTGGGCGAGTCGCTCACGCCGCAACTGGTGGCGAAGTTCGCCGCGGCGTTCGGCACCTATTGCGGGGCAGGGCCGATTATCGTGGGCACGGACAGCCGGCCCTCGCGCGAAATGGTGAAGCAGGCGGTGATCGCCGGGCTGCTCTCCACCGGGTGCACGCCGGTGGACGTGGGCATCGTGCCGGTGCCGGCGCTGCAACTGCACGTGCGCCAGGTGCGCGCCTTCTGGGGCATCTGCATCACGGCGAGCCACAACCCCATCGAGTGGAACGCCCTCAAATTCTTCGCGCCGGACGGCATCATTCTGCGTCCCAACCAGGCGACCGAGCTGGTGGATCTGTACCACCAGGGGCAATACACGCGCGTGCCGGCGTCGGGCATCCCCGGCGTGGGGCACGACGACAGCACGCTGGCGCGCCACCGCGAGGCCGTGCTCGCCCACGTGGATATCGACGCCATCCGCGCGCGGAAATTCCGCGTGGCGGTGGACTGCTGCAACGGCGCCGCCAGCGAAGCGACGCCGGCCTTCCTGCGCGCGCTGGGCTGCGAGGTGGTGCCGCTGTATACGAACCCGCACGAACCCTTCCCGCGCAACCCTGAGCCCACGCCGGAGAATTTGGGCGAGTTGTGCCGCGTGGTGCGCCAGAGCGGGGCGGCGCTGGGCTTTGCGCAGGACGCCGACGCCGACCGGCTGGCGATCGTGGACGAGTACGGGGAGCCGTTGGGCGAGGAGGTCACGCTGGCGCTGGCGGTGCGCCACGTGCTGCGGCGCGCGCCCGGCCCGGTGGTGGTGAACATCTCCACCAGCCGCATGATCGACGACGTGGCCGGCGCGGCGGGGTGCCCGGTGTTCCGCACCAAGGTGGGTGAGGTGAACGTGGTGGAGGGGATGCTCGCGCACGGGGCCACCATCGGCGGCGAGGGCAACGGCGGGGTGATCGTGCCCGCCATCAACCCCTGCCGCGACAGCTTTGTGGGCATGGCGCTCATCCTGGAGGCGCTGGCCGCGGAAGGCACGGGGATCGCCGCCATGCGCGCCCAAGTGCCGTGCTACGCCATCGTCAAGGACAAACTGACCGTGCCCGCGCGCGACATCGGCCCCGCGCTGCGCCGCCTGCAGGAGACCTATGCCGGGCAGGAAATCGACCACACCGACGGGCTGAAGATTCTCTGGGCCGACCGCTGGGTGCAGGCGCGCGGCAGCAATACCGAACCCATTCTGCGCGTCACCGCGGAAGCCCCCACCGACGCCGACGCCCACGCCCTGGCCGCCGAGATCCTGGCGCACCTGGAACGCGCGCTGGGGCGGGTGGCGGTGGGGTGAGGGGGCAGAAGTTAGGAGTTAGAAGGTAGAAGGTAGAAGTTAGAAGCGCGCAGCCCGGCGCGTCCCCCGAATTCCGGCTCAGATAATCGCGAACAATCGTCCTCTACCACTCATTTATCCGTAAAACCAGCGTCGCACGTGTCCTGTTTACCCTCACAACGCCCCGGCGCGTGGATGAATTTCCTCCAATAGGATTAGGCGTGGGACGATGCGGGGAAAAGTTTGGTACTACACGCCAGACTGCAGGCGGCTCTCTCCCTTGAGCCCGCGATCCCCCCGTCTCAATACGCCAACCCCACCCGACGATACTGCGCTCGGATGCGCACACGTGGTGGTCGGTTGCTTATCCCATCATATCAGGAGGACAATCTCATCGTGCGTTTTAAGTGGTTATATCCGGCTGCCGCGCTAGGCGCCCTGTTGGCCGGAACCTCGGCGTTTGCCGCGCCGACCGCGGAATATACCGCGCTGCGGAACTCCCTGGCTCCCGCGACGCTTGCGCCGGGCGAGGCGCTGACGGCGTATGCGGGGCAGGTCATCGAGCTGACCGGCGCCGTGGGGACGATCTACCCGCGCCCCGACGCGCCGGGCTTCACGCTGCAGCGTACCGACGTCAGCCTCATCACCGTGCACGGCCCGGTGACGGATGCCGACATCGCGGCCGGCGCCACCTTGCGCGTGCTGGGCCGCGTGTATGCCAACGGGCTGGACCTGGACGAGTTGAGTGTCACCCCCGCGAAAACCCCCGCCCCCGCGCGGC
Source organism: uncultured bacterium (assembly GCA_903928345.1). GTDB lineage: Bacteria > Armatimonadota > Hebobacteria > CAIYQO01 > CAIYQO01. Next base: position 6,702 of record CAIYQO010000309.1, on the reverse strand, counting down.
GGCTGCGCCGTCATGCACACCGCCAGGCCATTTACACGTCGGCGACGACATCCGGCACGGCCTCCGGCAGCCCACAGTGGTTTGCCGCGCGCATCCGCGCCTTCAGCGGTGGTGTTTCCGGCGCGCTGGCGCTGAAAATCGCCAACGCGGTGCTGAAGAGCAGTGCCCGCTACGGGGTGGACCCCCGCCTGGTGTGCGCGCTGCTGGCGCAGGAATCGCACTTCAACCCGCATGCGGTCTCCCCGGTAGGGGCGCGCGGCCTGGGGCAGTTGATGCCCGGCACTGCGGCGCAGATGGGTATCCGCAATCCGTATGACGTGGCGCAGAACGTGAATGGCGCCGTACGGTACCTGGCCACGCAACTGCAACGCTTCAACGGCGACACCGGCAGTGCGCTGGCCGCCTACAACGCGGGCCCGGGCAGCGTGCAGCGCTTCGGCGGCATCCCCCCCTATCGCGAAACGCGCAACTACGTCCGCGTCATCAGCCGCTGGTATCAGCAGATGAAGGTGCAGAGCTTGTAGAGGACCTAACCCCCCAGCCCCCTTCCCTCGAGGGAAGGGGGAGGACGTTTGGATACGGCCCCTCGACCCCCTCCCGCGCGGGAGGGGGTCGAGTGGTAGGTCGTGGGCGCTATTTCTCACGATTTTTGCAAATGTCGAGGCGGCGGCTTGCCATTCCGCCGCGCTGCCGGTAACATACGGTAAGGCTCATCGATTACTAACCCTGGGCCACGAGCCGACGACGCGCTATTTTCGCTCGTTGTTACGCACCGCGCCCTGAAAGGGGAGACCGGATGGCTGAGACCGGAAACCTGTCGACCTTCATCGCTGAGCAGGCCCAGCGGGGGGTGCCGACGTTATCCTTTATGCAGGAGCGCTATACCGACATCGAGGCCTGGCGCGCCGAGGTGCGCGACTACCTGCGCTCGCTGCTCCTCTTCACCCCGGAAACGGTGCATCTCGCCCCCGAGTTGGTGGACTACACCGAAACCGACGACGCGATTCAGCAAAAGTGGTACGTCACCAGCACCGCGGGCGAGCGCATGCCGATCATCATGCTCGTGCCGCGCGAGCTGAGCGCACCCGCCCCGGCGATCATCGCGCTGCACGATCACGGCGGCATGTACTACTTCGGCAAGAAGAAGCTGCTGCAGGAGGAGAACGAGCCCGCGCTGCTCACCGACTTCCGCCAGCGCTACTATGACGGCGTCGCGGTGGCGGACGAACTCGTGCGTCAGGGCTACGTGGTGGCGGTGATCGACAGTTTTTACTTCGGCGAGCGTCGGCTCACGCTGCCCATCCCCGCCGACATGCAGCAGCAGTTCCTGCTGGTGGCGGAAGGCTCCCCGCAGTGGATCGAGCTGCTCAACCGCATCTCTGCCAACATGGAAAGCACGGTGGCGCGCGCCCTCTTCTGGGCGGGGTGCACCTGGCCGGGCATCCTGGCGTGGGACGACATGCGCACAGTCGATTTTCTGCTCACCCGCCAGGAGGTCGATCCCGCCCGCATCGGCGCGGTGGGACTCTCCATGGGCGGCATGCGCGCGGCGTTGCTCGGTGCGGTGGACCCGCGCGTGAAGGCGGTGTGCGTGGTGGGCTGGATGAGCACGCTGGCCGATATGCTGGAGGAGCACGTGGGGAAGCACTCCTGGTGCAACTTCATCCCCGGCCTCACGCGCGTGCTCGACTGGCCCGACGTGGCCGCATTGCACGCCCCCGACCCGCTGCTGGTGCTGCAGGGCGCCCAGGACGACCTCTTCCCGCTGAACGGTTTTCAGCGCGCCGCCGAGCGCCTGCGCAACATCTACGCCAAAGCCGGCGCCCCCGGCAACCTGGACATCAGCCTTTACGACCTGCCCCACACGTTCAGCCACGAAATGCAAGCCCGCGCCTGGGACTTCTTCGCCGCCGCCTTCGGCATGGCGCGGGAACCGGAGAGCGTGTTGGTGCCGGAGCGGTAACGGCGCGGGTGGGACGCGCATCTCTTTGCAGGGACTGTCCCGTGGGGCCTCGTGCAGGCGACGCCGGTTGCTGTGCAGACGCGCAAGGTGTGGGCATCCCGACTTCGCAGACCTGCAGGGGCTGTCCCGTGGGGTAATTGCAAACGAAAAGCTACGGGACAGCCCCTGCAGAGACTCACGCTCAGATCACCCGCCCATCACGGAACCGAAAAGGGAACGTGCCTGCTCGCACAAGACGTCACGGGACAGTCCCTACAGAAGGTCGAGCCGGGCTCCCGCCCGGTTCCCTATTCCCTACTTCGTGCCCCAGCCGGCGGGGCGGGCGGTGGCGGCGCGGCATTGCTGCAGGCCGGCGTAGAGGTAGACGAAGAGCGCGGCGAGGCTGTGCTGGTCGACGAGGGCGGAGGTATCGACGGTGCCGCCCAGGCCCTTGACGGGCGCGGTGGCGGCGGAGAGGCGCACGAAGCCGTTGCCGACATGCAGTTGCGTGAGGGCCAGGTTGCCCACCGCGGCGAGGGGCAGCACGTTGCGCAGCTCCTCCCAGCGCGGGTAGGTTTCCGGGGAGATCTTCACCACCAGCGTCACGCGCTCGTCCAGGCGTTCTTTGACCTTCGTTTTGTACTTGCTCTTCCCGTAGCGCGTCACCCAGCCGCTGCGCGTGTGGCGCCGCACACGCTGCGCCACGCGCACGCTGAAGGTGTTGCCGTCCATCAATTCGCCTTTGCAGTCGAACCAGCGGTCGGTGAAGAACTCGGTGTGGTTGCTGTTGTTCCCCTGGCGATTGAGCAGGCGCCCGTGCTTTTGATACCCCTGGAAATCCGCGGAGAGGCTGCACTTCGCTTTCCGCGCGAAGTCGTCGCCCACGGTGGCAAAGAAACCCTGGAGGATCTCGAGGCGGCGGTGCTCGATGTCCTGCGCCTTAAGCTGCCCGCGGTAGATCGCCAGGCCGATGGCCGCGATCAACAGCAGGATCGCCAGCGGGGCCAGCCAGAACTGGCCGGCGACGGTGACGACACCGAAAAGGAAGGTGCCCAGGACGGCGCCGGCGAGATACCATTGCACCTGGCGGATCTTCGCCTCGACCTCAGCATCGAAGGCCTGCAGCCGGTGCACCGCCTGCAGCGCCTCGGCTGCCGTTCCGCGCAAAACGAGTGATTGCGGCATAGGTGGCATCCTTTCCCGTGATGGCGCTAGTGTACCGCGCGGGCGGGGGATTCGGCAAGCGGGTGCGGCAGGCAACCGCCCGCCCCGCGTCGAAAGAGAGCTTCCGAAGGAGTGCCGCCATGCTCGCCATCGATACCACCATGATGCCGCTCAGCCGCTACGGGTCCTACCTGGCGCTGTCGCAGTTGTCCGCGCGGGGGGAATTGCCCGCGGGGTTGTGGGTGCGCAACATCCACGGCGATGCCGCGCCGGAGGTTTTCCTGCTGGAGCCGCTGGTGGATGGCGCGCCGGTGGCCTACACCGCGTCCGCCACGCCGGGCGAGGTGATCCTCACCACGCCGCGGGGGCGGGTGCGCGTGTGTCTGGCGGGCGTAGAGCTGCTGCGCGTGCGCGGCGAAGGGGTGGGCTTCCGCCTCACCGTGCGCCCCGGCAGCCACGGGCAGGCGATTCCGCAGGCGGAGGGGCGCTGGTTGCTCAACGTCTTCCCCGCCTTCCGCAACTATTTGCTGTACCCGCTGGCGGGCACGCTGACGGTGGATGCGCCGTGGCAGCGCTCCAATACGCTGCACGCCGTGGTGGACGTGACGCCCGACCCGGCGAGCGGTGTCTGCGAGGCCGCGCTGGAGCAGGGGCTGGGCTCGTGGCCGGTGCACGCGGTGACCGGCGGGTATGAAGCGGCCGTCGAGGCGGTGCTGCAGGAGTTCGACGCCTTTGCCGCGCCGTACCGCACCGTCCCCGCCGCGTGGCGGGAGACCACCGAACTGGCCGCCTTCCTCAACTGGTCGTCAGTGGTCGCCCCGTGCGGCCATTTCGCCCGCCCGGCGATGCTGATGAGCAAAAACTGGATGACGAACGTGTGGGCGTGGGACCACGCCTTCAACGCGCTGGCCCTCGCCCCCCACCAACCGCAGCTCGCGTGGGATCAGTTGCTCATCCTGTTCGACCACCAGCAGGCCACCGGGCAGATTCCCGACTTTATCAACGACGTGAACCGGCTGTACAACTTCGTGAAGCCGCCCGTGCACGGGTGGATTTACCGCCGCCTGATGGACGCCCACCCCTACTTCCGCGAGCGCGACCGCATCGCGGAGGTGTATCCGAAGTTGGCGGCGTGGACGGAGTGGTGGTTCACCTACCGCAACCCGGACGGCGACGGTCTGCCGCAGTACCACCACGGCAACGACTCGGGGTGGGACAACGGCACCGTGTTCGACGCCGGGGTGCCGCTGAAGGGCGCCGACCTGGCGGCCTTTCTGGCGGTGCAGATGGACGTGCTGGCGGAATTGGCCGGGCGGCTGGGCGACGAGGACGCGCAGCGGGCCTGGCGCGCGCGCGCCGAGGCGCAGATCGCGCGGCTGGTCTCTACCCTCTGGCGCGATGGCGGCTTTGTGAGCATCAACGCGCTCACCGGCGCCGCCACCCCGGAGTCCGACAGCGTCTTCTCCTGCCTGCCCATGCTGCTCGGGCTACGCCTGCCGGAGGCGGTACGCGCCGGGCTGGTGACGCGCATCGGGCACTATCTGACCGCGTGGGGGCTGGCGACGGAGCACCCGGATTCGCCGCTCTATGAGGCGGATGGCTACTGGCGCGGGCCGATCTGGGCGCCGCCCACGCTGATTATCGTCGACGGCCTGCGCGCGGCGGGGGAAACGGCGCTGGCCCGCGAGATCACCGAGCGCTTCTGCGCCCTCTGCGCCCGCGGCGGGTTCGCCGAAAACTTCGATGCCGTCACCGGCGCCCCCCTGCGCGACCCGGCGTATACGTGGACCTCGAGCGTCTTTTTGGTGCTGGCGCGGTGGCTGGGGGAGGGGTGAGTAGTCTGAACCGGGATTTGGGGGGATTCAAGGATTTCCTCGATGGGGAACGCTTTGGTGCCTGCGTGTCGTCGGAAACCGGCGGGGTTTTGGTAATTCACAGGGATGAAAGGGATATGAGGGATACTGGGGGATATTCGCTCCTGCCTACGTTATCGACGACAAGTGGACCCCATCCGTTCTCCCATCGAGGAAATCCTTGAATCCCCCCAAATCCCGGTTCAGACAAAAAAATACCTTGCCCGCATAACGGACAAGGCGTATGAGAGATGGGCCGCTGATTTTCCACGTTGGTTCAGCGGGGGAAACCGGGACCGCGGCGGCTGATTTCCCGGTTGTGCGGACCGATGGCCGCACAGCGATGGGCGCGTATCTCCTACACACCAGCACAGCCGCGTTTATCGCCTTACGACGAACGGTGGCCTATCCTACCGTCGCAGGATAGTCATCCGGCGCGTTGCCGCGCTGAATGCAAAGCTAGTATACCCGAAACGGGGGCAACTATGCAAGAAGAATTCACACCGGCGTTGTCGGAGTATCCCGCCAACGTGCTGCTGCGCGTTATGTCCTGCCGCGTGTGGCGCGTGCATACGGGCGGTGCGCTGCTCGACCGCTTCGTGGGCAACCCGACGCCGCGCGACCATCACCTGCCGGAGGACTGGCTGGCCTCGACCGTGGAGGCGCGCAACGACGGGCAGGGGCAGGGGCCGGACGAGGGGCTGGCACGCGTGCAACGCGCCGACGGCACGCCCGGGCCGCTGCTGCGCGACCTGCTGGCCGCCGCGCCGGAGGCCTACCTGGGGCGGGCGGGCACGCCGGAGCTGGACGTGCTGTGCAAATTCCTCGACACCGATATCCGGCTGCCCATTCAATGCCACCCCGACCGCGCCTTCGCCCGCGCGCACTACGGCAGCGCGCATGGCAAGGCGGAGAGCTGGCTGGTGCTGGACACCTGCGCGGTGGACGGCGTGGCACCGTACCTGCTGATGGGTTTTCGCCCAGGCATCCGCCAGGCCGACTTCGTCGCCGCCGCGGAAGCACGGGACACCGCCGCGTTGATCGCCATGCTGCACACCGTGCCCGCGCGCGCGGGCGACGTGTGGTTCATCCCCGGGCGCTTCCCCCACGCCATCGGGCCGGGCGTCTTCATGCTGGAGGTGCAGGAGCCGTCGGACTGGGTGGTGTCGCCGGAGACGACCTGCGGCGATTTCCCCCTTACCCCCGCGCAGCAGTGGGGCCCGCTGACGCCGGAAGTCGGCTACACGTGCTTCGACTACACCGGGGAGCGCGTGGAGGCGATGCGCGCGCGCACCAGCCCGCCGCCCACGCCCCTCGCCGATGCGCCCGGCGGTCGCATGGAAGAACTCATCGGCCCGGCGACGACGGACTGCTTCCGCGTGGAGCGCCTCACCGTCAGCGGCACCTTCACTGCCCCCTGCCGCACCGGCGCCCACATCGAGGTGGTCACCGCCGGCGCCGGCCAGCTCCACGACGGCACCCGCGCCCACCCCGCCCGCCGCGGCGACGCCTTCTTCGTCCCCCACGGGGTGACGGCGATCAGCTACACCGCCGACGAGGGGGGGCTGGTGACGCATCGGTGCAGGGGGGCGGAATAGACAAAATACTGAAGTTTAGATAAACCGTCCGCGGCTCTTTTTTCCAGATGGGTTTTCTGTGCGCATCTTCCTCTAAGCATGTGGGCCGCCTGTCCAGTATGGATGGCGGCCCAATCGGTATCGTACTGGTGTCTGTCACAACCTT
>CAIYQO010000308.1 GCA_903928345.1 uncultured bacterium | reverse complement strand
GGGAAAGCGCTCCTGGAGACCCGTACACCAGCGTCCAAGGTGATCAGGGACCTCATCGGCCTGAGCTGGTTCTCGGAAGGAAACCCGGCACGGCCGGTCTTTGCGGCAGCTTGAAATGGGGGTTGTTGCCGGGGAACCATCAATTGTACCAAGCGATGTGATCGGCACATGGGTAAGTGGCGATGGAGCAGTATTAGTGTTTAAAAGTACAACATTTACCGCCAAATTTATTCCATATGACGAGTATACTACTCCGGCACTTCAGTCTCTTAGAGTCTCGGGAAGTGGAACTTGGAGTATTAAAGATGAATCGTCTATTGAATTGATTATTACATATTCTGGTGGTCAAGGATGCGATTTTGAACAAACGATTGATATTTCTGGAGAACGCAAATGTATGGAATTATATAATGACCCTGATAATCCACCAATATTTACGTATACGAAAAAAGAGTAGTAATTCAGAAACACGGATATGCAGTTGACTCAGGTGCACACTACCGGTCGTGAGCCCGAAGGGCTCCAATTCGTCAGCCTGGGGCATCGCCCCAGGTTCCGGATGCCGAACAATCATAAGCCCTGCAAGGGCGTGATCCCCTTCACCGAAGTATATCGCCCTTGCAGGGCTCTGTGTTGACCTACTGCCCACCTGGGGCTTCGCCTCAGGCTGACGAATTGGAGCCTTTCAGGCTCACTCTAGGGATAGCGTGCACCTGATTCAACAGCATACCAAGGTTCGGAAATTGACTCTGAATTACCACTGGAAATACGAGGACCGATTATCTATTGCATCATAGCCCCTTGCCAACCGCATCCCCGCACCCCAACTAAGCTAACAAAACAACTAAACTATTCTTACCCCCACAAATGCGCATTTTCGCCCCCCTGTTACCCCGGGTGGCCGTCATGTGACGATCCTGTGACGACCCTTGCGCTGGGCACTGCCGAGTTGCTATACTGGCAGATGCCGGGTTGTGCGGCAGGCGTGCGCCGGCGGAGGGTGTTATGGATCAGCTCATCGGTATCGGGTTGGCGGCCGGGCGTGGCGAGCGCTTTCGCCCGTTGACCCTCAAGGCGAAGGGGTATCTGCGCGCCAAGGCCGCCGTGCGCCTGCTCGGGTTGCGTGTCCTCGACTGGCTCTTCCATATCCTCCAGAACCAGGGGCTGACCGACTTCATCATGGTCACCAAGGGCAAGGAGAACCGCTACCAGATCCGCAGCATCGCCGGCTACGGGGAGGCGCTGGGCGTGCGCGTGCGCTACTCCCCGGTGCGCTTCGACCAGGAGAACACCGGCAGCGCCGACGCGGTGATCACCAACCTGGAGCACTTCGACCTGACCGGGTCGATCTTCGTCTTCCCCACCGACTCGGTGCTCGACATCGACCTGCCCGCCATGCTGGCGACGCATCGCGCCAGCGGCGCCGCGGTCACCATCGCCGCCGCCACACAGAGCGCGGAGTCCATCGCGGGCCGCTACGGCCTCATCGACTGCGACGCCGACGGCCGCGTGCGCGGCTTTGCGGAGAAGCCCACGCTGGCGGAGATCTACACCCGCTACGGCGTCACCGCCGAGACCAGCGCCCAACTGCCCCCGCTAAGCACCAACGCCGGCTTCTACCTGATGGACGCCGGCCTGCTGCGCGAGATCGCCAACCACCCCGAGGTGCGCGAGCTGCGCAATACGCGCTTCGACATCGGCGGCGACCTGCTCCCCTGGCTGGTGGCGCACGGCTACCCGGTGCACGCCGCCTCGATCGGCCGCATGGGCGACCTGGGCAACATCCCCAGCTATTTGGAGACGATGCAGGACGTGCTCCATGGCCGCTTCCACTCCCTCAGCGGCTACCTGGGCCAACTCTATCCCGACCATAACGGGCTGATGATCGACCCCGTCTCGCTGGCGATGACCGACCCGGAGAGCGGGCTGACGCTGGCGGAGAAGATCACCCGCGGCCTGGTGGAGCTGCGCCCGCCGGTGCGCATCGGCAAGTACGTGCGCGTCTACCCCGGCGTCACGCTGTCGGAATGCAACATCGACGACGACTGCGAGATATTCGACAAGGTAGCGATCTTCCGCTCCTCCATCGGCGCCGGCTCCATGATCGGCCCGTACGCGCACATCGCCGACACCCTCACCGGCATCATGGTAGAGCTGCAATCCACCCGCGCGCGGCCCATCCTGCTGCGCCGGTACGTGGCCATCGGCGACGAGGTAATCATGCGCTCCGGCGTGGCCCTCACCGACTTCGTCACCATCCACCCGCGCCTGAAAGTCCCCAGCGGCATCCACATCCCGCCGAACACGGACATCAACGGGGCGGAGGAGTTGCTGGAGTACCTGTAACCCGCCTTTCGTCATGCGCGGAGCGTTGGCGTACCGCCGGCGTCTCGCC
>CAIYQO010000307.1 GCA_903928345.1 uncultured bacterium | reverse complement strand
GGGACATCGGATCGGCGAAGATGGCTACACAGGGACTCGGGGGCTTGTTCGGGTCGCGAAAGCCCTTGTCTCTCCTCCATGTGACCACCTGGGCAGGAAATTACCCAACGAAGGGGAAGTTCATTCAAACGGCTTCTAAGGTAACCGGCGTGGAAGTGTGCTGGATGGCGCAGTCCATTCGTCTCGGGATGGATATCCTGGGGCCTATTTTTGTTCCAGCGCATATTCCGGAAAAGGATGTTAGGATGCGAACCCCGCGGATGCTGGTCCTCCTCACGCTGCTGTTCTGTATGTATGGTGCGATGGCCACCGGCGATTCCTTGCAGCTCATCTGGGATAATAAGCTGCTTGACGCGCAAACCGCGGCGAAGGCGACGCTGCATACCCAGCCCGACGCGGTGCCCGCGTTGCATACATTAGCCCTGGTCACCGCGCAGGAAGATGCCGCCCAACCCGCTATGGAGGCCCTGGCGCGGTACACGCTCGCCGCCGCGGGCAGTTGGCAGGCCGAAGCCTATTGGTCAGCCCTCGTCACGATGACCAAAGGCACGGGGCGCTGGTCGTACCTGGCGACCGTTGGCCAGAAGCTCCTGGCGACCCCGCAGACCAGCCCGCACCTGCGTACGGCCATCCACCTGGCGCTGGCGCAAGCCGCGATCAATCGGAATGCGCTCGCCGAAGCGGACGCCATCTACGCCGACCTCGGCTATGTACGCAACTGGATGATCACCGGCCCTTTTGATAACGTCTCCCATTCCGGCTTCGACCAGGCATTCCCCCCGGAACAGGCCATCGACTACCATGCGCAATTCCACGGCATCAACCAACGGGCCATTTCCTGGCTGCGCCTGGGGTTCGTGACCCCCGATGGCGTGTGTCTGGTGCATGAAGCGATCGGGTGCCATGACGCGGCGATCTACTATGCCGTGACCGCGGTGAATTCCCCCAAAACGCAGTCCGTCTATCTGCGCCTGGACCGCAACGGGGCCATGAAGGTGCTGCTCAATGGGGCGGAAGTGTTCAGGGATGAACGCTATCAGACACGCGCCGACGATCTGGCCGATACTTACCTGGCACCGGTCACGCTGCAAGCCGGTTGGAACACGCTGGTGGTCAAATTGGCGACGAACGACGAAACGTCGACCACGGATTTCCGCCTGCGCGTGACGGATGCCGCCGGGCAGGCGCTCGCCGGGTTGTCCGTGGACCCCGCCCACGCGGTGGGCGCGCATCCCGCGCAGGGGGGCAAATCCCCCGCGGCGGAATCGGTGTGGCTCACCGCCCTGACGCACCAGCCAGCGAGCCCGGAAGTCGCCCTTGCCGGTGCCGCGCTCGAGTTATCCTTCGGCGAGAAGCAGTTGGCCATCGACCGGTTGCTGGCCGCGCTTAAACAGTGGCCCCAGGTCGGTCTGCTGCACTGGGCGTTGTCGCAGGCATATTCCCAGGATGACCAGGATGACGAAGCGCAGGCCGAACGCAACGAGGCGCGCAAGCTGACGAAATGCCTTGCCCTTGCCGAACTCGCGGAGGTGCAGAGTCAGCATGCCGGCCTGACCGAAGCGGAATACGAAAAGCAGATGCAGGCGCTGTGCAAGCAGTTCCCGGAGAGCGACACCCTGCGCTGGGAGCTGAGTGACCTGTATATCGCCGACGAGAAGACGATCGAGGGGATCCAGGCGGCGAAAGCCGCCGTCGCGCTGGCGCCGGGCGCCGCCAATCGAGAACGGCTGATCTCGGTCTTCAAAGAAGACGGGCGGGACGCCGACGTGGAAACCACCTTGACCCAGGCGCTGGCGCTCTTCCCGCACGACTCGGAACTCCTCAATACGCGCATCGAGCGGCTGCAGGAGAAGAAGGCCAAACGGGATATCTTACAAGTGCGACGGCAGATCGAGCGCGTCGAAGGCGTCACCCCGTCCCTCCGGATGGAAATCGCCGACCAACTGGAAAACCTGGACGATCGCCAGGGGTCGGAAGCGATGCTGCGCACCCTGCGCGAGGAATGCCCGTATAACACCGATGTCTGCAAGCAACTGGCCACCCTCCTGGAAACCAGCAAGCGCAAGACGGAAAGCGCGGCGCTCTTGCAATGCATCATCGACCTCGACCCCTCGGAAACCCGCCTGCGTGAGAAGGTCCAGGATCTTCTGGGGCAAAAGACGTTACTGGAGTTGATCGCGAAAACCCCCGCCGATCCGATCATCGCCAAGGCGAAACTGGCGAAGACGGAGGGCGACGCCTCGGTCGTGGTGTATCTGGACGAACTCCGCGAGGTGCTCTACCCCGACTTTTCCAGCGAATCGGAAAGCCACCAGATTTTGAAAATCTGCACCGACGAGGGCGCAAAAAATTGGCGGGAAGCCAATTCAGAGATAATGGAAGGCGACATGAAGGTCGCCCGCATCTACAAAACGAACGGCAAAGTCATCAATTGCGCCGAGAATCAGTATGGGCCCGAGAGTGGACTCTCGAAACTCGAGAAGGGGGACATCCTGGAGTTCGTCAAGCACAATACCGATTCTCACCCCGGCTCGCTGGCCCGGAATTTCTGGACGACATGGCGGGTGACCGCCTACAAGCCGATTCAGCTCTCCCGCTACGTGTTGATGACGCCGTCCACCCTCCCGCTCACGACGCGCAGCCATGGGCGCTCCTTCGACCCCGTCGTCACCACGGTGAAGGGGTGGAAGCAGTACGAATGGAAGGCGACCGATCTCCCCGCCGAGAAAAACGAACCCATGGCCCCCGAAGGCATCGACGACGGCACCTGGATCGATATCTCCACCGTGCCCACCTGGCGCGAGATCGTGGTGTGGTACCAGCGCCTGGCCGGGCAGATTTGCGTGCCGGATGCCGCGGTGCGCAAAAAAGCTCAGGAACTCACCAAGGACGCGAAGACGGAAACGGAGAAGCTTCACGCCCTCGTCACCTTTGTCTCCAATGAGATCGAGTACGCCATGTCGCCGGGCGAGGGACGCGAAAGCGGATACACGCCCATGAAGGGGCAGAAGGTGCTGCGCCTGAAGCAGGGGGATTGCAAAGGCAAGGCCGCCCTGCTGATCGCCCTGCTCGATGTCGTGGGCATCAAAGCCGATATGGTGTTGGTGAATACCCGTGATGACGGCATCACCCCCCGCCTGCCGTCCACGCGTTTCACGCACGCGATAGTATGCATCTATACCGAAAAAGGCCCGCTGTATACCGACGCCACCGCCGCAATGGCCACTCTGGACAGCCTCCCCCTGCCGGATCAGGGGATGCCGGCGCTCCTCATCAACGACCATACTACGGAGCTGATGACGCTCCCGCTGCAGCCGGTCGACCTGCACCTCGTGCTCCAGGAAACGAAAGGCACGCTGGATACCGACGGCAAATTCACCGGTGCCTACACGTTCGGCCTCAGCGGATTCCAGGCGGCACAGATACGCGAATTGTTGAAAAAAGTGCCGGCCGAGAAATACAAGGAGCTGCTCCGGCAGGTGCTGACGAACATGCTCCCCACGGCGGTGTTGCAATCCGGCACGATTAACGATATCAAAGACCTGGAGAAACCGCTGGCCATGACGATGCAGGTCAGCGTCGACCATCAAGCCGCGATCGCGGACGATCTGTTTATCGTGCACCTGCCGACGACCAGCCTGGCGGCCAGGGTCAATACCATCTTTACTGAGCAAACGCGCACGAAAGATATTGAGTTAGGCACGTCTTATGGCACTTATCTCGACCGGACGACTCTCACGCTGCCGGAGGGATACGCCCCGTTGAACATGCCCGCACGCGCGGAAGTCACCTCACCCTGGGGTAGTTATACCGGCGAATATCGGCTGGACGGCCGCACGTTAACCATCACCCTGAGCGTGAAACTCACCAGCCCGCGCGTGCCTGCCACCGACAGCCCGAAGTTCCAGGAGTTCCTTAAAGGTGTCAATGCCGTTAACAGTAAGTGGACTTTCGCACTTTTCCTCTCGCGTCTCGGCCTTGCCTCTGTCTCCGGAGCAACGGCCCGTTATGAAAGGAACCATGGCGGGCTGACCTGAAGTAGATTGTATCTTACCCCACCCCCTTCAGGGATACCGCCATGGT
>CAIYQO010000306.1 GCA_903928345.1 uncultured bacterium | reverse complement strand
GGGACATCGGATCGGCGAAGATGGCTACACAGGGACTCGGGGGCTTGTTCGGGTCGCGAAAGCCCTTGTCTCTCCTCCATGTGACCACCTGGGCAGGAAATTACCCAACGAAGGGGAAGTTCATTCAAACGGCTTCTGAGGCGGGTTGAAGTTTTCCGGTCGCTTACAGTAGCACGGAATGCCGCCCACGGCAAGCCCGGCGCGCGTTGACAGCGCTCCCCCCGCGGGTTACAATGCGCCGGAATCCGCCACTCGGGAGCCCAAGCCATGCCAACCGTATTAGCCCTCTGCGCCCATCCGGACGATGCCGAATTTCGCTGCGGCGGCACGTTGACGCTGCTGGCGCGCGCGGGGTGGGCGGTGCATATCGCCACGCTGAGCGCGGGCGATTGCGGCAGTGCCGAACTGGGCCCCAACGCCATCGCGATGATCCGCCGTCGCGAGGCGGAAGCCGCCGCCGCGCGCCTGGGCGGCACCTATCACTGCCTGGGTGGGCTGGACTTGCAGGTGTATGACAACGACGTGATGCGCGCCGCCGCGGTGGCCGTGTTACGCACCGTGCGCCCCGACTGCGTCATCACCCACTATACCATCGACTACATGCCCGACCACGAGGTCGCCGGCGCGGTGACGCGCATGGCCACTTTTACGGCCTCGATCCCCAACTACGTGGTCGGCCCGTCGGCGGCGCTGCCCCCCACACCCGGCGTGCCCGTGCTCTACTACTTCGGCCCCTTGGGTGGCACGGATTACTTCGGCAATCCCGTGCATCCGCACTTTTCCGTGGACGTCACCGGCGTGCAGGAGGAGAAAGCCGCCCTGCTCGCCTGCCACGCCTCCCAGCGCGACTGGCTGCGCGTGCAGCACGGCATGGACCAGTACATCGCGTCGATGCAGGCGTGGGACGCCGAAGCCGGCCTGCACGCCGGCGTACCCTACGCCGAAGGCTTCTTTTGTCATAAAGGCCACAGCTACCCGCAAACGCCGCTCATCCAGGATGCGCTGGCGGCGTTGGTACGGTGAAGACGGGATTAGCGATGCCGGATTCACGTGCCTCGTTTGAAAGTGACCATTTTCTTTCGGTGCATGGTGCCGGACTCCTCCGGTACCCGGCAAACTCCGTAGCCCAGGGCATCGCCCTGGGACGGGGAGAAGAACAGGTGGTTAATATGTGGCCCAGGGCGATGCCCTGGGCTATGGAGTTGGAGTCTCGTGGGCCCGCATGAGAGTCTTTGCTTTATTCTGGGAATTGGGGCGTAGCGTCCCTGGCGGTTTTCCGTGTGACGATCGGCTTGAATCCTGAATCCTAAATCCTGAATCTTCTTATGGAGCTTCGCCGCCTACAACTCACGCATTATCGCAACTACCCGGCGCTGGATCTGGCGGTGGGGGCGGGGCTGCACGTCTTCAGTGGGGCGAACGCGCAGGGGAAGACGAATCTGCTGGAGGCCGTCTACCTGACCGCGGTGGGGAAGTCGCCGCGCACGAGCCAGGAAGGGGAGCTGATCGCGTGGGACGCCGAGTTGGCGCGCGTGACGGCGGAATATGCCAGCGCGCGGCGCGGGGCGATCACCGTGGAGGTGGCGCTCGGGCGGCGCGGGGCGGGCGGCACCTCGGCACAGAAGCGCATCCGCGTGAACGACACCGCGCGCGGGCAGGCGGAGCTGGCAGGCGTGGCGCCGGTGGTGCTCTTTCTGGTGGACGACCTGGAGATCATCCGCGGCGAACCCGCCCGGCGGCGCGCCTTTCTGGACACCGACCTGTCCGCCATGAGCCGCACCTACGGCTGGGCGTTGCGCCAGTATACGCGGGTGGTCGAGCAGCGCAACCGGTTGCTGAAGGGGATGCGAGACGGGGAGGCCGACCCGGCGGAGTTGGAGCCGTGGAACGCGCAACTGGTGAGCTTCGGCGCCCGCGTGCTGGAGGTGCGCGCGCGCTTCGTGGCCGACTTGAACGCGGTGAGCGGGGAGACGTACGCCGGGCTGACCGCCTCCGCGCAGGCGATGACGATAACGTACCGCTGCGACTGGGGCGACCCGGAAGCGGAGGAAACGACGCGCGACGCCTTCACGGCCCGCCTCGACGCCGCCGTGCGGGAGATGGCCGGCGAGGAGCTGCGCCGCGGCAGCTCACTGGTAGGGCCGCACCGCGACGACCTGACGATCCTGGTGGACGGCAAGGACGTGCGGCAGTTCGGCTCGCAAGGGGAGCAGCGCACGGCGGCACTGGCGTTGCGCGTCTCGGAATTCAGCCTGCTGCAGCGCCTCTTCGCCGAACCGCCCATCCTACTCCTCGACGACATCCTCTCCGAACTCGACCGCACCCGCCGCGCCGCGCTCCTCGCGCACCTCGCCCCGCTGGCGCAGGTGATCCTCACCACAACCGACGTGGACGCTCTGGGCCTGCCCCCCCACACCGACGTGCATCTGTACCACGTGGCAGACGGCACGGTGGCGCCTCTTACTGCGTGAACGCCACGCCGCCGACGCCGTGGTGGAAGTTGCCCATAGCATTGAGCACGATGCCGCCGCTGATCGCCTTGGCCGCCAGGTTGTATGAGAGGGAGTAGGAGATGCAGTCGGTGTGCAGGATGAGCGAGGCGCCCAGGTCGCGGAACTTGCGCGTGTCGGCATCCAGGCGGTTCCACAGGTCCACGCGGAAGAGCCCGCCGGGCACGATGGGCACCTCGACTTCGGAGATCAACTCGTCGGGCACGAGCACGCGGTCGAAAATAAAGGGGGTCGCGCCCGCCTCGCGGCGACGCTCGAAGGAGAGGCAGCCGTAGATCGGGAAGGTCGGCGCGGTCTCCAGCGTAATCACGCCCGCGTGTGCCAGATGCAGCAGCCCACCGGCCACCGACGTGGCGGCACCGTACTGGCCGTACAGGTTGAGCGGGCCCATGCGCAGCACCGGGGTGCTCACGATCGCCGTCGTCTGCCCACGCGCGAAGGAGACGCCGGTCGGTTCCTCGCGGTAGTAGCCGGCGCTGCCGCCCAGCGTGATGGTGAACGGGTGCAGCTTGCCGGGCAGCGGCAGCGGAGCCAGCGCCACCTGCACGCCCGGTGTGCGGTCGAGTGCCAGTTGCCCGAGCGAGAAGGGGAAGGTGACGTTGTCGCCATCCACCATGCGGTTTTCCACGTCTTCCTTGCGCGACACGACGAACGCCACCTGACTCGGCCGCGTCTGGCCGGGCAGGGTAAAGTCGTGGCGCAGGTAGATGCCGCCGCGGAAGAGGTTGGCGGTGCCCACACGGCCTTCCAGCGCGATACGCGTGCTGCGGTTGAAGTCCACGCTGTAGCGCGTGGCGACGAAGTAGCCGTCTAACTCGCTGGTGCCGATGTACTGCGACGGGTGGGCGATGGCGTTGGCCCGATCCGGCTCCAACGGGTTACCGTGAATGAGGGGCAGGGTGATGGTGCGGTGGCCGTCGACTTCCAGCGTTACGTGGTGGGCCACCATCTCCGAGTTGGGGTAGACATCCACGCGGCGCGCGATGAAGCGGTAATGCGGGTGCTTTTCGACACAGGTGGTGAGCGCGGCGTCGTCGATGTGCATCACGTCCTTGCTGTTGTAATGCACTTCCCGCGCGGAAAAGAGATAGGGTTGAAAGCCACCGGCGGCATCGCGCAACTCGCCCTTCTTCGTTCGCGGGTCATAGGTAGCCTCCGTCGCGGTGAAGACGCCGTCCGGAGACTTGAGATGCACGTTACCCTTGGCCTCCACCAACTGCGTCTCGACGTTGAAGTCGATATGATCGGCGGTAATGAAGTAGTCGCCGTAATGCGCCACGGCGGCGCGCCCGCCACGCGGCAGGAGCAACCCGGCGATCAGTACGGCGAATAAGATGTGATGATAGACGTTGCGCATGGGATACTACGACAAATTCCTCGCCGGGGGCGTCTCCTCCTGCAATGGGAAAATATCCCCGTCCCGTCCCGCGCGCAAACCCACGCCCGGCAGGAGTTTCTGCCCCCGACGGCGTACTGAGCAAGGGCCGACCAAGTGAGCGCCGGGCTGCGGTTTCGACAAACGGGAGCCCGCGTGGTCCGTTTGCGCCGGCAAGGTGGGGGGTACGCTCAGCACGGCGCCGACCGGACGCCGCCCCCGGCCATGGAGTCGTCGAAGGAGTCGTCAATGTTGCGCAAACTGTTGCTGCTGGGGTGGTTGGTCGGCATTACGGCGTGGGCGCCGTTGCTCGCGGCGGACATCATCGTGGACGCGAAAGCCCCGCTGGACGTGGTCCTCGATCAGGGGGCGAAACCGGTCGCGCCGAAGCAGGAGCCCGTCACCGTCTCGATCCGCAGCGACAAGGCGGGCAATATCTTTTTGTCCGGGGAAGCGGTCACGCTGACGACCCTCATCACGAACCCCGGGGCGGAGCAGACGGCCGTCATCACCACGGTGATCTCCGGCGAATTCGACTGCGTCATCTATACGAAAAAGGAGCGCGTGAAGCTCCCCGCCAACGATATCCTCGCGCTTTACCTCTCCTTCCCCGGCAATAACCGCCTGCCCAACGGCTCCTATCTGACGGAGGTGGCAGTGGCCGGCCCCGACGGCATCGCCTACGGCGACACCCTGTTCAACGTCTGGACCGGCCCCGCGGAGCACCCCTACCCGAATTTCGGCATCGCCTATGCCGGCCCGCTGGACAGCCCAAACCTGACGAAGGATCTGGATCTCTTCAAAGCCGCCGGGGTGGGGTGGTTGCGCTTCCCGCTCCACGGCTGGTTGCCGCAGGGCGAGGCGCAGCCCTTCGAGGCGCAACGCTACAACACCTTCGTGCAGGAGGCGGATAAGCGCGGCTTCAACCTGGTTGCCGCCTTCACGCCGAAGATCACCGTCGACCCTTCCGTGGACAGCGCGCGCGCCGACAAGGACTACCGCGAGTCGGTGATGGCCGCCGCGGTGCGCTATGGCTTCAAGGTGAAGTGGTGGGAGCTGCTGCGCGTGAAGCCGGACATCGAAAAGTCGCCGGAGATGAAAGGGATCGGCTACGCGCAACTGAAGAACGGGCGCGATGCCATCCGCAGCGTCGATAAAACGCTGAAGGTGCTCTACAGCGTGGAAGACCCCTTCAAGTGGAACGCCATGGAGCTGTTCCACTTCAACGTGCCCGTCAACGGCGACGCCGTGGCGCTACGCTACAACTTCGTCGGCATCCCGGAGGTCAAGGCCAACCCGGAGCCGCCCTCCTTCTCCATCGACGACGTGCTGGGCGCGGCGGACGCGGGGTTGAAGAAGCACCCGCCGCTGTGGGTGACGGAGTACGGCTTCGACCCCGTGAAGGCGGATCACCTGCCCGCGGCGCAGTACCAGGCGGCATTGGTGTCCCGCGCGGTGATCCTCGACCGGCTGGTGGGGATCGAGCGCACCTTCTGGCGCCACACGCCCGGCAGTCCGTACGACTTGCCCCTCACGCGCACCGACGGCAGCGCCATGCCCAGCCTGCTCGCGCTGCGCTCCACGCTGGCCGCCCTGGCGGACACCAGCGCCGTGAGCGAGTTGCAGTCGCCCGTCACCGACATGCGCATCTTCCTCATCAAACACGGCGGCGTGAAAAAGTCGTGGATGGCGAAGGAAAGCAAGGCGACCTACACGCTGGCGCTGTGGAGCACCGGCGCGCCGGGTGCGGTGACGATCAAGTCGAAAGCCACGCACATGACCGTCACCGATCTGTGGGGCAATGCCATCGAACTCAAACCCACCTCCGGCGTCGCCATCGTGCAGGCGGACGAGTTCCCGCGCTTCGTGGATATGGAGGACACCGGTGACGTGGAGCTGTACTCCTCCTTCGCCTACTTCAAGCCGACGAAGCTGGTGCTCACCGAAGACGGCCCGAATAAGATGACCTTCATCATCCTCAACGATCAGCGCCTCTTCACCGGCAATATCACGCTGGAGCTGAACTTCCGCCGCTGGCCGGAGGAGCCGCCGAAGCTCAACGCCGCCGACCCCGCCAAACCCCGACCGGAGCCGGCCAAGGTGCGCTCGGAAAAGGTGAACATCGACCCCGCCGGGCACATCGAACTCGACGAAAAGCTGGATATTCCCCTGCACGCGCACAAAGGACAGCTCTACGACACGAGCGTAGAGATCCTGCTCGGTTCGCGCCGCATCGGCTACATCACCCTCCCGGTGTGGTACATGCCGGCGGAAACGGAACGGTAAACCTGTAGGGACTGTCCCGTGGCTGCTCGGACGTGGCATACAGAATCGGTGATGCAGACTTGCTGTGCGAGTTAAAGCGGTTCGATCCCTTGCAGGGGCTGTAAGCATAGCACCCGTGCGGAAAAGTTGCTGCTTCGCCGGTATATCGCCTCGCGCACGGCGCTACGGGACAGTCCCTACAGGTACTGTTGGAACCACGCCGTCGCTAGCCGCGCGACGGTGTCCAGCGCGCCGGGCTCTTCGAAGAGGTGCGTGGCGCCGGGGACGATCTCCAGCGATTTCGGCGCGCTGAGGCGCGCGTAGGCGGCTTCGTTGAAGGCGATCACCTCGTCGTCCGCCCCGCCGACGATGAGCAGGGTGGGGGAGACTACGCTGGGAAGGATGTCCAGCGCCAGATCGGGCCGCCCACCGCGAGAGACCACCGCGCGGATGGCCGCCCCGAGTTGGGCGGCGGCGTGCAGCGCGGACGCCGACCCGGTGCTGGCACCGAAGTACCCCAACGGCAGCCCCTGTGCATCCGGGTACGTCTGTGTCCAGCGTGTCACGTGCACCAGACGCTCGGTGAGCAGGGGGATGTCGAAGCGCCGGGCGTAGTCGCGATCCTCCACGGGGGTGAGCAGGTCGAAGAGCAGCGTGGCGATGCCCCCCGTGTGCAGGATTTCCGCCACGTACGCGTTGCGCGGGCTCAGCCGGCTGCTCCCGCTGCCGTGGGCGAAGAGCACCAGCCCCTGCACCCGTCCCTCCGGCAAGCCCAGCAGACCGGGCAACCGCACGTCCTCCAGCGGGATGACGAGTTCACGCAGCATGGCGACCTCCCTGGGCGACGCGCAGCAGCGCCATCACCTCCGCATCCGTGATCTGCCGAAACTCCTGGTAATAGGCCCCCACCGCGCCGAGGAAGAGGGTGGGGGTATCCAGCGCCACCACGTCATCCGCCTCCCGGCGCAGCACCTCGGCGGTTTGCGCCGGAATGATGGGGATGGCGACCACCACGCGCGCGGGGCCACGGTGGCGCACCTCGCGGAGCGCCGCGCGCATGGTCAGCCCGGTGGCGATACCGTCATCGACAAGGATCGCCGTCTTCCCCGCTACCGGCACGGGCGGGCGCGCATCCGTGTAGAGCACGCGGCGGCGCTCGGATTCCGCCCGTTCGTATGCCACTTCCGTCTCCAACCAGTGCGGGTCCGCGTGGGCGCGCTCCGCCTCGTTGCACACCAACTCCCCGCTGCCGGAGACGGCGCAGATGGCGTATTCCGGGTTCAGCGGATGCCCCACCTTCCGCGGGGTGAGCACGTCCAGCGGCGCCACCAGCGCGCGCGCCACGATGGCACCGAGTACCACTCCGCCGCGCGGCAGGGCGTAGACCACGGCCTCCGCGCCACGATACGCCGCCAGCGCCGTCGCCAACTGCCGCCCCGCATCCTCGCGATTGAGAAAGAAGGCCATGCCTTATTGTAGCACCGCCGCCGCGCGCCGATGTCGCGGTGTTTACACCTGCTGAAACGCCTGTGCCAGATCGTCACGCAGATCGTCGAGGTGCTCGATGCCCACCGAGATGCGCACCAGCTCCTCCGTGATCCCCACCGCGCGGCGCACCTCTTCGGGCATGGAGACGTGGGTCATCGTCCACGGGTGCTCGATGAGCGACTCCACCCCACCCAACGATTCCGCCAGTGTGAAGAGGCGCACGGCACTGAGCAGGCGGAATACGTCCTCCTGCCCGCCCCGCACGCGAAAGGAGAAGGTGCCGCCGCCGCCGGTCATCTGCCGCCGCGCCAGCGCGTGCTGCGGATGGCTGGGCAGCCACGGATGCAGTACCTGCGCCACCTTCGGGTGCGCTTCCAGCCATTCCGCCAGCGCCAGCGCGTTGCGGTGGTGCGCCTCCATGCGCAGGGGCAGCGTCTTCACTCCGCGCAGTACCAGGAAACAGTCCTGCGGACCGGCGCAGGTGCCCAGTGCGTTCTGGTAGAAACCGACCCGTTCCGCCAGCGCCGCGTCGTTCACGATGGCCGCGCCGCCCACCACGTCGGAATGCCCGTTGATATACTTGGTGGTGGAATGCACCACGATATCCACCCCCAGCGCCAGCGGACGCTGGAAGTAGGGTGAGAGGAAGGTGTTGTCGCAGATCGTCAGCGCCCCGTGCGCGCGGGCGATTGCCGCGATGGCGGCCAGATCGAGCAGGTTCATCAGCGGGTTAGTGGGCGTTTCCGTCCACACGGCGCGGGTGTTCGGGCGCAGCGCGGCACGCAAGGCGTCCAGGTCGCGCAGGTTGACGAAGTCGACGCTCACCCCCTTCGCCGCTACCACCGACGTTAGCAGGCGATAGGTGCCGCCGTACAGGTCGTCGTGGATAATGAGGTGGTCGCCCTGGTTGAAGAGCGCCAGCACGGTGGCAGACGCGGCCATGCCGGTGGCGAAGGCGAAGCCGTGGCTGCCACCCTCCAGCGCGGCGAGGCAGTCCTCCAACGCCTTGCGCGTGGGATTGCCGCTGCGCGAGTAGTCGAAGGGGCCAGGCGCGCCGACGCCGCGGAAGGCGAAGGTGGAGGTTTGGTAGATCGGCGTCATCACCGCCCCGTAGGCCGGGTCCGGCGCCTGACCGGCGTGAATGGCGAGGGTCTCGAAGTGCATGGTCATCTCCTTTCGGGCGTACGGCATCAGTGGACTTTCGCACTTCACGCCGTAAATTCCTGCCGATGAAGGGCTTGACTTCCCTGCCGGCGTTCACGCCGCCCGTGCCGCATGGTCGATGAGCACTTCCACGTCCGTGGGATTTATGCCATGAGCGGTGTTTGTTCC
>CAIYQO010000305.1 GCA_903928345.1 uncultured bacterium | reverse complement strand
GGGTCACTCTGGACGCCGAGACCCTGGTGCAGGCCGCCGCCGCCTAGCCGAAAATCGCGAAAACCTACCCGCCAAGGGGCACGGGACGCGTCGAGCAAGCGATTGGGTTAGGATAAACCTGAGGTCACGGGCGGGACGCCCGTGCCACGAAAGACCCACGGGCGGGACGCCCATGTCACGAAAGACCCACGGGCGAGACGCCCGTGCCACTTTGAGAATTGAACGGTATTGCCTCTTTCCTCGTTCACCAAAACCGCCTTGGTGCCTTCGGAAGGAGGATTTTCGCGCGATGGGAGCGAAGGAAACGGACGACGACCGTTTGACCGTTACTCCCGAAAAGCGAGGATGCACCATGCCACTCTCCGTGTTGCAGGATTTCGCCGCCCCCGGCGCCGTGTACCGCGGCAAGCCCTTTTGGGCGTGGAACGGCAAGTTGGAACCCGATGAATTGCGCCGCCAGATCCGTGTGATGCACCGCATGGGGTTGGGCGGCTTTTTCATGCACTCCCGCGTCGGTCTGGCCACGCCGTATCTCTCCGAGGAGTGGTTCACCTGCATCGACGCCTGCATCGACGAGGCCAAGGGGCTAGGCATGGAGGCGTGGCTGTACGACGAAGACCGCTGGCCCTCCGGCGCCGCGGGCGGGCTGGTGACGAAAAAAGCCAAGTACCGCATGCGTTCGCTGATGCTGCAGGTGCTGGAGTCGCCGAAGGCGCTGAGCTGGAAGGGTACGCTGGCGGCCTTCACCGCCGTGCTCGACGGGCCGCGCGCCACCCGGGTGCGCCCGCTCGCCAAGGGGCATAAGCCGGGGCCGCTGGCGCCGGGTGAAGTGATCCTGCGCCTGTACATCGAGGTGCAGCCGACTAGCCCGTGGTACAACGACGCCGCCTACCTGGACACGCTGAGCCACGCGGCGGTGGAGGCGTTCATCGAGGCCACCCACGAGGTGTACCGCGACGAGACGGGCAAGCACTTCGGCAAAACGGTGCCGGGCATCTTCACCGACGAGCCGAATCACGGGCATATGCTGGCCGCCGACAACAACACCGGCGCCCCGCGCGGTGTCCCGTGGACGGGCACGCTGCCGCGGGTCTTCAAAAAGCGCTACGGCTACTCCCTGCTGCCGCACCTGGTGGAACTCTTCTACGACGTGGAAGAGCAGGCGGTGTCGCAGCCGCGCTACCACTACCACGACTGCGTGACGCACCTCTTCGTGGACGCCTTCGCGCGGCAAATCGGCACGTGGTGCGAGAAGAACAAACTCGCTTTCACCGGGCACGTGCTGGAAGAGGACACGCTGTCACACCAGACCAACGTGGTGGGCAGCGCGATGCGCTTCTACGAATACATGCAGGCGCCGGGGATGGACCTGCTCACCGAGCACTGGCGCGTCTTCAATACCGCCAAGCAGGTGTCGTCGGCGGCGCGCCAGTTCGGGCGCACGTGGCGGCTCACCGAAACGTACGGCTGCACGGGGTGGGATTTCTCCTTCGCCGGGCACAAGGCGCTGGGCGACTGGCAGGCGGCGCTGGGCATCAACCTGCGCTGCCAGCATCTGGCGTGGTACACCATGCAAGGTGAGGCGAAGCGCGACTACCCGGCGGCGATCTTCTACCAGTCGCCGTGGTGGGAGTTCTACCCGAAGGTGGAGGACTACTTCGCGCGCATCAACACGGTAATGACCCGCGGCGCGGAAGTGCGCGATCTGCTGGTGATTCACCCGGTGGAGAGCATGTGGCTGCGCGTGCGCAACGGCTGGCTGCAGGAGCCGGAGACCCACGCCGCCGACCGCGCCTTCAGCGACCTGGCCGACACCCTCCTCGCCGGGCACGTCGATTTCGACTACGGCGACGAGGAGCTGCTCTCCCGCCACGCCCGCGTGCGCCGCGGCAAAGAGGGCAGCCCGGAGCTGCAGGTGGGGCAGGCGACCTACACCGCCGTGCTGGTGCCGCCCATGACGACGATGCGCGCCTCCACGCTGGCGCTGCTCAAGCGTTTCAGCCAGGCGGGGGGCACGGTGGTCTTCGCCGGCGCCGCGCCGCAGTACCTGGATGCCCGGCCCGCGACGGCGGTGTCCACTTTCGCCGCGCACTGCCCCAACGTGCCGCCCACGGGTGCCGCGCTGGTGGCGGCGGTAGAGGGCGCGTGCCGCCGCGTGCGCATCGCCGACGCCGACGGCGCGGAGATCCCCGCCGCGCTCTACCTGCTGCGCGAGGACGACGAGGCGTGTTACCTCTTCGTCTGCAACACCGGCGAGGATTTTGCCGCCGACCCGCGCGATATTCAGGAGCAGGACTTCGTGCGCAACCGTACCCTTGCTTTCCCCGCGGTGACCATTCACGGCTTCCCCGGCTGCGCGGGCGCCCCGCTGGCCCTCGACCCGGATACCGGCGCGGTGACCGCCGCCGACGCGACGCGCGGCGACGATGGGTGGCGTATTCGCACCAGCCTGCCCGTGCTGGGCAGCCGGCTCTTCATCGTGCCGAAGGCGGCGGGTGAAGATGCGCCCCCCGTCGCGCCCGTGCTGCAGGAAGTGCGCGCGGAGACGCTACCTGCCGACGCGTGGCCGATCAACCTCACCGAGTCCAACGTGCTGGTACTCGACCGCCCCAGCTTCCGGCTGGAATTCGGGGCGTGGGAGGAGCCACTCGACGTGCTTCAGGTGGATCGCGCGGTGCGCCAGGCGATGGAGATCCCCGCGCGTAGCGGCTACATGGTGCAGCCATGGGCGCGCAAGAAGCCGCGCACGCCGAAGACGATGGTGGTAAGTCTCAGCTATACCTTCACGGTAGACGCCGTACCCTCCGGCGCCTTGTTCCTCGCGCTCGAAGCGCCGGAAGGCTTCGCTATCGCTTTAAACGGGCAGGTGGTGAGCACCGACGCGGAGTGCGGCTGGTGGACGGACCGGTCGCTGCGCACGGTTCCGCTGGATTCGGCGTTGCTGTGTATCGGCGAAAACGAGCTACGGCTGGCCATCGATTACCCTGAAACGCATTCCGGCCTGGAGATCATTTACCTGCTCGGTGCGTTCGGCGCCGCGGTGCGCGACGAGACGGCGGTGGCGCTCACCCCCGTACCGAGCACGCTGGCCCTCGGCGACTGGTGCGCGCAGGGGTTGACCTTCTACGCCGGCTCGGTGATCTACGCGCGGACGATCGCCCCGACCCTCGCCGACGGCGAGCGCCTCTTCGTGCGCGTGCCCGACTATCGCGGGGTGGGGGTGCGCGTGCTGGTGAACGGCGCGCCCGCCGGCCTCATCGCCTGGGAGCCCAACGAGGTGGAGATCACCGGTCTGCTCGGTGACGGCCCCGCCACGCTGCAGCTCGAGGTCATCGGCCACCGACGCAACTCCCACGGCCCCTTCCACCTTACCGAAAAGTGGCCCGCGTGGACCGGTCCCGGCGAATTTCAGGATCTCGGCCCGCGCTGGTACCCCGGCTACCAACTCGTCCCCTGCGGCCTCATGGCGGCGCCGGAGCTGGTGGTAAAGGTCTGAACCGGGATTTGGGGGGATTACAGGATTACCTTGATGGGGGAACGATTTGGGGCTTACCGAAGTGTGGATACCGTTGTAGGTTTTGGTGTCTCATGCACGCCGGCAGCGGTGACCGAAAGGTTCAACCGTTCCCCAATCAAGGTAATCCTGTAATCCCCCCAAATCCCGGTTCAGACAAATTAAGGAGTTCTCATGCCTCGTCTCCTCCTGGTAGTGGCGTTTCTTCTCGTCGCCCGCGGCGCGCGGGCGGCGTTGGTGTGGGTGGAGTCCGAGCAGCCCACGCGCAATACGGTGCAGGCGGCGGGCGCCGGGTGGGGCAACATGCAGTACCTGTCGGAGGGTAAATGGCTGCACGTGGAGATGGCGGCGGAGGAGCTGCCCAAGGACGGCGCGCCGCTGCTGGAGTATGACTTCACCGTGGCCGCGGCGGGCAACTATGAGGTGTGGAACCGCACCGGACTCATCTCGCTGCATCCCAACTACCAGTGGCGACTCGACGGCGGGGCCTGGCAGACGGTGAGCGGCGACCACCCCTGCGTCGATCTGATGCGCATGGATTTCTGGTGCGAGATTGCCTGGGTGTCGCTGGGGAAGGTCGATTTAACCGCCGGCGCGCACACGCTGGCGATCCGCGGGCCGCAAAAGGCCGACGGCACGCCGTTGGCGATTAACTACACCTCCGACGTGCTCTGCCTGTCCTCGACGCCCTTCCGGCCGCACAGCAAATACCGCCCCGACGCCGAGTGGCGCACGGATCTCGACCGCGCGGCCGAGCGTCAGGTTTTCCGCGTGGCGGTGCCGAAGGCGCCGGGGGAACGCGCCGTCACGTCGCTGTCCGGCACATGGCAGATCGCCCGCGCCGACGAAACGACCATCGACGGGCGCACCGAGGCCATCCCCGCCGTGCCCGACGCCGCCGTCTGCGACTGGCTGGGCATTGCCGTACCCGGCAACCGCGACGAGTTGCGGCCCGACCTGGTCTTCTGCCACCGCTACTTCTACCGCGCTGCGCTGCAGGTGCCCGCGGAGGCCGCCGGGCGCGCGTGCGTGCTGCACTTCCCCTGCAACAGCCTGATGACCACCGTTTTTGTGAACGGTGTGCGTTGCGGATTCACCCGCGTGCCCTACGCGGCGTGGGATTGTGACATCACGCAGGCCATCAAGCCCGGCGCGCGCAACGACGTGTGGGTGGGCATCAAGGATACCTATTACGCGCGTCCGGATGCCTCCGCCGCGCTGGCGTATATGCCGGTAGAGCATTTCCACGCCACCTGGAACACCGAGCACTTCGACTTCCCGGTGGCCGGTATGCCTGCCAACGGGATGCTGCTGCCGCCCACGCTGATCGTCTCCGGTCCGGCGTATACGGCGGACGTCTTCGCCCTCCCCTCGGTGAAGACGCACAACTTGACGCTGGAGATCACGCTGGCCAACCCCGGTGCCGCCGACGTATCGGTGATGGTGGAGAACGAGATCGCCCCGCTGGAAGGCGGCAAGGCGGAGAAGCTCTTTATCCCGATGCAATACCTGGTCCCGGCGGGCAAGTCGCTGCTCATCCGCCCCACGGAAGCGTGGCCGGACGCCAAACTCTGGTGGCCGGATGACCCGCGGCAGTACGTCATCACCACGCGGCTGAACCTGAACGGCATACCGATCGACACCGTGCGCACGAAGTTCGGCTTCCGCGAGTGGGAGTGGGACGGCCCCGACTTCAAGCTCAACGGCGTGCCCTGGCACTTCCGCGCCGACACCAGCGGCGGCACGCCGGCGCAGTTGAAGGCGCACGGGCAGAATATCGTGCGCCTGTGGGGCAGCCCGCTCGCCGTGCCGGAAGCGAAGCTGGACGAGATGGACGCGGCGGGCATGTGCGTGCGCCACACCGGCATCTTCGACGGCGAAGGCGGCGCCTACGGCAACTTCCTCGGCGGTGAGGGGCTCTTTCAGAACTGGATCGACCAGACGAAGGCGTGGGTGAAGTCGGAGCGCAATCACCCGTCGGTGTGCCTCTGGTCGGTGGAGAATGAGATCACCTTCATCAATGCGCGCAACTGGGGGCACCTGCCGCAGTGGGAGCCATGGGCGACGAAGTGCTGGCAGGAGCTGAAAACCCTCGACCCGACGCGCCCGATCATGGTGGACGGCGGCCGCGCGCTGATGGACAAGTCGCTGCCCGTCTACGGCTGCCACTACGAGGAGACCTTCCAGCGCGAGTACCCCGACGAAGCCTACACGCTGCACGCCATGCTCGGGACGAACGACTACTGGAAGCAGCCGTGGCCGATGGACCGTAGCAAGCCGATCTTCATCGGGGAAAGCTTCTACGTGCGCGGCTATCCGCCCGCGTACTTCGCCGGGGTGGGGGGCGAGCAGGCCTTCCTGGGCCGCGCCGAGGCGAAGGAGGGCGCGGGGCTGCTGCTGCGTATGCTCTCCGAAGGCTACCGCTGGAACGGCATTAGCTTCCACTTCTGGGTGGGTGGCGAGGACGCCGACGCGGAATATCCCGCGTGGTCCGATGTGGCGCTGCTCAGCCGGCAGTGGAACCGCACGCTGCCCGCCGGTGCCACGGCAGTGCGCAACCTGCGCCTCTTCAACGACACCCGCTACGATGACCCGATCATCGCCACCTGGCAGCTCAAGGTCGAGGGAAAAGACCCGGTGGACGAAGGCAAGCTCTTCAACGTGGCGCCGGGCATGACGGCGGATTGGAACGTGGCGCTGCCGGTGCCGAAGGTGAAGTTCCGCGCCGACGGCACACTGACACTGCTCTGCACGCGCGGCGGGCACGAGGTATTCCGCGACGTGAAGCCCCTCGCGGTGCTGAACACTGACGCCGACGTCAAGCCAAAACTTGGCAAAGGTGACCTGGTCGTCTACGACCCCGCCGGCACGGCGAAGGCGCGGCTGACGGCGCGGAAGATCCCCTTTAGCGAAGTCGCGAGCGTCGCCGCACTGCCGGCCACGGCGAAGGTGGTGCTGATCGGCGCCGACGCCCTCACCGCGCGTGAAGCCACCGACCCGCTGTGGCAGGCGCTGGCCGCCGGAGGCGCGCGGGTGATCGTGCTGGAGCAGGCGCATCCGTTGCATCACCTGGCCCTTGCATCCGACCTGGAGCCGACGACGAACGCGGGGCGCGTCGCCTTCGTGGAGAACCTGAAGCACCCGCTCTTCGACGGGTTGGCGCAGGCGGACTTCTTCACCTGGGCGGGCGACCACGTGGTGTATCGCAACGCCTATAAGAAGGCGACCTTCGGCGCCGCCTCGCTGGTGCAGTGCGACGAGGAGCTGAACTGCACCGCGCTGGCACTGTGCCCGGTGAATGACGGCGCGTTGCTGCTCAGTCAGCTTGTTATCGGCGCGAAGCTGGGCGAAGACCCGTGCGCGCAGCGCCTCTTCGACAATCTGCTCGTCTTCGCCGCCGGCTACGCCCCGGTGCGCAAACGTACCGCCGTGGTGATGGACGCCGCCTCGCCGGAAGCGAAGCTGCTCGCGGCCTCCGGGCTGCAATACGACACCGTGGGCACGCTGCCCGCGGCGCTGGGCGACGGGTACCAGATCGTCGTCACCGACGCCACGCCGGAGAACCTGCACACGCTGGTCGCGAACCAGACGCAGGTGAACGCCTTCACCGCGCGCGGCGGGGCGCTGCTGCTGTGGGGGCTCACCGACAAGGGGTTGGCCGACTTCAACACCCTTGTCGGCGTGCAACACCTCATCCGCCCCTTCGAGATGGAGCGCGTCACGCTGCCCGCGCAACGCGATCCCCTCATCGCCGGCCTCACTATGCGCGACGTGGTGATGGAGAGCTCGCAGGCGATCAACCAGTGGTCGGGCGACCGCTTCGCCGCGGCGGACATCTTCACCAGCGTGGTGGACGTGGACGACGTGGCGCCCTTCGCGACGATTCCCGACGGCAAATACTTCGGCTACGACGACGCCAAACCGGGGTGGGACCACTACCCGCGCAACATCTTCAACGGCTTCACTTCGGCGGATTCATGGAAGTATGCCTTCACCATCAACACGAAGCTGGCGGCGGGCAATCACAAGTGGACGATGACCTTCCCCGCCGCGCAGGAGATCAGCGCGGTGTCGCTGCTCTTTACCCCCTTCTTCGCGCCGGTGCGCACGGTGAAGCTGTACTGCGACGACGACCCGACACCGCTGACCTTCCCGGTGGCCGGCGACTGGAAGCAGCAGCAGACCTTCACGCTGCCCGCGCCGCGCAAGGCGAAGGTGCTGACCGTGGAGCTGGCGGAGTTCCAGCGCGGCGCCGACGGCAACGGCACGGTGGGCGTGGATAATATGTGGGTGCATGTGCAGCGCTCGCCGGAGTTCCGCGCGAAGGTGAAGCCGCTGCTGAATATCGGCGCGCTGGTGAAGTACCAGTTTGGCAACGGGTGCATCGTGCTGAACAACCTGCAGGTGCCCGCGACGGAGGCCAACCCCGTGAACGGGCAGAAGAAGCGCGCCATCGCCGCCACGCTGCTGCGCAACCTGGGCGCGGTCTTCAGCGGCGCGCGCACGGTGATCGCCGGGGCGAAGATGACCGCCGTGCCCATCCCGCTGGAAGGCAAATGCAACGCTTTCCTCACCCACGACAAGGGGTGGTTCGACGCGCGCGACCTGGCCGCCTTCCCCAAGGGCGAGGTGAAACTCACCGGCGTGAACTACACCATCCGCGACTTCAAAACCTCCCCGCTGCCCGCCTGCGTGATGCTCGCCGGGCCGGGCACGCCGCCGGGCGTCACGCGCGCGGTGACGGAGATCCCCATACACCAAAAGGCGGACGCGCTCTTCTTCCTGCATACGGCAAAGCTGCTGGCAACCTGGACGCCGCCGCGCGACGGGGACAAAACGCCCCCCGTGGTGTGGAAATACGTGGTGCACTACGCCGACGGCACCACGCTGGACGCCCCGGTGCGCTACAACGACGGGGTGGGCAACTGGCTGAGCGCCGACCCGCAAGGCCTGCCGCACGCCGCGGTGGCGTGGGCCGCGCCGTACCCCGCGGGCACCGAGCAGGCCGTGGTGTACCAGTTCCAGTGGACGAATCCGAAGCCGGACGTGGAGATCGCCACCCTCGACCTGACCTACGACGCGACGACGAACGGCGGCTACGCGGTCCCCGTGCTGCTGGCGGTGAGTGCGGCGGTGTTGGAGAAGTGACGGGAATATCGTGCTCGTGCTCGAAAGTGTCGATTAGGATTACGAGCACGAGCTCGATATTCCCGCGCTAGCCGGTCACCGCTCACTCGTGCTACAATATACCCCGTGTTGCGCCTTACGAGTGTGGCGCGGAGGTGGCGATGGTATATGCACAGGCGGGACCATCGGAGGGTCAGGGGATGGCGGAGGAAGTGCAGTATCGTTCGGCAACGCGCGATGACCTCCCGGGTATCGCGGAGGTATTTCAGGCCGCCTTTCCGGAGAGCGTGCAGCACTACGTCGGGCATCCCATCCCCCCGGACGTCTTCGCCGATATCTTCGCCATCTGCCTCGACGCTGAGCCGGAGGCGTTGTTCACGGCGACGGTCGGCGCGCGCACGGCGGGGTACATCTTCGCGCCGATGCATCTGACGCGCCTTTTCCGCACCGCGCTGTGGCGCGGGCATCTGCTTCGCCTCTTCTGGGGCTGGGCGTCGGGCCGGTATCGGCTCGGGTGGCAGCCGGTGCGCATCGCCATGCGCAACATGCTCTCCGTCTATCGCGACGCGAAGGCGCCGGAGCTGTTCAGCGACGCGCGCATCTTCTCGGTGGCGGTACATCCCGACTTCCAGGGACGCGGCGTCGGCGGCGGGCTGCTGCGCGTCGGGCTGGCCTATCTGGAAGCGCAGGGGGCACGCAGCGTGCGGCTGGAGGTGCGCCCGCACAATGCGGCGGCGGTGCATCTGTACGAAAAGTTTGGTTTTTCCACGCGTGGCATGACGCACGACACGCAAGGCGAATGGCTGATAATGGTGAGGGAACCGGGTGCACAAGGGTAAACGGGTCTGGTATTACGGAGCGGTCATCCTCGGGCTGGTGCTGCTGTTGATCGCGGTGGCCTTGCAGGTGCCGCGCGCGCACGCCATGTTGAACGCGGAACTGCTGGCCGGCGGCGTGAAGAGCGAGATGCCTATCCCGCCCGCGGGATCGCGGGTGCTCATCTTCGCCCCGCACGAGGACGACGAATCGCTGGGCGCCTCGGGGTACATTCAGCAATGCCTCGCCGCCGGCGACTCCGTCACCGTCGCCTTCATGACGAACGGTGAATACCCCGAACTCTCCGTGCTCCTCTTCGAAGAGACGCTGCGGCGGCGGCCCGCCGAGTTCATCCGCCTGGGCTACATGCGCCAGGACGAGGCGCGCGCCGCGCTGCGCCGGCTGGGCGTTTCCGACAGCAACGCCGTCTTTTTCGGCTACCCGAACCAGTATCTCAATCAAATGTGGAGCCCGACGCACTGGCTGCCGGTCAATCCCGTCAGCTCGGTGCGCACGCGCACCACGCGGTCGCCCTTTACGAACGCCTTCACGCCCAACGCCATCTTTTGTGGCGCCTCGTGCCTGGACGACGTGGAAAAGGTGCTGCAGCGCGTGCAGCCCGACGTGGTGGTGACGCTGCATCCCGCGGATATTCACGTCGACCACTGGCCGACCTATACTTTCGTGCGCTACGGGCTGGATGAGCTGGCAGCGCGCGGCGTGCCCTTCGCCAAACGCTGCGCCGTCTTCACCTACCTCATCCACCGCGACAACTGGCCCGTTCCGCGCAAATACCGCCCCGAGCACGTGCTGCTGCCCCCCGCGCCGCTGGTGATCGCCGGGGGCACGGAGTGGCAGGGGCTCATGCTCACCTCGGCGCAGGAGACCGCCAAACGCTCCGCCGTGGCGATGTACCACACGCAGGGCGGCGGTTTCGACCCGCTGCTCCTCTCCTTCATTCGCATTAACGAGCTGTACGGCGTCATCACCCCGATCAACTGGCCGTCGACTCCTAACGTGCCCGAGCACCTGCTCAGTACTGACCCGCCCGCCGACCTGGCCGCCAGCCGCGGCGTGAAAGGCGGCGACGTGCTGCAGGTCTTCCTCGCCCGCCAGAACGGTCGGATGCTGGCGCGGGTGGTGACGCGCGCCGCCCCCACGAAGGATATCCAGTTCCACCTGGATATCCACGCCGGATCGGGCGCCGTGGCGGAACGGAAGGTCATGGAGTACGTCTGGCAGGACGGCAAGACGAGCGGCACGGTGATGGCGGACGGTGCGCTGCACAACATCGACCCCGCCCAGGTGACGGTGACGACGAAAGACACCAACACCACCCTCACCGGCCCGTGGCCCCTGCCCGCCAGGACGCGTTTCTTCACCGTGCGCGTCTGGACCATGCGCGACAATGCGGTGATCGACGAAACCACCACCGTCCCCGTGCACATCGGGTCGGAGTAGCGGACTTGACCCCCGCGATCCCCCTACCTTGAGGGAGGGGGCTGGGGGTAGGTCACGCGTTTCTCTCCCTCACCTTGCATCTTTCTCCTTCCAACGGGTATATTGGTTGCCGTGGGAGGTGTTCCTCATGCTCCGCATCCGCTTGCTGCTGGTCAGCGTCCTCTGGTGCCTCGTGCTGCCTGTTTTTGCCAACGTCAACGTCGGGCGGTATGACACCGTGCATATCGTGCCGGCGCCGGGAAAGGTGGTCATCGACGGCGACCTGGGCGAGTGGGATCGCAGCGGGGAGTTCTTTACCTACCGCTTCGAGGAGCAGAAGGCGAAGTACTACCTCAAGGGTTACATGATGTACGACGCCGAGAACCTGTATCTCGCCGCGCACATCGGCGACTCCTCTCCCATGATGAACCTCTACAATCCCGACGCCGAGGCCGCGGTGGCGTGGCGCGGCGATTGCCTGCAGGTGCGCTTCTCCGCCGACCGCGCGCTGGGCTGGCCCATCCGCGACGGGCGCACCACCAGCGACCAGTTGGCACATCTCACCATGTGGTATTACACCCCGAAAGCGCTGCCGTGCATCATGCTGCAATACGGCATGGATTACCACGGCCTGCGCCTCAACCCGCCGGGCGTTCACGGCGCCTATCGCAAGGACGACGACGGCAAAGGGTACGTGCTTGAGTACGCCATCCCCTGGACGCTGCTCAACTGCGGGGACAACCCGCCCAAAGCCGGCGACGTGACGGCGTGCATCTGGCAGATGCTCTGGAGCGACGAGCAGGGGCGCAAATACCAGGCCGACCTGTCGGAAATCCGCAATCCGAGCGACCCCTCGCTGGCGTACCAGTCCGCGGGCGGGTGGGGGCGGGCGATCTTCGAAAAGACGGGCAACCTGCCCGCGGGCACCGTGGTCGCGCGCGACGAGGCGCACCCCGCGCCGCCGTCGACGGGTTTCCTGCCCATCGACTACACCGTGCCCGGCAAAACGGAGCAGCACGTGAGCATGCAGCTTCTGGACTGCGCCGGCCACACCGTGCGCTGGCTGCTCGGGGACGCCCCGCGCGCTCCCGGCCAGCACACGGAGCTGTGGAACGGGCTGGATGACGACAACAACCCCGTGCCCACGGGCACGTATACCGTCTCCTGGTGCCGTCACAACGTCAGCGCCACGCTGCTCGCCACCGCGAACAACCCCGGCACACCGCCGTATAATACGAGCGACAACCGCGGCTCGTGGGCGGGCGATTACGGCTGGCCCACCGCGGTCACCGCCACCACTACCCACGTCTTCCTCGCGCATCTGGCCGGGGAAGCGAGCCGGGCGCTCATCAAGCTCACCCCGGACGGCCAACGCGTGTGGGGCGTCGACCCCACGCAGGACTTGAGCCCGCACATCATCGATATGTGCACGGACAACGCGGCGCTCTACATCCTCTACGGCGACTACGACGGCGGCAAGGTGCAGACCGGCGGCTTCGTGAAGCTCAACGCCGACACCGGGTACAACGAGGCCGTGGGCACCACCGGGCGCTCCTACGTCGTGCTCACCGACCCGGCGCATCACGACGGCATGGGCGTGGACGGCGACATGGCGGCCATCGCGGTGGACAAGGCGACCGTCTACGTCGCCTCGTCCGGCGCGGGGAAGATCTTCTGCATCGACAAGGCCACCGGCAAGCAGACGCGCGTCATCGACGGGCTGGTGAAGCCGCACGGGCTGGCCATCGGTCCCGACGGGCGGCTGTATGTCATCGCGGATCGCGACGTGCTGGTGATGCAGACGGACGGTTCCAACCGCGGCATCTTGGTGCACTGGTGGGATATCGCCGCGCCCAAGCGGCTGACGGTGGCGAAAAACGGCGACCTGTACGTCACCGTGCAAGGTGTGTATCAGCAGCTCTTCCATTACGACGCGCAGGGCAAGTTGCTCGGTACCATCGGAAAAGAGGGCGGTCTGTCCGTGCCCGGGCCGTGGGTGGCCGACGCCATGCTGCGCCCGAGTAGCGTCTGCGTTGCGCCGGACGGCAAGCTGTGGGTCACCGAGGAGCGCATGAATCCGAAGCGCACCAGCGTGTGGAATCCCGACGGCACGTTGGCGGCGGACTACACCGGCCCGGTGCCCTATGCCAGCACCTGCGCCATGGACCCCGCCGACCCGGTGCACCTGTACTCGGAGAATACGCAGTTCACCATCGACTACCTGACCGGGCGCACCAAACCCACCGCCGTGGTGTGCGACGACGGCGAGCGCGGGCAAATAGGGCCGATTTCCGGCGCGTGGTCGGGGCATTTCATCCACTTCCAGGGGCGCACCTTCCTGGCGCAAGGCGAGGGCAACCTGTACGAGGTGAAGGACGGGCGCTTCGTATTGCGCGTGCAGACCGTCTTCACACCAGGCATCACCCGCAACCCGTACTGGACGAACACCCTGCACCTGGGGTTGGACCGCAACGGCGACGGGAAGATCGATGCCGGCGAGATGCAGACCTACCCGCTGCTCGGTGGCGCGGGGTGGCTGGCATGGATCGCCGACAACCTGGATATCTACTGCGGCGACTGGACGGGCATCTGGAAGATGCCCTTCGAGGGGTTCGACGTTGCCGGGGTGCCGATCTACCACACCTCGCACATGCGCTTGCTCTTCACCACGGATAAAGCACGCCTCGCCGCCGGCGAAGGCCGGCCCTTCCCGGTGCCCGGCGTTCCCGACCGCTGGTGGCTGGATAGCGCGGGCAACATGTACCTGCTCATGTCCGCCGGCGAGAACCGCATCAAGCGCGGGCAACCCTACCTGGATAAGGGGCACCGGCTGGTGAAGCTCTCCCCCAACCTGCACGTGCTGTGGGAATACCGCAACCTGGTGGTGGGCATGGGGGCGTGCTGGAATACCACCATCGCCAAACCCGGAGAGATCCTGGGCACCCAGCGCTTCACCGGCGACTTCGGCCGCTACCTTACCGTGAGCAGCTACTATGGGCAGTACCACATCCTGGACAAGGAGACGGGGCTGTATATCACCGCCATCACGCCGGACACGCGCTCCGAGCCGCCGCTGGACGGCATGGCCGTCTTCACGGAGAACTTCAACGGCTGGGCCGTCTATGCGCCGTCGATGAAGAAGTACCTGTTTTGCGGCGGCGACGCCCAGGCGCGCGTGTGGGAAGTGCACGGGCTGGAGGACGTGAAGTACGCCCGCACGGCGGTCACCGTCACCGACGCCGACCACGCCAAGGCCGTAGCCGCGAGCAAGACGATCTACGGCCTAACGGGGGTGGAGCAGGGGGAGAAGGTGCTCATGACGCCGCAACTCGGCGTGCGCGTCGACGGCGACCTGAGCGAGTGGGCCGGCGCCAACTGGGCGCCCTTCGCGGTGGACGACCATCGGAAGGGACGCGCCGCGCTCGCGTGGACGAGCACCGGCCTTTCGGTGGCCTTCGATATGACCGACGACTCTCCGCTGCGCAATCGCGGCGGCAACCTGAATCTGCTCTTCAAAAGCGGCGACGCGCTGGAGTTCGACATCTCCTCCGCCGCCGCCGACGTGGCGCGCCCCGACGAGAAGCCGGTGACAGGGGACAAGCGCATCCTCCTCAGCGTGGTGAAGGACGCCAACGGCACCGAGCGCGCGGTGGCGATGCTCTACGAGCCGAAATCCGCCCGCGCCGACAAATCCCCCGGCACGTTCACGAGTCCGGTGAGCACCGTCACGTACGACTACGTCGGCCAACTGCCCGCGCAAATCGCCTGGCAGCGCACCGACACCGGCTACACGCTGGAAGCGGCGTTCGACGCCCAGGCTCTCGGCTTCACCGGGCTGGAGGTCGGCCAGCGCCTGCGCGTGGATTTCGGCGCCCTCTTCTCCGACAAAGGCGGCGCCATGACCCTCGCCAAAACCCTGTGGGCCGACGACAGCCCCGAAGTGAGTATCGTCAACGACATCCCCACGGAAGCGAAGATCCACCCGAAACGCTGGGGCTGGGCGGTGCTGCGATAACAGGAAAGGTTGCGAAAAATGGGGACTGGCGCGCATTTTCCGGCATCCGTCACCAAACCTCGGATCAGCCTTCCTGAAAATGCGTGCCTGTCCCCACTTTTCGCGTTCGTTTATGCCAGACATTAAGCTGCTTTGCCGCGAATACCCCTTCGGCTCCGGCGACTACCGCGCGGCGGTAGCGTTGCGCTTCGCCGTGCTGCGGGCGCCGCTGGGGTTGGGGTGGGGGGCGCACGATTTCGATGCCGAGGAGGAGTCCTTCCACCTCGGCGCCTTCCGCGGCGACGTGCTGGTCGGCACGCTCATCCTGCGCCCGCGAGAAGGCGGCGTGCTGCAGATGCGCCAGGTGGCGGTGGCGCCGGAAGAACAGGGGTGCGGCGTGGGCACGGCGTTGGTGCGCTTTGCCGAGGAATTTGCCGCCGCGCACGGTTACGCGACCCTCACCGCCCACGCGCGCATGACGGCGCTGGCCTTCTACCGCAAGCTCGGTTACCGGGTGGAGGGCGAACCGTTCGTGGAGATTGGCATTCCGCACGTCGGCGTCGCGAAGGATTTACCGGTTACGCGGTGAGCATATTCTTCCCCCGGCGCGGCAGGAAGCCCCTGCTTCCCGGCGAAGAACTCCACTGGCCGCACGCGGCCGATCCTCTGCAAAGGACGACTCCCACATGGCGAAGATTACCTTTATCGGCGCGGGCAGCTTTGGCTTCACGCGCAATCTGGTGCGCGACGTGCTGACCTTTCCCACCACCACCGACGCACACATCTGCCTGATGGACATCAACCCCGAACGGTTGGCCTTCAGCGAGCGCGCGGTGCGCAAAATCGTGGCCGCGGGGGACTACCCCGCCACCGTGACCGCCACCCTCAACCGCGCGGAAGCGCTGGAGGGCGCCGACGCCGTGCTGTGCACTATCCTCAACGGCAGCGTGCAGGTATGGCGCCATGACATCGAAATTCCGAAATCCTTCGGCGTCGACACCAACGTAGGCGACACCCGCAGCGTCTCCGGCATCTTCCGCGCGCTGCGCACCATCCCGGTGATGCTCGACATCTGCCGGGACATCGAGCGCTACTGCCCCAAGGCGATCCTGCTCAACTACACCAACCCGATGGCGATGCTCTGCCGCGCCATGCAGCGTGAAACGTCGGTGCAGGTGAGCGGCCTCTGCCACAGCGTGCAGGGCACCGCCGAGATGCTCGCCAAATGGATCGGCGCGCCGATGGAGGAAGTCGATTTCGTCAGCGCGGGCATCAACCACCAGGCGTGGTACGTCAAATTCCTGTGGAAAGGCGAGGATGCCTATCCCCTCATCCGCGCCGCGGTGGAGAAGCCGGAGATTTACGAGGAAGAGGTCGTGCGCAACGAGATGTTCAAGCATCTCGACTACTACGTCACCGAGAGCAGCGGGCACAACTCCGAGTACAACCCGTGGTTCCGCAAGCGGCCCGACCTCATCGAGAAGTATTGCACCCACGGCACCGGCTGGAACCCCGGCGTCTATGCGCAGGTGCTGGAGTGGTATCTGGCGGCGGAGAAGAACTGGCAGGAAGAGATCACCAAGTGGCTGGACGACCCGGACGCGGTGCAGCTCGAGCGCGGGCATGAATACGCCGCGTCGATCATCAACGCGTATCTCGGCGGCGACCCCTTCGAGTTCAACGGCAACGTGCCCAACACGGGCCTGATTCCCAACCTGCCCACCGGCGCGTGCGTCGAGGTGCCGGTGCTGGCCAACCGCCGCGGCTTCAACCCGATGTACGTCGGCAACCTGCCCCCGCAGCTCGCCGCGCTGAACAACCAGAGCATCGCGGTGGAAGAGATGGCCGTGGAAGCCGCCATCACCGGCGACCCGCGCCTGGTCTTCCACGCCGTCGCCTACGACCCCCTCACCGCCGCCGTCCTCTCCCTGCAGGAGATCAAGGAGATGGTCGACGCCATGCTGCTGAAGAACGCTGACTACCTGCCGACGTTCAAGGGGCTGTCGGTGAACGCATAGGTTACGAACCGCAAAGATGCAAAGGTCGCAAAGGGGACGCAAAGGACTCTTTTATACTCTCTTCGCGATACCTTTGTGTTCTTTGTGTCTTTGCGGTTAGATTCTTTTCGAAAGGACCCTCCGATGACCCTCTCTCTCGAAGACGCCCGCGCGATGAAGGGCGATACGTCGTGGTTCACGCATGACCGGTTCGGCATGTTCATCCACTGGGGGCTGTATGCGCTGGGGGCGCGGCACGAGTGGCTGAAGCACAACGAAGAGATCCCCGACGACGTGTATCAGAAGTACTTCAAGCACTTCGACCCCGACCTGTACGACCCCGATGTGTGGGCCGCGGCGGCGGAGGGGGCGGGGATGAAGTACTTCGTGATTACCACCAAGCACCACGAAGGCTTCTGCCTGTGGGACACGGCGCTGACCGACTACAAGGCGCCGAATACGCCGGCCGGGCGCGACCTGCTGCGCCCAATGGTCGATGCCTTCCGCGCGCACAACCTGCGCACCGGGTTGTACCACTCCCTCATCGACTGGCACCACCCCGACTTCGTGGTCGACCCGTCGATCGGCCCGCTGCGCAACACGACGAACAAGGATGAACTGAACGCGGGGCGCGACCAGGCGCGCTACGCCGCCTACCTGCACGCCCAGGTGCGCGAGTTGCTGACCCAGTACGGTAAGATTGACGTGATGTGGTTCGACTTCAGCTACCCGCCGCACAAGGGGCACGACGACTGGCAGAGCGACGAGCTGCTGCGTATCGTGCGCGAGTTGCAGCCGCACATCATCCTGGACGACCGGCTCGATATCCCGTACGGGTGGGACATCAAGACCCCCGAGCAGTTCCAGCCGCGCGGGTGGGTGCAGGTGGACGGTAAACCGGTGGTCTGGGAAGCCTGCCAGACCTTCAGCGGCTCGTGGGGCTACCACCGCGACGAGTCGAGCTGGAAGAGCCACGAGCAGTTGATTCAGATGCTCATCGACACGGTGAGCAAGGGCGGCAACCTGCTGCTCAACGTGGGCCCGACGGGTCGCGGCGAATTTGACGTGCGCGCCCTCGACCGCCTGCACGCCATGGGCGCGTGGATGCGCCGCCACAACCGCAGCATCTACGGCTGCACCGCCGCGCCGGCGGATTATCCCACCCCGCAGGACTGTCGCCTCACCTACAACGCCGAGAAGAAGCGCCTCTACGTGCACGTCTTCGCCTGGCCCTTCGTGCACCTGCACCTTGACGGCCTGGCCGGCAAGGTGGAATACGCCCAGCTCCTCAACGACGCCTCCGAAGTGAAGATGGTCGAGCTGCCCGCCTGGCAGGCCACGCACGAGACGCAGAATGCGGACACCCTGGTGCTCGAACTACCCGTGCAGAAGCCCGACGCGGTGGTGCCGGTGATCGAGCTGTTCCTGAAATAGATTCAGGATTCAGGATTCACGATTCAAGTGGTTTGGCTGGATGCAAGAATGGGGCCGGCGTCTACACGCGATGTGTGGGCGCCGGTTTTTGTTGTTGCGGGTGGCTACGGCGCGTGATACAATGGATTGGTTACCGCTATGACAGAACAGGATGTACAGACAGGGACGTATCAACCGGCGCGGAAGGCACCCTTGCCGTATCGCGCGTTGATTGTGTTGCCGCTCGCTCTCCTCGGTTATTGCTGCCTGAAATATGACTTCCCCGGCCGCTCCTGGGTCGGCAACATGCTGGCACTGGCGCTGCTGCTCGAACTGCCGCTGATCTTCCTGCGCTTCTTCGCGGATATGGTCACGCGACGCACCCAGGGCAATCCGGCAGGTTTCCGTATATTGATGGGGATCGTGTATGCCGGTATTGCGCTGCTCGCGACCTGGGGTATGCCGCTCCCGGTGATGAGCGCCACCGTGCTGCTGCTGACACTGCTCCGTGCACTGCCGGTGCTGACGATTTCCTGGGTTACACCTCCGTCAGACAACGTAGAAAACGGGTGGTACGCGTATCTTTTCTGTATGCTGTCATTCCTGGGTAGCTGCGTTTTCAGCGTTGTCTTTCTAAATGCGGTCCATATGGATCAACTGGCAGATGTGTTTCAGTTGCATAGCCGATTTCTTACCAGCATGCTTTTTCCATTAGTGGCCAGTAGCGCGTATTTCGGCGCACTGGGCTTATTCGATGTATGGATCTGGCGTCGACCAGAGCGGCCGGTGGTCACGCGTAGTCCGGTTGCGCTCGATGCGACAGCGTCACCGGATGGACGGGAAGCGGGACGGGAGCATGTCGAGCAAGCCTGTGTGATCCTGCACCGGAAGAGCAACGGCATTACCGTGATCTTCGCAACGATCGGCATGCTGGTATTGGTTATGGCGATAAGCCAGTTTATCCATGCCAATGCAACGCGTTTCGTTCCGGATGGGGACCCCACGATCAATTTCATGCAGGCGATAGGTGTTGCGCTCTTCGGTATCGGCATTCTCATCGCTGTCTGGTTCGCCCGCAACTACCAACTGAAGCAGATCGATGCCGTGCGACGCTTATACGCCGAGACATCGCCAATATCGTGTAACGTACAAGTGACCGGAATTGCGGATCGAACATACACGCATGTCGGTATGGAAAACGTGGGACTCATCCAGTGCCCGGAACAGAATCGTCAATTTTACGTTGTCTTCTATCCCACCGAAGCGTTTTACCGTGTTCAGACAGGCCAGTGCTACCCGGCGCAGTTATACCGGGATCCGGCGATTCTCGCCAAAACGGTACTCGTGCAAATCGATGCGGAGACGCTGCTGGTCGGCTCCAGCGCGACCTTGTGACTTCCTGCCGCGGTGTAGCCGGTGCATTACGCATATCAAAGGGTCAGCTTTGGGAGGGCGAGCGTACCCGCGAGCCGCGAGCGTGGCATCCTGGGTTGAAAATGAAAGACGGCCTGTACGTGTGAACCGTTCTCACGTCCAGGCCGTCTTCTCGTTCATGCACGGTTTCCTCGCTCGCGGCTCGCGGGTACGCTCGCCCTCCCAAGGATACACAACTGTTACAGGTACTCGACTACCATTTCCTTGTCGCCGAGGGTTTCCACGATGAACTTCACCGCGGTTTTGCCGATGGTCACCACGTGCTGGCCGCCCTTGGCCACGTAGGTGACGGGCACCCATTCATCGTTGACGGGCACGGTGAACTCGCTGCGGCCGTCGCCGGTGAAGGGGGCGACGCGGAGGTCGATGGTGTCGACCTCCATCGCGTCCACGTAATCCATCGACGGCCCCATGGGCACGATGCCGCCTTCGCGGACGTAGAGCGGCAGCGTTTCGATGTCGGCGTAGGCGGTGATCCACTGGCCGCCGTCAATGCGCGTCTTCGTCCACCAGTCCGTCCACGTGCCCGCGGGCAGGTAAACGCGGCGGGAGTCGCCCTCGGTGTAGATCGGCGCCACGAGGAGGTAATCGCCGAAGAGATGCTCGTCGCCGAGGTTCCACGTGGTCGGGTCGTCCTGGTATTCCACCACCAGCGCGCGCGCCATGGGCAGCGAGGTTTCCACGCAGCGCGCCGCC
The DNA here is from genome assembly GCA_903928345.1 of uncultured bacterium. Lineage (GTDB taxonomy): Bacteria > Armatimonadota > Hebobacteria > CAIYQO01 > CAIYQO01. The sequence goes on along the minus strand of CAIYQO010000305.1, from coordinate 12,657 downwards.
ATGCCGTAGATGTAGGGCATCAGCCGGTAGCGCAGGCGGATGTAGTTCGTGCAGATGCGCTTGACTTCCGGCGAGAACTTATATATCTCGCGGTCGCCGAAGCCGTGGATGCGGCAGTGCGAGATGAACATGCCGAGTTGCATCCAGCGCATGAGGAGCTGCTCGTCGATGTTGCCGCAGAAGCCGCCGATGTCGTGGCTCCAGAACTGGAAGCCGGAGAGGCCGAAGGAGAGGCCGCCTTCCATCTGCGGCACCATGTTGAAGTAGTTCGGGCTGTTGTCGCCGCCCCAGTGCAGCGGGTAGCGTTGGTTGCCCGCCCACGCCGAACGCGCCCACACCAGGCCGTCGCCCGTCTCTTCCTTCGTCACGTCGAAGAGCGCCTTGTTGTACAGGAGCGGGTAGCGGTTGTGCATCTGATGCCCGGGGGTGCCGTCGAAATACACGCCATCCAGCGGGGCCGCTTCGCCGAAGTCGGTCTTGATGACCTTCACGCCGCCCTTGCGGAAGAGCTTGCGGAAGGCTTCCTGGTGCACGCGTACGCCTTCGGGATTGGAGTAGTCCACCACGCCGACGATCCCCTTGAAGCCGGGGGTGAAGCAGATGCCGCAGTTGTAGATGCCGCCTTCGGCGTTCTTCACGAAGCCGCCCACCGCCTTCAGGTCGTCGAAGAGCTGCGAGCCTTCCGGGATGTACGGCAGTTGCCAGAGGGAGATTTTGATGCCCAGCCGCTCCATCTCCTGCAGGTAGCCGTCCACGTCGGGGAAGTCCAGCGGGTCGAACTGCAGGTCGCAGTACCAGTCCGCCTTGAACCAGTCGGTGTCCAGGTGGATCACGTCGCAGGGGATATGCTCCGCGCGCATGCGGCGGGCGATCTCCAGTGTCTCTTCGGCGGATTTATAGCTGATCTTGCTCTGCCAGTAGCCGAAGCTCCACTTGGGCGGCAGCGCGCCGTGCCCGGTGATATCGGTGTACGTCGCCAGCACCTGCTTGATGGTGCCGGTGATGACGTAGTAGTCGAGGAAATTGTCTTCCGCCGCCACCTGCACGTCGGCGATGCTGCGGCTGCCCACCCAGTAGCTCATCAGGCAGGAGTGGTTGAAATAGACGCCGTAGCCGCGGTTACTCACGTAGAAGGGGATGTTCTTATACGACCGCGGGGTGGTGACGCCCAGTGCATCCACCATGTCCAGGTCGATCGTCTGCCCCACCTTGTTGAGCTTGATGAACTTCTCGCCCAGGCCGTAAATGCACTCGTCGTGCGCCAGGTCGAAGTTCTCCACCGCCAGCGGGCCGCCGTCTTCGCGCGCGCGGCAGATGCCGGTGTTGTAGGAATCCCAGTTGCAGAAGTTGTCCTTCTCCGGCCCGCCGATGCCGCACACCTTGCCGCCCTTGAGGTCGCGAATTTCGACCCGGTAGGGGTGCAGGTTCACCGCCACGCGCAGCGCCGCGGTGGTGATGAGCACGGTCGCCGCCTCACCCGCCTCGCCGCCCGCTTTCAGCCACGGCGCCTGGTCCATCAGGATGCTCATCCCGGCTTCGCCGCGCACAATTTCCACCTTTTGCGGGGAGGCGGGGGCGCCGACGACCATTGGGGTGATGTTCTCCGGCACCGCGGTGCCTTCGGCATAGCGGAAGCGCAGCACGGTGTCGCCGAGTATGTCGATCCGCAGGCGACCCTCCACCGTTTCACCGACGACGGACAGATGCTGCTGGTTGAGCATCTCGGAATCCGCCGAGGAGAGCGCGCGCTTGGTCGCGACCACCGCTTCGGTCTTCAGCAGCACGGAGGCGGGACCGATCTCCAGCACCTCGGCTTTCAATACGGTGGCGCGCAATACATCATTGGTATCCAGGGCACGAGTCCGCATGTCCGGTATCCTTTCGGGAGCAGTAATGGGGATGGCGGTCGCAGGCGCAACCGACCGCTGGCATCGTACCAAAGCGGGGCGGGTACGTCAAGCGTGTCGGCGTACCCGCACTTCGGCCCTTTGCGCGTCAATGTAGAGTAAAGGCTTGCCTGTTTTTTGCCCCGACGATTCATCGTCAGGTCGAATAGGCGAGCGGTAATGATGGTTTGACGCGTATTGGAGTCAGTGGCCGGTGATAGGCAAGCGTTGTATCCCCAACCTTTGGAGCAATCCGAAGAAGCGACAAGGGCGCGGGATTGGCGCGGGATGCAAAGGTATCCGGTCGCCACGTCTGCGACAATGGGGGTGATTCTGGCAGGGAAGGAGTGCGGCAATGGATTTTTCCAATCCCTTTGTCGGCATGGAGCAAAAAAAGATCTCCGACTTCGAGCTGGCGCAGGCGTTGCGCCTCGACATGGCGGCGGAACTCGATGCCATCAACCTGTACTCGCGCCACGTGGCCTCCACCGATAACCCCGTGGCCAAGGCGGTGATTCAGCACATCGTGGACGAGGAGAAGGAGCACCTGGCGGAGTTTCACCAGTTGCTGCTCACGCTGGACGGCACGCAGGCGATGAAGGTGTCGGCGGGGCGCAAGGAGATCAAGGAGGCCGGCGGCACCCCGGCGCGCCTCGATATGGGCGGCGAATCCGGGCCGCAGCAAAAAGCGGCATGACGTGGAACGCACCGCGGAGGCACCTACCGTCGTCAGTGTGCCCTGGGGCACTACCCTCGACGCCGCCACCGGGGCGGCGTGGGCGGCGGTGAACGCGCGGCAACTGCCGTTGCTGCCCATGGACACCCCGGCGTGGTGGGAGATCGTGCGCGGCCATTGGCCGCGGGAACACTGGCGCGTGGTGGTGCTGCAACAGGGGGACACACCCATCGGCGTGCTGCCGTTGCGTGCGCGCTTCGGGGGCGACCACATCCTCGACCGCTTCGCCGAGGATGCGCCGCCCCTGGCCCTGCACGCGGGCAAGGAGGGGCAGGCGTGGCTGGCGTTGCTGGCCTGGTTGCGCGACGGCGTGCACGGCCCGGTGACGCTGGGGCTCTGCCGCGACCCGCTGCGTATCCGCATCATGCAGGCGGCGGGTGCCTTGAGCGGTGTGCAGGTGCGCGCGGAGCAGGTGAATCCCACCCTCTACGTGCCCATTCTCGATGCCCAGCCGCCGCGCGTGCGGATGCGGTTGGAACAGGTGCAGGCGGTATTGCAGCACGACTTTCTCGACACGGAGGTGACCTTCGCCGTGACGCCGACCGATGGCGCCGCGTCACTCGCCGTGCTGCTGGGGTTGCTGCGGCGGCGCGCGACCCGCACCGTGGCGCACGATCCCCGCGCGGTATCCTGCTATCAGGCGCTGATGGGGTTGGCGATTCGGCAGGGGCATGGCACGGTGGTGGAGCTGCGTGTGGACGGGCGCACGGCGGCGGTGGCCACGGTGCTGCACGTGCCGGGGCAGCCGGTGGCCTATTGCCGCAACCTGGTGCGCGGCAGCTTCGAGCCGCGCTACCGCATGGGCGCCTGCCTGCTCGCCGCTCTGGTCGACTGGTTGCGTCCGCGCGGCGCCCGCCTGCTGCACCTCAGCCCCGCCGCCGGTGCCTACCGTCACCTCGTTGGCGGCGTACCCTACCCGCAATGGCGCCTCACCCTCACCCCGCCGACGCTATATGCGCGGGCGCTGCGGGTGCTCGGACACCTTGGCAATTGACGCGCGCGCGCCTATAATGGGGCCATGCGCTACATACTGCTTTCCCTGTTGTTCCTCCTCGCCTGCGCCGCGGCGTGGGCGGATCGTGCCACCGCCACGGCGATGCGCGTGCCCGACGGGGCCATCACCGTGGACGCCTCCTTTGCCGACTGGGCGCGCATTGCCGCGCCGACCAAGGCCGTCTCCGACACCGACAAGCTGTGGCTGCCGGCGGAGAAGGAGTTCGGCGAGTGGAGCGGCCCGGACGACTCCTCCTTCACCACCTACCTGGCGCACGACTCGGCGTACCTGTACCTTTACGCCCAGGTGCGCGACCAGGCGCTGGTCAACGTGTCCACCGCCGACGCCCCCTTTAACGGCGACGATTTCGAAGTCTTCATCAGCGCCGGGCCGGACGACGTGCGCTTCTCGGAAACGAAGACGGCGGACTACCGCCAGCTCGTCTTCCTGCCGGGCCGCATCAACCCCGCCTTTCCGAAAACGCTGATCTGGCAGGAGAAGGACAACCCCGGCGTGCAGGCCGTCTCGCGCCTCACGCTGCACGGCTACGACATCGAGCTGCGCATCCCTACCGCGCTCTTCCCGAACTGGAAAGCCCACCCCGGCCTGGCGAGCATCGGCTTCGACTGCCAGATCAACGACGTCGACGCCCCCGGCATCGACTGCCACCACCCCTGCGTGAAAGGCGCCCGCCAGTTGCTCTCCCTGGGCCGCCACTTCCAGTCGCCGAAGGACATGGGGCTGCTGCTGCTGGATGACAAGACCGTGAAGTTGGGTCCGCCATCGAAGATACCGAACCTCACAACCCCTGCCGATAGCGTGATGGCTAAGATTGACGTGAAAGATGCCGCGAAGGTCGTCGCCAATGCCTTGAAGGCGAAAGAGCCCGAGATGCAGTTCGCGGCGGCGAAAGCACTCGCCCTGCGTCCCGACCTATCCGTGCCGAATGAGCCACTGGTGAAGATGCTGTCACTCTACCTGGCGGAGACCAAGGGGCCGGTCTATCCGCCCGAGTGCATCGCCTATGTGCTGCGGGCGCAGGCGGAGCGGCAGAAGCTGTCTCTGCCGACCGGCACGGAGTTCTTCCTGCACACCGACAATAGGCCGCTGCGTCTCACCTACATCTACTGCCTCGGCCTTAACGGTGACAAGGCAGCAACGCCGATTCTGCTCCCGTTGTTGAAAGACACCGGTCTGCGCACCCGCCAGCAGGCGGCGATTGCGTTGGCGCTGTTGAAGGACCCCGCCGCGCTGCCCGCGCTGCAGGAGATGGAGAAGAACGACCCCGACATGTACGCCAAGAAGCAGGCCACGCTGGCGATTGCGGCGATTACGGGGAAGAAGTGACGGGGTAACCACACGGTTGGGTTGCAGCACCGTTTGGAAGGATGGCGGCAGCCCCGCGCCCGGTAACGATGCAGTGCCCGTGTCCGATTTTCGACATCACTGATGTTGAGAACCGAACACGGGCACTCTCATTTCCTCCCGGGCGCGGGACTGCCGTCGTCCTTCCACACAGTGCTGCTGATCCCACGCTGGCGGGTTATTTCAGGTCCAGATCCCCCGCGCCGGGGTCGTTGTCGTCACCCAGGCTGTCGCGGGTGTCTTCGAAGAGTTCCACCTCGGCCAGGCTCTGCATCGGTGACGGGGTACGGGTGATGGTGAGGCGCCACACGCGGGCTTTTGTCGGCTTGAAGCTCTGCAGGCTGTAGATATCCGTGTTGTTGCGCCCGGAGGCGACGAGGCGCCAATTCGCGATCAGCTCCTTCGTCATCAGCTTGTCCTCGGTGTATTTGTCGCAGCATTCCAGCGCCCAGCCCTCGATGGGCGGGGCGCCGGGGGCGTTCCAGATGCCCAGGCCGAGGATGGTGTGCGGGTCGTTGGTGAACTCCATCACGATGCGCGCCGAACGCAGGTCGGGCTCCGCACCGCCGTCCCACGGGGCGTTCTGCGGGTATTTGCTGGGGTAGAGATTCATGCCGGCGTAGACATCGCCGTCGAAGCACTTGTAGACGTTCGCGTTCTTGAGCCCCGAGGACATCTGCTCCTCCCGTGGGTCGCCCATCAGGCCGAAGACGTTGGGTACCATCAGGCGGGGCAGGGGCGCGTTTTTCGATGGCATATCCTCGCGCGTGGCGGCGGCGTTGTGCCAGGCGGTTTCGTCGGCGACGAGCAGGCGCGGATTTTGCACCTTCACCCCGCTCGCACAGGTCAGCGTGAGTGTCACCGCGCCGCCGTCGGGCGCGCGCAGCGGTACCGCCAGCGGCCACGGGGTGAGGTGGGCGGGCAGGGGGTAGCTCGCCGTGATGCCCGCGCCGTCGAGGGTGACCGTGAGGGTGTCCTTCGCGTCTACCAATTGGTAGGTGAAGACGGCGAGGGCGGTTTTGGTCTTCCCCAGCGCGGGCAGCGCCAGCGTGGCGGTGAGCGTCTTCCCCTCGGCGGGCAGCGTGAAGGCCGGGTCGCGCAGCGCGGTGACCGTGATCCCGGTCGGCGGCGCGTCCCACCACGTGGTGGGGGCGGGGGGCTCCAGCGCGGCGGGCAGCGGGTCCACGGCGGCGTGCCAGGGGGCGTCCGTGCCGGTGAGCGTGTGCGTCGCCAGCACCTTGCCGTCGGGGTCGAGTAGGGTCAGCGAGCCGTCCGGCGCGGCGACGGCGATGCGGTTGTCGGCGAGCACGGCGGGTTTGCCGGCCACCGGGAGGACGGTCCTCCACACCGGGTGCCCGGCGCGGTCGAGGCGCTGCACGGCGCCGTCGCTGAAGGTGACTACCGCGAAGCTGCCGTCGGGGGCCGCCGCCGTGCCCACGTCCACGCGCGGGTAGTGGAAGTCCGCCTGCGCGCCCGTGGTCAGGTCGCACACCGTCACGCGGCGATGGGCATCGGTGAAGCTCACCACCGCCAGCGTGAGGTTGGGGTCGGTGGTGAGCGTCTCCACTTCACGCGGCAGCGGGCAGAAGTGCTGCTCGGTGCCCTCGCGCGTAAAAACCGCCAACCCGGGGCTGTCGTGCGGGTTCTGAATGGCGCGGTGGATGTGTTCGCCGGGGCCATCATAGAAGATATCGAGCACCGCCAGCCGGCTGTTATCCTTTGCGATGCGCATCTCGTCGCCGTCGTAACGCTGCAGGGTAGCCAGCGCTTTACCGGTGGCGGTGTCCAGCAGCACCACGTCGCAGCGGTTGTGGCGCCACGGCTTCATCTCCTGGTTCGGCGTTTTGCTGTAGAGGGTCGCCAGCGCCAGTGAACCGTCCGGCGAGAGGGCCACCTTGCGCACGCGGCGCGGATACTTGGCTTCCTCATACGTGTTGAAGACAGGATAGGGATCGTAAAACCACACCGGCGCGCCGTTCTGCCGGTAGCGTCCGACGCCGAAGCCCGCGGGGGCCAGGTAGTCGTCGCCGAGGGCGTGCCCGTTCGGCGCCGGCCAGCGTTTGCCGCCGGTATCCACGCTCCACGCCATCGCGGCGGTGTCGGCGGGGGCCAACCCGGCGGGCAGCGTGTAGGCGGTGGCGCCCCAATCGGCGGTCTTCGCCACCACGCAGCGCGTCGCGGCGGGATGGGTGGGGTCGGGCAGATCGTGGCGCAGCACGAAGAGGCGGTCACCGTCGACGCGCGTCTCCGCGACAATGGCGCCGTAGACCGGCGGCAGCAGCGACACCACCTCGCGCGCGCGACTCGTCACCGCGGCAAGAACAGCGGGGGCGGGAGTGATCTGCATCTCGCGGTAGGCGTCGCCGTTCTCCGGCGTGGTGCGCGGCAGCGCGGGCACAAAGGCGCGCGCCGGGGCGTCCTTGCGTTCCGCCAGCTTCAGCAGCGAGGCGATGGCGCGGTCCAGCCCCGCCTTGCCCGCGCCGTAGCACACCACCGCGTCGTAGCGTGCCTCGAAGGGTCCCCAGGCGTAGGCGACCAGCCCTTGATCACGCGCCGGGAAGGAGGGCGACGGGTTGCGCAGCAACATACGCCCGCGCAGCACCGTCCCGAACAGCGGCCCCGGCGCCACGTCGTCGCGTCCGAGCAGGATCACGTCGCGGTAGTAGACGTAGGGCGCGGTGCCGGTGTAGTGCTTGTAGTAGGCGAAGTTGCCGAAGTTGTCAGACTTGTGGTTGCCGAACTGGTTCTTGCCGCCGACGCGGTTGCCGACGATGTCCCCGGCGAGCAAACCGTCGTGCAGCTCCTGGTCTTCCGTGGTGCGGTAGAACCACTGCATGGGATACTGGCGCCATTCGGACGGCCAGAGCACGCGCACGTCGGCCTTCACCCCGTGCGCCTTCAAGCCGTCGGCCAAGGCCTGCGCCTGCGGCAGCAGGGCCGTCTCCGTGTGGTTGAGGGCGATGGTCACCGGGCGCTTGAGGAAGCCGTAGACCGCATCAGCGTCGCATACCACGTCGTCCAGCGCGGTGACACGCGGCTTCGCGTCGGCGGCGGTCACCGTGAAGCCGCCGTGGGCGGTCAGCCCCGTCGCCTGTTCCACCGCGCGCCACGTCCACGCGCCGGCGGGATCGTTGACGGCGATCTTCAACGTCAACTCGCGGTTGGTAGTGCGGAAGAGGTGGTAGCGCACGGCGCCGTCCGGGTCGGTGACGGTGAACTCTACCGGCAGTATCCCGGTGAAGGCCTTCCCGTCGGCGTCCAGCGCGGCGGCGCGCAGCACGGCGGCCTGCCCCTGCGCCACGATGGGGGAGGCGGAGACGGAGAGCGCGTCCACCTCGCGCGGCGCGACCAGGTAGATCGTGCCGGGGTAGTGCATGGCGTCGCAGGTGAACTGCACGCCGCCGTCCGCGGGGGTGGCCGTCGTCGGCGCGCGGCGCAGCGCGTCGTAGAGCACACCGGGGAGCGTGCTGCGTACGTCGGCCACGTCGCCTTCATAGCGGAACTGCGCCGCCGTGCCGTCGTCCATCTTCGGCTTGCCGTCGTTGACGACGATCCAGTACTCCAGGTCGCCGTTGCGCGCGCGGAAGGCGTTCCAGTTGATATCGGAGTGCAGCGTTTTGCGGTGCGAGGTGAAGGCGAAGAGCGGCGGCACGACGGGGGCCACCGCGGCGCGGAACTGCGCGGTGAGGGGCAGGAAGAACTCCTCGAATTCCAGGTGGTCGTTGGAGTTGCTGGGCCCGTGGCTGCTCGGGACGGCGAAGGGCAGCTTGATGGCGTCGGGGATGGGCACCGTGGTGGCCGCGTCGATGATGATGTGCCCGCCCGCCTGGCGGAAGGTGGCCAGCGCGTCCTTCATGCCCGGCGACAGCGGCTTGGTCATGGCGAAGAGGAAGAGGGCGCGGAAGCGCTTGGCCAACTCGTCCGCGTGCTTGGCGCAGTACGCGTCGGTGATGATGTTCGCCTGATACCCAGCCTTCTGCGTCAGGTAGTGCGCCGCGTAGAGCGCGCGGTAGGGCTGGCCGCCGAGGATCTCCTGGCGGAAGGAGGAGACCACGCCGATGTCGTCCACGCGGTCGAGGGTGGAGAAGAGATCGCCGAAGCGCGCCGCCAGGTCGGTGAAGCCCGCCAGGTCCTCGCTCTGCTTTTTATCGTTCGCCCATCCGCACACCCAGTCGCCTTGCGAGATGTCCAGCACGCCCACGCCGGAGGGGGTGCGCGAGAACGCGTGCAGCAGGTTCTTGAAGCCCACCTCCTTGGTGCGGTCCTTGATCAGGTCGAGGCCGATCCACGGGCGGGCGCCGGCGTCTTCCATGCCCATGGAGAGGATGTCGCTGTTGGTGATCTCGTTGAAGTTGCAGTTGCCGTAGTCGCCGTGCTCGTCGTTGAGGGAGAAGTCCAGCGCGCGGTAGAAGGTGCCGGGATACATGCCGCCGCCCGCGCCCAGCCCCCAACTGCCGCCGCAGGTGAGCAGCGGGTGGCGCACCGTCTGCTCCAGGCCGGCGCGCACGGTGCGGAAGCTGTCCGGGTAGAGGTCGTTGATCCACTGCCCCCACAGCACCGCCTTCTCGTCGTCGCCGGTGACGGGCAGCTTGATATCCTCGCCGACGTGAAAGCCCCACGCCAGCCCGTGCTTCTCCCGGTCGGCGATGTCCTTCTCCGTCATCTGGTTGCCCTTTTCCGCCGAGTTGACATCCACGCCCAGGTTGCCGTATTTCAGCGAAAAGACATCGTGCAGCTTCTTCAACCGGTCCGCGTGCAGCACGTCGAAGCTGGCCACGCCCGCGGAGCCGAAGACCGAGCCCATGGTGGCGGGGGTGGGGCCGTCGCCGGTGCAGTAGGTGAAGCCGGCGAAGTTGGGGAAGCGCCGCAACTCCATGGTGACGTGGCGCAGCGTCTGGTAGCGGTCGTCCGCCTGGTCGCGCCAGTCGTCACCCACGTTGAAGTAGTGAATGAGGCCCAGGTCCACGGAGAGATATTGCACGCTGCGGGCGAGCATCTCCTCCATGCCGGCGGCATACGGGGTGCGCGCCTCCGCCAGTTCGGGGGGCAGGTGCGCCCCGGCGGGCAGCGCCTGCATGCGCGCGGGGTCGCGCGGTACGCCGTTCCAGGCGTCGAAGACGGTATGCCCCGGCTCCATGGCGTTGCCGCCCTGCCAACCGTCCAGGCTATTGCTCAGCCAGGTGAAGCCCAGGTCGGCCAGCGTGTCCATCTTTTCCGGCGCCATGCTGATCTCCCCCCATTTCAGGTGGGAGAAGATCTTCATGTTCGTGATACCGAGCAGGGGCGCGATAGTGAGGGGCAGCGCGTTGGAGGTCGTCTCCCCGGCCTTGAGCGTCAGCGTGTAGCGGCCCGGGCGCAGCGGGGCGGTGTCCAGCTCCACCTCGGCGGCGGCGCTGTCTCCCGCGGGTTTCAGCGTGACGGGCGTGGGCGGCAGGCCGGTGAGGGTCAGCGTCGCCGTGCCCGCCTGCGCCGCCGCGCCCCAGGCACGCACGGAGATCGCCACGCGCTCGCCCTCGGCGTAAACCTCCCGGTTGCGGTCGGTGAAGGCGTACAGCTCGCCCGCGGCGCCGGCCATGACGGGACGCGTGGCCGTGGGCGGATCGCCGCGGCGCAGCGCGACGGTGAAGTCGTGCGCGAAGGCGTGCAGCCCTTCCGACGCGGTGACCACCTTGGCGCCGTCGGCGGTCACCGCCACGGTGAAGTCGCCGAAGTCGCCCATTTTGACCACGTACCCCGCGCAGGGGGGCAAATAAAGGCGCAGCACGGCAGGGCGGCGGGTGTCCAGGGATTCCTCGTATACGGTTTGCGCACCGCTGGTCACCGTCACGTCCACCTTGCCGGGGCCGTCGGTGGCGCGCAGCAGGTTGATGTCCAGCGGGTAGCAGCGCACATAGAAGCACAGGCGCGTTTTGCGCACCAGCGCGGGGTCGCCGGAGGTCACGCCGTCCGCGTCGGTGGCGGTGAAGTGCAGGTTGCCGGGTTGAAAGACGTGGGCGCCGTCCTTTACCTCCACCTTCACCAGCGCCTTCACGCCGATGTTGCCCTGCACGTCCTCTTTGCGGTCGCTGTCGATCGGCGGCTCGGGCACCATCTCGCGCTCGAAATCGGTATCGCCGGCGTCCGGTCCGCCCTTGTCACCGCCGTACGAGGCGAAGTTCGGCGCGGCGGTGTCGATGAAGACGCCGGTGGGCATGCGGTGGTACAGGGTGCCGTCGGGCAGCGGCTCATCCTTCTGCCAGAACTCCAACGGCAGCGTGCGCCGCGCGTCGACGAGGCGGAAATAGACATCCGCCGCCCGCGCCGGGAGGAGTCCCAGCAACCCGATCAGTACGCAGATCCCCAACCCGGCGCGTGTCATCGCTCACCCTCCGTTGGCCTGTTATTTACCGGTGTATTGTAGCAGATTCGCGGCTGGGAGAGCGGAGGGTTGGCGATTTTTCCCACGGGTGACAGGAATCGACCGCGTGCGCCGCGAAATACACCACCGACACTCGTTTCGGGAGCATCACATGTCCATGACACGCATCTTCACCTCTGCCGCCGACGGCATCGATCCGGCCACTGTCCCGTTCCGTGCGCTGCCCACCGGCGCGCGACTGCCCGTCGTGGGCCTGGGTACCTTTGGGTCGGACCACGTCTCCGATGTGCAGATCGCCGAGGCGGTGATCGGCGCGGCGGAGGTCGGCTACCGGCACTTCGACTGCGCCGCGGTATACAACAACGAAGCGATCATCGGCGAGTCGCTGCGCACGATTCAAGCCGGCGGTATTCCACGCGAGGCATTGTGGATCACCTCCAAGGTGTGGAACGACATGCACGGCCGCGCCGACGCGGCGTGCCGGCAATCGCTGGCCGACCTGGGGCTCGACTATCTGGACCTGTATCTAGTCCATTGGCCCTTCCCGAACTTCCACCCGCCCAAGTGCGACGTGACTTCGCGCAGCCCGGACGCGCGGCCCTATATTCATGAGGAATACATGCGCACCTGGCGGCAGTTGGAGACGCTGGTGGCACAGGGGCTGGTGCGGCACATCGGCACGTCGAATATGACGATCCCCAAGCTAGAGCTGCTGCTGCGCGACGCGACGATCAAGCCCGCGGTTAATGAAATGGAGCTGCACCCGCACTTCCAGCAACCCGAACTGTTCCAGTACTGCGCCGACCACGGCATCGTGCCCATCGGCTACTCGCCCGTCGGCTCCCCGGCGCGGCCGGAACGCGACCGCACGCCGGAGGACACGGTGGACATCGAAGACCCGGTAATCGTGGAGATCGCCCGCGCGCACGGCATCCACCCGGCAACGGTGTGTGTGAAGTGGGCGGCACAGCGCGGACAGGTGCCCATCCCGCAATCCGCCACCCGCCGCAACTACCGGGCAAACCTGCAAGCCGTCGTCGCCGACCCGCTCACCGACGCCGAAATGCAGGCCATCGCCACCCTCGACAAAGGCTGCCGCCTCATCAAGGGGCAGGTCTTCCTCTGGAAGGATAACCAGACCTGGGAAGACTTGTGGGACCTGGACGGGGTGATCCCCGCTAAGAAGCCGTTTGAATGAACTTCCCCTTCGTTGGGTAATTTCCTGCCCAGGTGGTCACATGGAGGAGAGACAAGGGCTTTCGCGACCCGAACAAGCCCCCGAGTCCCTGTGTAGCCATCTTCGCCGATCCGATGTCCC
>CAIYQO010000304.1 GCA_903928345.1 uncultured bacterium | reverse complement strand
CCACCTCGCGCAGGCCGGCGCCACCGGGCCGCTCTTCACCGAACCGGCGCTCCGCGTCCTCCACGCCGGCACCGGCGGCCTCCCGCGCCTCCTCAACAACGTCGGCAGCGCGTGCCTCCTGTATGCCTGCGGGCAGCAACCGCACTTGATCGATGACGCACTCGTCAAGGAGGTGCTCGACACCGAGTTCGCCTGACGAACCCCACCGCCCGCGGTCACCGGGAGGATAGCCCCGGACCGCGGGCGGTCAAATCAGGTGAGCAATACGTGGCGTGAAGCGTGAGCAGCTACAACAATTCGATCAGGAATTTGCCTGTGCGAAGGCACTGGCAACCATAAAGACCCATGAATTGTATCGGAACTACGGTGAGACATTTGAGACTTACTGCAAGAAACGATGGACGCTCCCACGATCGACGGCAGCGTTGAAGGTGGCGATCGGCAGGGCATACCGGTTCCTTGAAAGTGCGGTCAAACATCGGTGCATCGGACAAGAAGACTTGCCGAAACATGAATCGCATCTTCGTCCGATCCTCTCGTTACCCCGCCGACAACTGGTCAAGGTCTGGCACGAGACGATCAATACCTGCCGTGCCAGGAACACACCCGTCACGATGGCGGCGGTGAAACGCACGTTACAACAGCAGAACGCGGACGCGCACACCGCGTTTCATCGATATCTCACGCCCGACACGACCTTTCCGGGGATCGCCTTCCGACTCGATATGGCGAACTTGACACCCGGTGGCTCAGCCCAACAAGTGACGGGGGGGCAATCCGTAAGTCAATTCACTGCGGATGAATGGGATCGACAGGCGAACTTCCTTCGTCAACTTCCCCTCTTAGAGGATCATACGCCGCTCCAATATCAACCAGTCGTACTGGTCAGTCCTTCGAAAGATCTCTTTGATGGCTCGGTCCCATATCAGTATACGCATGCACTCCTTTCGGTGTTAACGCGCATGTCATCATATCGTTTTCTTATCTGGACAACGCCGCACACCTATATGAACATACGCCGATATGGCGCATCACATATTGAACCGATGATTCAGGTGCGTAATGCGCGAGACATGGACGAGTTTCAGATCATCCACTCGCAGCTCGATCAAGTTGATCGGTGTGCTGTCTGGGTTTTGTTCGGATTCATTGCCACCCTCCCCAAGTTGACAATTACTCGGGTGGTATTGAGTTATGATGGACCATTGGTGTATAATCATTGGAGAGTGAAGGAACTAAGTGCACTCCTCGTGTCGGGGCTACGAGAACAGTATCCGATTCATCTCTCACGGCCATTCTGTGACTTGTTTGCACAGGAAGACCATCGTCACCATACTTAGGAGGAGCGAATGTCGGATTCAAAATAGACAACACGCCTGACCAATGCCATCCCGTCAACTCAAGAGGAGAAGGCGCGTCAAGAACAACGCCAACCGACGATGCCACCGGTGGAACGACTGCATACGAGAAATCGAACTGCTGACCGGATACGTGAAATCACCAAACTCAACAATCCGGATGATAAGTCGAGATGGTAGCTCGTTATAGGGGAGAATACAAGCTCTGATAAAGGACTCGCGAAAGGTGCTCGCGCATGGTGCGATATGGGCAAAGCCATAGGTGCGACATAGAATGACAGATAAGTTGTGACTCGACTACTCCCGAGACTGCGAAAATGTCTACAATTGTGCACTATCGATAAAGATTATCTTTTTTATATTCTTACAGAAGCTCAAACGTATGTTTTATGAAACTCACATTCAAACACGAATGTTGCTTCTCAACATGCAAAAAATCGGCGTATCGCAAGCGAACAGAACAGTAACAGATACTATCAATCAGACAGTGCAATTCTAATTTTCTGGCACCAAAACCGGCACACAAAGGTGCCAAAATATGAGAAGTCGAGATCAAATTCCACACTCCGCAAACGGCCTTTTAATCCGTAGGTCCTTGGTTCGAGTCCCAGCGGGTGCACCACCCCCTCCTCTTTTTCTTCATGACCTGCCACGGCGTTCGGTCACATCCCCGCTTCACGGTGCCGGTACGGCGCTGAAGTCCGCGTCCCAGCGCACCTTCCCCGCCTCGTCCAGGAACACCAGGTCGGTGGACGGCGGGTCTTTGCCCACCAACTGGTAGTTGACCACCAGGGCCTGCCAGGTGTTCGCTGGGACGGGAATGGGTTTGCGCGGGTCGACCGCGATGCCGGCCAGCCACACCTGCACCTTGCTGTCGCCGCGCAGGCGAAGTGTCACGGTGCCGGCGTGGGGGAAGCGCACGTTGGTCACCGCGTAGCACGCGGGGTAGGTGGCGAGGGGGAAGTCGATGAGCGTGTCGGACTCGAACTCCTGCCAATCCACGTCCCACAGACGGTTCTTCTTCGCATCGACCGCCTCCGCGGGAATGTCGGGCTCGTAGCGCTTGCCGACCTCATCGAGCACCTGGTCGCCCGCGACGTAATGCCAGGTCCGCCGCTTCTCCGACTCCACCAGCTTGTCACCGCCGTCGAAATGCTGCGCGCCGACCGCGAAGCGCAGGGGGAGGCGGTGCACCGTGGGAGATTGGTCGGCGCCGGCTTTGAGCACGGCGGTCGCGGAGAACGCCACCACGCCGGGTTTCCCGTGCTCCGCGGCGGGCAGGGTCAGCGCGGCCGGCGCGACGCGCGACATTTGCCACGCCTCCGGCAGGGTCGTGGTCAGGGTGGCCGACACCGGCTTGTCCAGGAAGTTGCAGAGCTGCATGGTGATCTCGGTCGCGTGCAGGTTGGTCACCAGCGGCGGCGCGGTCTCCCACGTGCGAATCCACACGTCGTCGAACTGCCGTTCCAGCGTGCGGCCATCGTGCAGCGTGAGCCAGACGCGCGGCGGGGTGTCCTGCAGCGCGATGGCCTGCTTCCGCCCCAGCACCGCGGGCCAGGTAAGGGTGACGGCGCCACCCGCCGGCACGCTGACGGCCTGCTCGCGTTGCGTGTCCAGCAGCACCTCCGCGGGCAGTTCGATGCGCGCCGTCCCGGTAAGCGGGGCCGCGCCATGATTGCGCACCGTCACCCGGAAGGGGAGCAGGTGCAGGTCGCCTTCCAACGGCGGCAGCGGTTCGGTGGTGAAATCCAACGGCGGCACGGGGGTGAGTGCCGGAAAGGCCTCCGGCGCGGCGCCGGTGACGCGCGCGGTGGCCCGGAGACCGGAGGTCAGGTCGCGCACCTCGACCGTCCACGGCAGGGGCGGGTCCTCCACCGCGGGAAAGAGTTGAAAGACCTGCCACCCGCGCACCGCCCCTTTGCGTTGCAGACCGGCGATCTCCTTGCCGGCGGCGTCTGTTACGGTGATATTCACCGCGTGGCGGCAGTCGGACGGCGTGCCGTCGCGCCGCCGCACCCGCACCTGCACCTGCAGCACCCGGTCGGTGTCGTGCTGCAGCAGGCGCGGCTCGACCTGCACGTCGCCCAGCTCCTCCGTCACCAGCCCCAGCACCGTGCAGGCGCTGAGGCCCATCGGCAATGCCCAGCCGTCGCCGGCGCGCGTGAGTTGGCGGTCGTGGTAGACATCGTAGACCGCCTTCACCCCCGGCAGCGCCACTTTGAGCGTCGGGCAGATCAGCCCGTCATCGGTCAGCAACACCCGGGTAATCGTGCCCCCGGTCGGCGCGGCGATGGTCAGGGTATGTGCGCCGGGTGCCAAATCGTAGGCCGGCCCGGCCACCCAGCGCGTGCCCCCGGCGCCGCGCTCCGCCCAGAGCACGGTGTTGGGGGCATCGTTTTCCAGCGGAAACGGCACGCCGCCCTTGTCGTCCACCGTCACGCGGGCGGAGAACGACCCGTCCAGCTTGATCTCGGCCCACAGCCGGAAACGCCGTGCCGCCCCGGTGACGGTAAACGGGCCGCCCGCCGCCGGCAGCGCCACCTGGCCGGGGGTGGCATGGGCCTCCGCGCTGCCGAAGGCCTGTGAGGTCCAGTGATCCCAGTCGCTCACGGCCACGATGTACGACTGGCTGCCGTCCTCGGTGCGCGTCCACACCGGGTAGAGCGCGGGTTCGGGCAGTCCGTTGTCGTCCACCGCCTGCAGCGGCGGCGTGACACCCCGGGCGCGCAACACCGCGAGCACCTTTTGCTGGTAGGCGGTAAAGCCCGGCGAACCGACGCGCTCGCCGCCCTCCGACGTAAAGGTGAACTGATCGACCTTCACCGACGGCTTCATCTTCTGGTAGGCATACGGAAAGTCATGCGCGTCGAGCAGTACGCCGCCGTTTTTCTGCCACGCCGCCAGCCGCGTCTGCCAGCTCGCGGGCAAGTCGCCGTTCACGCAGCGGACGATGACCTTGAAGCGCTCCAGCGGCATGCGCTCGCTGCGCAGCACGCCCGGCTTCAGCGACTCGGGGACGATGCCCGCGTAGGCCAGCGCGTCGAACAGCGCGCGCGGGGTGCCGCTGCCCGGCGGCCAGCCCGGCGTGCCATAGTAGAGGAAGGCCACTTCGGAGGAGAGCACGTTGCGCGCGTCGAGGAAGACCTTCTCGTTCGGGCGGATGGCCGCGATGGAATCGACCAGCTCCTGCCCGTGCGGGTTCAGCGTATAGCCCGGCTTCCAGAGGGCCGACGGGTCCTTGTCGGCTTCCGTGCCGGTGGCCACGGTATAGATGATGAAATGCCGCCCCCCGCCCGCCAGCGCCGCGTAATGCACCATGCGCGCGATGCCCGGCAAGGTGGGGATGTGCAGCATGTAGTGCAGCATGATGCTGCCCGGCGCGTTGCCCAGCGCCGCCTGCGACTCGTGTTCCTGATACGCTAACTCGTCGGGGCGCGTGCTGGGGTACAGGCGGGTGTGGAAGGTGTCATACCAGATCCACGGGTGCTCGCGGTCGTACTTATGGACTTCGTTGCGGCTCTGGTAGATCAGGTCCGTCCACAGGGAGTCGGCATAGTACTCCCAATCCTGCTTCGCTCCGCGATAAAGCCAGATCTGGTTCCATGAGGTCAGGTCGCCGTTCCAGTCGCGCGGGGGCGGGATCTTCGTGCTCGGGTTGGCCCACAGCGCGCGTTCGCGCGCCGCCTCGTCGACCGACAAGCCCGCCGGATGATAGATTTTGTACTCTTTTCGCCACGTGTCATTCAGCGCGTCGAGGGAAAGGTAGCGGGATTTCAGCCAGTTGCGGTAGAGCACCGAGCTGACCGGGGCGATATCACCGCGCACGGAGGAGACGATCTGCACCTCCGTCTCATCCCAATGGTGGATGGTCGTGGCGCCGCCGAGTCGCTCGTGCACCAGCTTGCCGAACTCCCCCGCCGTGGCGTAGTACGGGCCAAAGCCGATCATATGCGCCACCCAGTCGCCCGGCCATTCCGGCGACGCCGTGAAGCCCGGGGTGCAGACCTGCCAGTCGTACCAGCCCGGGCTGGTCGTCATGCTGCCGCTGTTCAGCCCGGCATCCTTGAAGGCCTGCACTAACCGCGCGTCGGCGGGCTTGAACTCGCCCCACGGCGCGTAGACCAGATCCTGCGTAAAGGTATACGGGCCGGTGTGGTGCAGTTGGCGATTCTGCTGCTGCAACACCGTGCCATCCTTGACCAGCGCCAGCGACAGGCCGTAATCGCCCAGGGGCAGGTCGAGCGCGGTGAGCGCCAGCGGGATGGCGGCATTGGCGCCGGGCTGCACGTCGAGCGTGCGCGTATAGCGTTGCAGCGTGCGTCCGTCGCGATCGGTGACATCCAACTGCAGCGCGACGCCGGGCAACGGCGCGGCTAACGCGCTGTTCACCACCGCGCTGCCGGTCAGCGGGACGCCGGCCTGCCGGTAGGCGTCGCGGCAATCCCACTGCACTTGCAGCGGGGAGGTGATCTCCAGCGGCCACACATCCGTCGAGGCGCCATGGGCCGTGGTGAAGGTCAGCCGGGCGGTGAAGGTGCCGTCTGGCAGGCTGAGGGGCAATGCGAAGGTCGGTGTGAAGACGGTGCGCGTCTGCCCCTCCAGCTTCACCGGTTGCTCCTCTTCCACGATGGTGCGCTCGCCCGCCAGCAGCGTCATGCGCAGCGTGCCGTCCTCGTGCGCCGTCGAGAGCACCCGGGCGGAGAAGACGGCGGGGCCGGCACCCGTCACGTGGGCCGGTCCATCGGCGAGATCGAGCAGCACCGGGAAGGGGGCGTCCCCCGCAAAGGCATAGCGCAGGATGTTGGCATACTGGCTGACCGAAAACCAGCCGAAGCGTTTGCCGTATGACCAAGGATCCTCGCACGGCAGAGAGAAGAGCTGCGGAATCTTCACCTTGCCCGGCGCGGCCACCGCCAGGGAGATCACTTTGCCATGCCCGAAGTCGCACTCCCCGCTGCGCAGCATCCGGCGTAGCGGTCCCTTGAAGCCGGCGACGGGCGGGCGGAACGTCTCGTCGAGTACGTGCGGCAGGGAGGCGTACCAGAAGGAGTCGGCGGGCGCGAACTTACTGTGGGGCGTCCCGTTGGCATTTTTGATGTCGCCGGTGAAGAACATGCTGTTCCCCAGCGTGATGAGGATGCCGCCGCGGCGGACGAACTGATACAGCCGCCACTGCAAATCGATGGGAAACTCGAAGGGGAGCACGCCGCTCAGCATCACGGCATCGACCTGTGGCTTGCCGTCCTGATCCTGCAGCAACTTGTAGAAGGCCGTGGTATCCGGGGGACCGCCGAAGCGGCCCATCACCGGGTTGATATCGCCCGAGGGGGTACCGTCTACGCGCAGGTGCTCGTCGGCGATCAGCGTGCGCCACTGGTCGCGCAGATTGTCCCCGCGCCCGCCGCCCAGGTAATAGAGGCCGGCGTCGTGCAGCGTCGGCTTGCGCGGCGCGCCTTCCCCCGGTTTCCCGGCCAGGCGGTCCAGCGCGTCCTGGTAAATCCAGCGGGACAGGCCCGCGTCTTTGGGCTGGTGGGCGGTCAGTGGGGCGACGGCGGCCGGATCACCGAGCATCCCTAGCGCGTACGCCGCCGCCTCCTGCACCACGACCGCGGGATTGTCCAGCGCTTTGATGAGGGTCGGCACCGCTTCTTTGCGGTGGATTTCCCCCAGCGACACCGCGGCGGTGACGGCCAACTCCGGCGCTTGCTGCTGGACGATCTCAGCCAGCTTGTCCACTACGCGCAGGCTTTGCGTCTGGTTCCGCGCCGCCCAGATGCCCGTCTGCCGCTGTTCCGTGCTGCCGGTCTCCACCGCGGAGACGAACATCTCGAACTTCAAGTCGCCCGCGCCGTTCAGATCACCGGCGTCGTCATCGACGATCAGGTCATCCGCGGCCCCCTGCGCGCGCCCGGGCAGCGCCAGGAGCGGGAAGGAGCACAGTACCGCCAACAGGAGGCCGATCCACCAGCGCATGGCCAACACCTCACAATGCCAACTATTGTATCACCCTTTAGCGCCAACTTCTCCCCACTCGCATAAATCCCTGCCGCGGCTGAGCGTATCCCCCGTAACGACAACGCCGGATGTGCTCCTCGCACATCCGGCGTTGCGCTTGCCAGTCGATCTCCCGCTTATTTCGCCGCCGGGTCGAAGGTCAGTTGCCCCCAGGTGTTGGGCAGCAGTATGGTGCTGCCGGGGCGGTCGACGACGATGCCTTCCGAGAGGCCCGCCCAGTGGGCGGCGCGTTCGCGGCGGTCACCGGCGGCATTGGCGACGGCGACGGAGGCGTCGAAGCCGACCGTCTTGCCGGCGGGGTTGAGCAGGCCGAGACTCGCCAGCGGGATGGCGACTTCGACGGTATAGGGAATGGCTCCCGTCTTTTCGTTCTTCGCCCCGACCCGCCACACGGCGCGCACGCCCGGCACGGCCATGATCTGGTCGAAGTGCACGGCGGCGGCCGGTGAGGTGATAGTGCGCGGGCTCTGCCCGCCGATCTTCCGCTGCCAGAAGCCTTGCTGGAAGGTCGAGACCCCGGCGCCGTCCTTCACCTGGGCGAGCAGCACGCGCACGTCGCCGTCGCGCACGTCGGTGCGCGGGCCGGTCCAGTTCGGGGCGACGTAGGCGTCCACGTAGGCGCCGCTGACGAAGGGCGCGAAGGGCAGCTCGCTGCCGGCGTTGGCCGGGCCGTTGGGCGCGGCCACGTCGTAGCAGAGGTAGAGGTTGGTCGCGTCGTAGGCGGCGCGCAGGGTGGCCAACTGCTGGCCGTCGAGGAGCACCAGCGCGCGCTCCGGCGGCGTTTTGCCGAACCAGTCGCGGTCGGAGCCGTCGATGGCCATGGCGTGGTCGATGAAGGGCGCATGGTAGGTGGGACGCGCCAACGGCTGCACGCCATCGGGGTCCCACGGCTGCGCCGCGGTGGCCTGCGCGGCGGTGAGGGTCACGGTGGCGCCGCGCACCGGTTGCGTCTTCGGCAGCGTCACCTCGTGAAGCGACGACTCGGTGCCGGCGCCGAGGTGGTACAGCTTGCCGGTTTTCGGGTGCCGGAAGAGCAGCGTGGCCTGGATTTCGCCGTAGAGCACCTGGTCCAGCGCCGCCGTCGGCGGATCGACGTAGTGGTCGTGGAAGACGTGGCCGAGGAAAAGGCCGTCGGTATTCCACACCCACACCGGCCCGAGGGTGTCGCTGACGAAGAGCGCGCCGTCCGCCTCGCCGGCGAGAGCCACGGGGTGATACATCTGCCCGGGCTCGGCCTTGCCGGGGGCACGGCGGCCCACCGCCCACAGGCACTGCCCGGTCTTCGGGTCGAAGCGCGCCAATTTCGTGCGCCAGTTGCGGCTGGCCCACCAACCCTGGCCGTCGATGCCGGGCAGGGTCAGCTTTTGCCCGGCTTCCGGCTCCATCAGCGCGTAGCTGGCCGTCGGCGTCTCCAACGGCACACCCATCAGCACGCTGGAGACCATCTTCGTGCCGTCGCCGCCGGTCAGGTCAGGCGCCGTCAGCGGCGCCGGGTCTTCCACGGTGGCCCAGTCGTAGACCGGCGCGCCGTTGGGCAGAATCTCCTTGGGCCGCAACAGCGAATCGATCACGCGCATGCCCTTTTCGTCCTTGTAGAAGCGCTTCAGGTGCACCACCAGGTCGGCATCCAGGCGGCCTTCCCACACGCGCATCGACTTTTCCAGCCGGGGCGGATTCACGGTGAGGGTCATCTCGTCCATCGCCATGCGGCCGTCACCGTTGCGATCCGCCCAGCAGAACCAGCTATTCGGCCCCTGGTCGTAGGACTGCTCGATCTTGTTGTCGCCGTTCTTCCACGAGCGATGGTAGCCGACCATCGCCACCGGCTTCGGCTTGCTGCTGCCGTCGTACATATAAACGACGCCGTTGTCGTTGCCGCCGGTGTTGAAGAAGTAGGTGTGGCCGCCGTGGGTGACAAAGTTGCGTGAGGCGTAGTGGAAGGCCGGCCAGCGGCAATCTTTGCCGCGCGGGCCGTTGAGCGGATTGCCGCCGTGTTCGAAGCTGAGGAAGACGTCCTCCTGGTACATGTCGGCCCACGTTTCGCCGTAGTGCCAGCTCGGGCGCCAGGTGTGCTTGTCGTAGTCCACCGCGTACGCGCTGATGCCCGGCTCGTCGCTGAAGGCGTCGTTCGCCATCACGATCTCCTCCGGGCGGCCGGCGTTGATGCTATAGGAGGACAGGCTCAGCTTGGGCACGAACCACTCGCGCTGCAGCGTGCCGTCCAGGCTCCAGCGACTGGTGCGCGGGAAACCGGTGCACACGTCCTGCACCCACAGCGTTTTGCCGTCGGTGCCGAGGCACAGGCCGCTGATGCGGCCCAGTCCGGCGCCGTCATACCGGCCGTCGGCCGGCGCGCCGCCGGTTTTGCCGATGCGGCGCAGCAGCGTGCCGGTGGGGCTGAACACGCCCACCTGCCCGTGCAGCCCGCTGACGTAGATATTGCCGGCGGCGTCGGTGGTCAGCGCGTAGGGGTTGTCGAGCACGCCGTCGTCGATCACCGTGCCGGCCGGTTTGCCGTCCAGGGTGAGCTTGACCAGCTTCGTGCCGGAGACGACCAGCAGCTTGTCGCCCACCACCGCGAGGCCCTTCGGCGACGGGATGCTGAGCTGCTGCCGAATGGCGCCGGTGGCGCGGTCGATGATGAAGAGCGCGTTGTCGGCGGCGATGGCGGCATACACGGTGTCGGCGCTAATCGCCAGCCCGTCGAGGGAGGCCGTCCAGCGCCCGTGCCAGCGGGTGTCGCCACCCTCCTGGTGGGGCAGCGTGGGCAGGGCGGTGAGGATTTTGCCGCGCGATTCGCCGAGGGTATAGGCGGCGATTTCGATGCGCTGCTTCCCGCCGTTCAGGATACCCAGGTAGAAGCTCGTCTCGTCCATGGCGCCGGCCATGCGCGTATCCCACGGGTAGAAGGAGTAGTAGCGCTGGCTGATGTTGCCGTCGTTATCCATCTGCTGGATGCCGGTGATCTGGTTGTCTTCCACGCAGCCCCACACCATCATCACGCTTTTGGAATTCGCGCAGATAGAGGCCGGGCCTCCCAGGTTGCCGCCCCAGTCGCCCTTGCCGTCGGGGGTGCGGAAGGGCGGGTTGCCGCTCTTGCCCACCGTCATCAGGTACTTCAGCGACGGGGATTCGGCGAAGAAGATGCCCTTGGCCGTATACTTCCCGGCGGGCGCGGGCTTGCCCATATCGGTGGTGCCGTCCCAGGCCACCGTTGCCGCGCCGCCGGCCACCGGCTGCGCGTAGAGCAGGCTGCGCACCAGCACGCCGTCCGTGTTGTACAGCGCCAGACTGACAAACCCCTTGCCCGGCGCGGTGTAGGTGACGGGGATCTGCAAGGTCGGCGGCGGCGCCGTCTGCGACGACACGGCAATCGTCAACAACAACAGCAACGCCCCCAACACGGCGCGAGAACCGGTATGCCACACGAACGGAAAACGCATATCTCATCTCCTTAGAAGCCGTTTGAATGAACTTCCCCTTCGTTGGGTAATTTCCTGCCCAGGTGGTCACATGGAGGAGAGACAAGGGCTTTCGCGACCCGAACAAGCCCCCGAGTCCCTGTGTAGCCATCTTCGCCGATCCGATGT
>CAIYQO010000303.1 GCA_903928345.1 uncultured bacterium | reverse complement strand
GGGGTGAGTTTCTCGCGGCTCAGAAAATCCGTGACGGAATCATGACTGATCGCCGCCTCCCCGGTCAGATGGTCGGCGAGATTCGTGCACGTATAGTTGCCAGTGGTGGCAATCAAGTATTCAGTGTATTGGCGTGCGGTGGGCATAGCAGCAACAGGGGTATACCCACTCACCAAAGACACCAAACATTACGATATCGTTATGGAGTAGCAAAGCGAAAGTCCTATTAATATATCTCTGGAACAGGCGATGGCATGGATGATCTTACCGAACCCGCATGGCAGGCCAAACTCGGATATTATCAGGCCCTGGTTGAACGGAACAGCTATTGTTGGGCAAATACATCAGGATTGGATAATTGATTGTGGAATAGATATGCCACACGACACATTTGCTTTATATGAGGACATCTATCGATATGCTATCGAAAATATAAAGCCAGATAGAGATAAGAATAAACGTGATGTGAGACGAGAACGATGGTGGTTACATGCTGAAATAGCTCCGGCAATGCGAAGAGGATTATCGCCACTCTCTCGATATATTGCAACTCATAGAATATCAAAATACCGAATATTTGTTTTTGTACCGTCTATCGTATTATGTGATGATGGTGTATTCACTTTCGCCCGCTCTGACGATTACTTCTTCGGTGTGTTGCATTCGCGTATCCATGAGGTGTGGGCCTTAAAATTGGGCACACGGTTGGAGACGCGACCGCGTTACACCCCCACCACCTGTTTCGAAACCTTCCCCTTCCCCCGGGCGACGGCGGCGCAGGAGGCGGCGATTGCCGACGCGGCGCGGGCGTTGGACGCGCTGCGCACCGGCTGGCTGCACCCGCCGGAGTGGATGGTCGAGCAGACCCTCACCTTCCCCGGCTCGGTGCACGGCCCGTGGGCGCGCTACGTACACGACCCCGACGCGCGCGGCATCGGCACCGTGCGCTACCCGCGCCTGGTAGGCCGCGACGGCGCCCACCGCGACATGCTGGCCAAACGCACGCTGACCAACCTCTATAATATGCGGCCCACCTGGCTCGACCTGGCGCACCGCCAACTCGACGCCGCCGTCTTCGCCGCCTACGGCTGGGACCCCGGCATAAGCGACGACGCCCTCCTCGCCGCCCTGCTGGCGTTGAATTTGGCGCGGGCGGGGTAGAATACCTGTTAACGAAGTTAGGGCTCGTAGTAGCGTCGCAGCGCAGCAAGGCGCGTCATCCCATCGAGATGGGATGTAACGGTACTTGCTGCGCTGCGAACCTACTACGAGCCCAACGGCTACGGCGCGGATCTGTCCACGACGGCGCGTGAACTGGCACAAACCAAACCGAACCACTTACCTATTCTTACCCCCACAAATCACGTTTCCGCCGGCCACCACTCCGGCTCCGTCGGCGTCAGCACGCCGCGCTGGATGGCGATGGCGTAGAGGGGCATGGGGTTGGCGATGAAGCTGCCCTCGTAGCCGGTGGGGGTGCCGTCCCAGCGGTAGAACTCCACCCCGCTGCCCACCCCGCCGGCAAAGTGCCGGCGCAGGTAGCCGTCCTCCAGGTCGGCGCAGATCTGCGCCGCGGCGTCGGTCAGCCCGTGGATAGCCAGCGCGCGCAGATAGTACGGTGTGCCGCACGGGGCCATGGCCCCGTCGGTGTAGTTCTCGAAGGTGGGCGTCAGCGGCCCCCAGATCTGCGGCAGCATGTGATCCGCCGTCGGGATGGGCCACAGGTTGAAGGGGATGCCGAAGTGCGCATCCGCCGCCCCCACTTCCACCCGCAGCGCCTCCAGCCGCCGCAGCGCCTCGGTGGCCATATCGTCCGGCAGCAGCCCGAAGGCGCACGCCACCCCGTTCACCCACAACAGCGCCGGGTCGTGCAGTTGCCCGTCCGCGCTGCGCCACCCCGCCACCCAGCCCGTCGCCGGGTTCACCAGCACGCGCGGGTAGGCCTCGCGCAGCACGTCGGCAGCCGCACGGCACTGCCCCGCAAGGGGCGCGTCGCTCGCCCGCAGCAGCGCGGCGGCGTTGCGCAGCCCGCGGTAGGTCCAGGCGTTCACGTAGGCGTCCAGGTGCCCGAAGCCCACCACGTCCATCGCGTTGGAACTCCAGCGGAAGGCCCCGCTGTTGCCGGTGAGGGTGCGGCAGACCACCAGGCCTTCCTCCCCAATGGTGCCCAACATGCGCCGCGCCGCCGCCGTCACGCCGGGGGCGATGTGCGCCCGCCACGCGGCATCCGGCGCCACCTGCTCCACCCGCCCGGCGGCGGAGACGAGCACCGGGTCGGAGTCCAGGTACAGCTCGCGGTAGTACCCGTACCCGCCGCCGCCCAGCAGCGCCCGCGCCAGCGTGAAGCGCGACAGGTCGCGCGGATCGGGTCCACCGGCGGGTGTCGCGGTGAAGGCCACCAGCTCCGCCGGGCAGTGCTGATTCACGTGGCAGTTCACCGACACCGCGTTGTTGGAGAAGCCGCCGTATTCGGGCCGGTAACTGGTGTAGATGGCCGCCCAGTGGCGACGGATCGCCTCGCCGGGGTCGGCGTCACCCGCGGGTTGCAGGTTGTCCACCGTCCATGCCCACTCCGTCGAGCGCGTGCCCGCGGGGAGCGTGGCGATCTCGTCCAGCGCCGGACGCGGGTGTAATTCCAGTCCGCCGAGGACGCGCAGGGAGGCGCGGTAGCTCTCGATCTGCAGCCGCCCGTCGCCGCCCGTCCGTTCACCGCGCAGGCAGCCGTTGCCGTCGCTCGCCCACAGCATGGGGGCATGCACCTCGCCGTTGCGCCCGGGCGCCAGCGTGGGCACGGCGGCGGCGCCGGTCATCGCGCGGCCCACGTCAAAGGCGAGGCGCCAGGCGTCGGCCTCCAGCACCGGCAGCGGGGCGTCGGCATGCTGCGTCAACACCAGCGTCATCCCCTCCGCGCTCACCGTGAAGACGGCGTCCAGCGTCACCCCGCGCCCGCAGGTCAGCCCGCGGTAGGATATCCGGTTGCCCAGCACTTCCACCGTGCCCGTCCAGTTGTGCGGGCCCAGGTCGGCGTCGGGCAGGCGCAGCGCCGGGCCGCTCTGGCAGCCGAACAGGCCGCTCATCGCCGGGCCGGGCGAGGTGCCCACGCGATTCTCCCCCGCGCGCGTGCCCAGGGCGTCCCACCCCAGGTGCATGATGAGCGGGCGCAGCAGCGAAAAGCCCACCGTGAAGCGCGGTCCGTCGAAGCGCACCAGCCACGGCGTCAGCTCGACGGTCATCCCCGCCGGGGCCCGCGGCGCCAGCGTGCCGGGACGCAACGGGGGTTGATACGCGGGCAGCGTCACTCCGCCGCCGGTGCCCACCGCGCGCAGCGGATCGAGTAGGCCAAAGGGCACGTTGAACGGCGCGCCGTTGCACTCGCCGTGGTTCATCCACACGGGGTGCTCGCGGTCGCACTCCACGCGCAACGTCGTCGCCGGGGCGCCCAGGTCGATGCCGTGCACCGTGCCCATCACCTGCGCGAGCACGGCGTCCATCTCCGGCACCGTCATCGCCTGGGTGAGCCCCTCGCCGGCGATGATGGGGTTGTACGGCAGCTCCACCTCGCGCAACAGCCGCCAACGCGTGCCGTCCAGCGCCGATACGGTGAGGTGCTTGGGATGCGTGGGCACGGCGGGAATCCAGCGCCCGGAGATCTGCAGCGGCAATTCGAGCCGCTCCACCGCCGCCGGCGCCCCGAAGCGCAAGTAGCGCACCACGCTCTGCCCGGCAATCTCCACCCCTAATTCGGGGTGCATTACGGGACGAATCCAGCCGTGGGACAGCCCATAGGCGGTGA
Source organism: uncultured bacterium (assembly GCA_903928345.1). Lineage (GTDB taxonomy): Bacteria > Armatimonadota > Hebobacteria > CAIYQO01 > CAIYQO01. The sequence goes on along the minus strand of CAIYQO010000303.1, from coordinate 27,891 downwards.
GGGGAGCGGACATGGCGAACCTCCGGAAGTCAGGAGTTAGCGTATTCCGGTTTGTTCGACGGGAGAGAAGCGCTTCCTGCCCCGATCTTTGACTTCAGCGCCAGAATCGGTGCCTCGATGAAGCGGTAGCTTAGCGCGGCGACGCCGATGGCAATGACGGCGAGGAGAAGGGTGAGGACGCGCGGGTGCAGCATAAGGCTGGGCCGCACGGCTTTCAGCAGTTCACGCACCAGGATGTGATAGATATAGATGCCGTAGGAGATCTTGCCGATATACGCCAGCGCGGGTGTGCTGAAAAGGCGGGCGAGCGGGCCTTCCTGCTGCACGGCGAGGATGAGCAGCCCGCCGGTAAGGAAGAGCAGCGAGTAGCCGTAAACGTATTCGTGCTTCAACGGCAGGTCGCCGGGGAAACCGAGGGAGAAGAGGTAGCCCGTCCACGTGTGATACGATGCGAAGTGCACGGCGGCGCCCACCGCCAACAGCAGCGCCGTGGCGCCCGCCAGCCAGCGCGCCGGGTGGCGCAGCACGGGCCGGTCGAAGGTGGCGAGCAACGCCCCCACCGCAAAGCCATCGGTGTGCGCGATGGGCAGCAGGTAGATGAAGAAGCCGTGGCTTTCCGCCGGCACGTGCAACCGCGTCATCACTGCCGGCGCCAGCAGGCGCAGCAGCGGGCAAAGGATGATCAGCGCCGTTGCCAACCCCGCCAGCACGCGCCGCCCACCCTTCACCACATACGGCCACACCAGGTAGAACTGCTCCTCCAGCGCCAGGCTCCAGAAGTGGTTGAAGAGCGGGAAGAGGGCGAACAGGCAGGCGTAGTTCGTGGTATACGTGAGCACCGCCACCCAGAAAAGGCGCGTCGACGGGTGGAACATGGCGACGCCGTGCAGCACCACGGCCAGCACGGCGATGAGCAGCAGGTAGAGATAATACACCGGGAAGATGCGCAGCACGCGGCGGGTGTAGAAACGCTTCAAGTAGGCGCCCCACGGCAGCGCGCTCTCCGCCAGCACCCCGCGGGTGATGAGGAAGCCGGAGAGCACGAAGAACAGCTCGACGCCGATCCAGCCGTAGTCGTTCAGGTAGCCGTGGAAGGTGAGCACCAGCAGAATCGCCAGTGCGCGCACCCCGTCGAGTGCCTGCACGTGCTTCATGACAGTGCCTTCCCAGCGTCCATGCGCGCGGCCAGCGCACGGCCGAACTGCTGCAGCGGGTACTCGACCCACTGGTAGAGCAGCGCGGAGGTGCCCAGCGCGGTGACGATGGTCAGCAACCAGACCCCCCAGAAGGGCACGTGCGGGTAGAGAAGGCGCGTCCAGAGGAGCAGCAGGGGAATGTGCACGAGATACAGGCTGTATGACACCTTGCCCAACCAGCGTACCGGGCGGGTGAGGAAGACCGCCTCCCCGTTGGCGGCGGCAATCACCAGCAACACCAGCGCCAGGATAAGGATGGGATCGGCGGGAAAGAGCGGCGAGGTCGGAAACACATGGAGGTGCGCGGAATACCCCAGCACCGACAGTAGCAGCACGGCATAAGAACCCCAGCGCGGCAGGCGCGCCCACGCGCGGGCGATGGCTTCCCGATGCTCCGCCAGCACGATGCCGATGAGGAACAGGTACACGTACCCGAAGGTCGCCACCGTGCCCGGCAGCAGGTGGTCGAGCCGCGTGGCATGGGGTGCCATATAGTGAAAGAGCACCGGGTAGCACAACAGCAGCAGGAATTGCGCCCACGGCGTGCGGCGCAGCAGCAGCACGCAGATGAGCGGGAAGAGCAGGCTGACGCGCATCTCGTGCACCAGCGACCACACCACGCCGTTAAAGGGCAGCGGGTCTTTATCCGGGTTCATAAACATCAAGGCGCCCTGCTGCGCCACGTCGTGCAGGTGTGGCTGCACGGTGGCCTTCCGGTTGAACCAGTCGCCCATGCCGGGCATGGCCTGTGGATGCCAGAGCGCGATGCCGCCCAGCAGCAATGCAATGACCACCAGGTGCGCCGGGTAAATGCGGAAGACGCGCTTCACCGCGAAGGCCGGGTAGCTGTTTGCCCGCCGCGCGATGAACGGCAACGCCAACACGTAGCCCGAGTGCATGAAGAAGAGCAGCACGGCGTCGTTGAGGTTGACCAGCGTCTTCAGCATGGGCAGGTTCATGAAGAAGATGATGGCGGCGTAGGCAGGATAATAGCTGCTGTAAAGCACCAGGTGCAGGCAGTGGCCAAAGACCACCGACAGCGAGGCCATGCCACGCAACGAATCGAGGCCGGGAAGCCGCCGTGGTATCGTCAGCGAGGCGGTTGAAGCCGCCACCATCGCGGGCGCGCGATCGCTCAACATAATGGTCTGATTATAGTGTTTGTAAATAATTTATAAACACTAACTCAGGCCATCATATGCAATGTTGAGCGAATATTGCAATGATCTCTTCCCAACCGATAGCTTCAGATCAGTAAAGCAGTTGGAACCCGGCGAACTCCACCGTGCCCTTCACCGCGGTGCGGTTGTCATCGATGAGGACGTAGGTGTTGAGTTGAATGGGATAGGTGATGCCGGGGGTGTCGGGGTTGCCGCCCCAGTGGTAGACGGTGGGGTCGTCGAGGGGGGCGGTGAGGAAGCGCCAGCCGGTGAAGTCAAGCGAGCCGTAAAGTGCCTGGTACATGCGCCCCGAGGCATCGACGAAGCGCGTGATCAGGACGCAGTGCGACGTGTTGCCCTTCACCCACACCCCCAGCGCGTGGGGTTTGCCCGCTATCGGCAGCTGCGTCGGCGGAGCGATGCGCACAAATTTCCACCCGGCGGCGTAGTCGTAGGTGAAGCGCACCGCGGTCTCCACCGGTGCGTCCTTGTCCTCCGTAACATCCTCCAGGGTAAAGGTGGCGGGTACCTTCAGGTCGCCATCGTTCACCGCGACGGCGGTTTTAGTGGTAACGTCCAGCGGGGTGAGGTGAAATAGGCCGGTGTCGGCGACAACGACGCCGTTTTCCTTCAGCGTGAACACCACCGGTTGCATGTCGTCGGGCGTTCGGAGAATATACCCGTGATCGGCTGGATAGAGGGTCAACGGGGTGCCTTGATAACTAGCCGTCGCTTCGCCGGTCGTCTCCACTTTGACATGAGGATATACGGGTAAGTGCTTCACGATCCCGAACGGCTCCAGCCAGCCATCGAACACTTCACCGGCCGGAAATGCGAAGTACGCCCCGATGCGATTCGGCCCCATCGCTACCGCGCGCAATACCACAGGATCCGTCAGCGGGAAGGGTACGACCTGCTCCCCCTTTACGCCATCCACCGACACGCTGACCGTCACGGCGACGTCCTTGTCGCGGCGCGGGGGGCGGGTGCCCGTCCAGACGCGGGTGACCGTCTCGCCCGGTTTCAGCGTGAAGATCGCGGCGCCGGCGAGTTTCCCCGTCGTGTTCACCGGCTTCGACAGCGCGATCTCGACCGGCACTGCCTTCGCGAAGTGGTTGTGCACCTTCACCGTGAAGCCGGGCAGCAGGCCCTTTGCGGTGGAACTGCTCGCCACGGCGGGAGAGGCGGGTTTGAGCGTCCACGCGCCCTCCGCCAGCACGTCGTGCGCGGTATCCGGCACGGGCAGGTATTGCGGGTCGCCGGTGAGGGTCACGTCGGCGCCGGGACAGGGGGTTGCGGGATGCGCGACGCCGGTGGTCCACGCGGCCAGCGTGAAGCGCGTGCCGTCGGTGAAGAGGAGCAGATAATCGTCCGGCGCGGAGGACAACCGCTTCACGAAGTGCATCCCCGTCAGCGCTTTCGTCAACCGCTGCATCGCGGGGTAGGCGGGCTTGGGCGTGTAGTCGTTCTTCACCGTGCCGAAGTTACACTCGGGGTCGGTGGCGCTCACCCCGTCGTCGTGCCAGTCGTACCAGATGGACAGCGGTATGCCCGCGGCGAGGTTGCAGAGGAATTCGCGTGGCAGGTATTGCCCCTGCCGCGCGTCGTCGTACCCCTTCCACACCGTCGAGTAGCCCCACTCGCTGGCGATGACGGGGAGGTTGGGGCGGTCAGGGGCGTAGCGCGCGATGCGCACGCGCAGGTGGGCGATCTCGGCGGCCGCCGACTCCGGGCTCGTCTGCCGGTATGGATGGATGCTCACCGCGTCCACCAGGCTTAACAAACCGGCCTTGAAGCAGGCTTCCAGGAAGGTCATGTCGATGTTCGCCGAGGCCGGGGCGATGATCGTCGCGGCGGGGTCGGCCTTGCGCAACGCGGGCAGCGCGACCTTCGCCAGCCGCACGTAGGCGTCGGCGTCCGGCGCGGGCTGCCAGAAGCCGGCATAGTTCGGCTCGTTCCACAGCTCCCAGATGATCCCTTTGCCGCGGAAATGCGTCCCGGCGGCGCTGGCGAAGCGCGCGAAGGCCTGCCGCCCTTCCTCAGTCACCACGCTGCGGATCGGCTCGTAGAGCTTGTTGCTGTAGTCGAGGATAAAGATAGGCCGAATGTTGCGCGCCTGCAACGCGGCGAGCAGCGTGTCATAGGCGTCGAAGGTATAAACGCCTTGCGTGCGCTCCACCGCCTCCCAGGCGAAATCCATGCGCACGAAGCGGAAGCCCGCTGCCTGGATGCCGTCCAGATCGCGCACCGGCGCCCCGGTGAAGTGGATATTCACCCCCAACCCGTTCGGCACCACCGCCGACGGCAAATCCGCCGCGTGACACATCAGCGCCACTCCCAGCAATAGGAATATGAGCATCCGCATAATCTACTCCTATAGCGCTCCGGAAAAACGAACCGGGCGCCAGCCCTGTTTCAAACAGCTCCCCAGGGGCGCGTCACGCCCCCAATCACCAGAAGAAGGCGGGAACTCCCATATTCGTCCAACTCCATAGCCCAGGGCATCGCCCTGGGACGCATACACACCGGCCAATCTACTCTCAGTCCCAGGGCGCTGCCCTGGGCTATGGAGTCTCCCATTTGCCGGAGGAGTCCGGCACCTAATGCCAGTGGCAGGTGAGCACTTTCTTACGAAAGACTACCAATCCTCCGAATCGAGACTCCTGTTCCCTGTTCCCTATTTACACCCCCGCCTTGTCCGGGTACTCGGGATGCACGGGCCGGCCGGTGGTGATGCGGGCGATGGCATCGACGGCGCGGTACTTCGTGTTGATTTCGGCGTAGTGGGTGGCGCGCTCGAGACTGGGCAACGCGGCGGGGTCGCCGATGCGGCCCAACGCCTGGCAGGCCAGGCTGTGCACGGGGTAGAACTCGCGCTGGTCGTCGACGATGGCGCACAACGCGGGCACCGCCGCCACGGCACGCAACCGCCCCAGCGCCTCGATGATCGACGTCTTCACGCGGTGGCGCTTCACGGCATCGGGGGTGCTCCCCTGCCCTGCCGACCACGGCGCGGGGTCGGCGTGATACCGGCGTACCGCCTCACCCCACATCGCCAGCTCGTCGCCGTAGATCGTCTCCGGCGTCTCCGCCGCGAGGAGGGTCAGCAACGGCGCGACCGCCGCCGGGTCGCCGCGCCGCCCGAGCAGCTCCGCCGCCACCATGCGCACCTTCCAGTCGATATCCGTCAGCCCGGCGAGGAGCGCATCGGTCGGCGCGCCCTCGACGGCGGCACGCTGCAACGCGTCGATGCGCTGCGCATAGGCGGGCACCGTCGGATCGGCGGCGGGCAGCGGGGCATCGGCGGTGATCTCCATGCGACCGGTGAAGGGGTCGCGCGCCACGGGCACGCGACGACTGTTGACGAAGACCAGCGTCTCCATCGCCAACTCCGTCACCAGCCGCACCGGGCCGGAGAGGTCGATATCCAGCGCGCCGCCGCTTTGCAGGCGCAGATGGAAGCCGGGGCCGCGCAGCTCCGCGGTGTCGCGCGCGGAGAGCGCACCCAGCGTTACAATGCCGTCGGCATACGCCACGTCCAGCGGGCGGTCGCTGCGATATTCGATCGCACCCCACGTCAACCGGGTCGCCTGCAGCGCGGTGAAGGCGCCGTCCGCGCCCAGCACCACCGCCTGCGCGTCGGCGGCAAGCGTCTGCGTCGCAATGCGCCCGTCCTCGGCCAGGATGATCTCGTCGCCACCGATGCGATAATGTCCTGGGCCGCACACGGCCACTTCCGGCAACTCGGCCAGCGGCGTGGCGGCCATCAGTGTCACCGCGCCGTTCACCAGCTTGCCCTGGAGCGTTGGGCCGGCGAGCACCAGCGTGTTCTCACCCGCGTGCACCAGGTCGGTGATCTCCGCCAGCGCCGGGATGTACCGGTCGCCGGGCATGTCGCGGTCGGCCAGCGGCGCGGGGTGGCCGTTCACCCACACCTGCAGCGCGTTGATGCGCGACGCCACGTGGATGTACAGCCGTTCGGTAGTGTCGGGCACGCTGAAGGTGCGCCCGCCCCACACGAAGCCGTCATGGCCATCGCCGGGGGCCAGACCGATCTCCTGCGCGGGCACGCACACGTCGGCGGTCACGCCGTTGGGCAACCCGGCGGCGAGGCCGTCGGCCTCCGCCATGCGCACCGCCGCCCAGCCGTCCGCCAGTTCCACCAGCGGGGTGAAGGGGCGGCGTGGTACGAGCAGGAAGGGCAGCTCCGCCGTGGCGCCGTCGGCGCGGTAGCGGATGCGCGTGGAGGTTTCCTCCAGCCCGCGCGGGAAGTGCGGTACGTCGGTGAGCGTCAGCGCCGCATCGCCCAACGGCAGGATGTCGAGCTGCACGCCTTCCGGGGTGTCCAGGTGCACGCGGTTGCCGTCGGCGGTCACCGTGCCGCGTGCGAAGACCTGCCAGTCGAAGCGCAGCGGGGTGCCGTCGGTGCGCACGGTGTCGCGCACCAGATAGTACGCATCGCGCACCAGCAGCGAGGTGCGCACCATCGATGCCACCGGGTAGCGCGGGCGGTAATACTCGGCCACGTCGGCGGCGAGCAGCTTCACGTCGGGCAGCGCGGCGAAGGCGGTCAGCTTACCCTCGCGTGGTTCCGGCGGCGCGTATTGCCCCTCATCGTTGATGACAATGCTGTTCGACCCGCCCACCGTGCCATAGCCGAAGCCGCGCACCCAGTTCGACGGCTCCCAATCGGGGATGAAGGTGCGGTAGTAGTTGGTGATGGATTCCAACTCGCCCGGCGCCAGCATGTCGCGGAAGGCGTCGATGGGGTAGTCGAAGAGGGCGCAGCCGTCGGTGGTGGGGATGCCGTCGGTGAAGAGCGGCGAGCCCCAACAGTCGAGGGTAATCATGTTCGGGTTCACCTGCGCGCGTCCGCAGTAGACGGTGGGCGCGCACTCGTCCCACGCCTGGAAGAGGCGCCACGCCTTGGTGGGCTCCACCAACGCGCCGCCCACGTTGGGGATGGCCCAGCTCGGGAAGGGGTCGGCCACCGCGTCGGCGGACAGGTCGTCCGGCCACCAGAGCAGCGTCCACAACCGGTCGTCGCTGCCCCAGGCGATGTAGCCGGGCTCGGCGCCCAGCGCCAGGCGCTCCAACGTGGCCAGCGGCGCCGGGTCGCCCGTTTGCCGCGCGAGGTAGGCGAGGCCCATCGTGGATGCACAACGCATCCAGCCGTAATGGTCCCACGGCGGCATCAACCCGGACGGGCCGACGAGCTTGTGGTAGGTACGCAGTATCTCTTCCGGCGTCACGTTGGACGGCGGGAAGGGACGGGTGAAGATGGCCTCGCCGGTCATCTGCTCCATCAGCGCGCAGTACCAGCTCACCACCGGCGCCACGATCTGGCAGAAGTAGGTGGAGCCTTCGAAGGAGTACCCCCCCTTCGGCGACAGCGCGAAGATGTCGGGGAAGCGCATGATGCCCGCGTCGAGGAGCATCTGCGCCCGCGCATCGTCCCCGCGCTTCACGCCGAAGAGGTAGCCTACCAGCGCGCAGCAGAAGCTCATGGCGCTGATCTGGTTGTCGAAGGTGCGCACGCGCGACTTGGCAATGGCGAAGGGGTGCTTCAGCGTGTAGTCGAGCATCGCTTCACGGATCGTCGCGTGGTCGGTCGCCGTCAGCACCGGCGAGTCGGCGATCCAGTCATACATCACCGCCAGGCGCGCCATGGGAGCGGAGTTGCACCAGGTGTGGAAATGCACGTCGATGGACAGGTCGCCCGCGCGGTAAAACTCAAACGCCGCGTACAACTCCGCCAATGCCGCCCGCGCGTATTCCTCCTTGCCGGTGACGAGGTAGAGGAACGCCGGGTAGTAGCGCCCGTTGCCCTCGGCATACGGCAGCGCCTCGATATTGCGCCACAAATACGCCGCCGTGCCCGTCGCCCGCGCAATCTTCGCGCGGAGCGCGTCCACGTCGGGGACGAAGAGGTAGTCGCGTGTGCGAGTGACTGCTGAGGTCATGTCATGCTCCCTTCGAGCTAATCCCAATCCGAATCGATACAATCATGCCAGTTCGGCCAGATCAGTTTCAGTGCCGGAATGAACCACTCCCCGGCAAAGGCGATTGTGCTCTTATCCGAGACATAGAGGAGCCAATCCATCTCGCTCGATGTCCAGTAATTTTCGTCACCGTCATACTGAAAAACGGCGGAGGTTAGGTCAATTTCATAACACTGCCCGGATTCCCGCAGTTCCCACACCCGAGATATCCCATGGGATGCCAGGATGTCACGGATGACCTGCTCACCGATATCTCGGTCAAAATATGTCTTATCGAAAACACATATACTCGGCAACTCCTGTTCCCCATTCAAAGGGAGCCAGTAATGATATTTATCAACTCCCCAACGCGATTTGAGCGTTTCTCTTATCTTCTGACATTCGGTATCGGATAAGATACGATGATATGGTAACGGAACGACGCTATGTAAGGACTCTAACGAAATAGAGTTAACGAAGTGACTGAACTTGATCCGCTCCTCCTGCATTACCGATTTGGCAATTGCCATCGCATTGAGCGACCTAGTGAATTGATTTTGTGCTGTTTGCCCAACGTCCGCCAGTCGATAGCGTGCCTCTTCCAGGGATGGGAAGTCTTCAGGCACATAACGCGTTACCTCTTCATTGATTGCATTCAGCACCTGGAACCGTGAAAACGCCTCTACTGTATCTTCGCTGTTCGGATCACCATGCATCCGGGAAAACTCACGCCCCCAATGAGCTGCCTGCTCACCGCAATAGTGCCGGGCGGCGGTATGAAGAGCCTGGATATTGTCCATGTCGGGCTCCTTATTCAACCCGTTCCATCGCCAGCGCCACCGCGCCGCGCACGCCGGAGTCGTAGCCGAGTTGCGCGGGGACGACGCGGGTGTCGCGTTCCTGCGGCAAGACGTAGCGGGGCAGGGCGGCGTTGAGGGGGTCGAAGAGCTGGGCGCCGGTCTCCGACAGGCCGCCGCCGAGGACAACGCGGCCGGGGTTGAGCAGGCACACCGCGGCGCCGATGCCGCGGGCCAGGTAGTCGGCGGTGTCGGTGACGACGGCTTTCGCGTCGATGTCGCCTTCGAGGGCGCGGGCGAAGATCTCCCGGCCCGAACGCGCCACGCCGGTGCGCTCCTGGTAGCGGCGTTCCACGCCCGGTCCGGCGGCGTAGGCTTCCAGGCAGCCGGTGCGCCCGCAAGTGCAGGGTGGGCCGGCGGGGTCGATGGTCAGATGGCCGATCTCGCCGGCCATGCTCCCCTGCCCGCGTACCAGCCGCCCGTTGGCGATCACCCCGCCGCCGATGCCGGTGCCCACGTTGACATAGACCATGTCGCGGCAGCCGACACCCGCGCCGAAGGCCCATTCGCCGAGGGCACCCACGTTGGCGTCGTTGTCCAGCACCGCGGGCACGCCGCTCCACTCCTCCGCCAGCGCGCGCAGCGACACGCCTTCCCAGCCCGGCACATGATGCGAAAGGATGGTCACCCCGGCCTCCACGTCCACCGGCCCGCCGAAGGAGATACCGATCGCGCGCACCGGCGTGCCCAGCGCCACGGCCTCCGCCAGCAGTGCTTCGATGTCCGCGCGCAGGGTGACCAGCTCACCCGCCGCCCCCGCCGCGCGGTCGGTGCCGTGCTGCACATGCCGCACCACCGTACCTGCCGCATCCGCCAGCACCAGCGTGTGCCGCGTGCCCCCCTTGTCGATCCCAATAAACGCCATACCGTCTCCCGAACTGGTTTATACGTCTACTTCGCTGGACAGGAGGCGATTCCTTGCCCGAATTAGGGTTGTCTCGGCTGGTCTGTTAAGAATTCACAGGGATGAAGGGGATGAAAGGTACTTTGAGGATAGGAGCGGTTTAGCGGTTGCCTGTTCCCGATACAGAAGCTGCCTCATCCCCAACAATCCCATCCATCCCCTTCATCCTTGTGAATTATCCCCCCACAAGGTCCGCCGCAGACCGGGCCGGCCCACAATCCGCATCCCGCACTCCGCAATTCTATTGACACCCTCCCGCAAATGCGGCACAGTATCGGCATGGCTTCTTTGCACCAGACACCCTCCGGCTCGCGCCTGCATATCAGCATCTTCGGGCGGCGGAATGCCGGGAAATCGAGCTTGATCAACGCGCTGACGAACCAGCACGCCGCCATCGTATCGCACGTGCCGGGCACCACCACCGACCCGGTAGCGAAGGCGATGGAGATATTGCCGCTGGGGCCGGTGGTGATTACCGACACCGCGGGCATCGACGATGCAGACGAGCTGGGCGTGCTGCGCGTGGAAAAAACGCTGCGCGTGATCGACTCCACCGACGTGGCGGTGCTCGCCGTGGACCCCGCCGTGCTGCCCGACGCCTACGAAGAGGAGCTACTCGGTAAGCTGCGCGCGGGGAACCGCCCGGTGGTGGTGGCGGTAACCAAGGCCGACCTGCCCGTGGACGCCACCGCGGCGCTAGCCTGGGCGCGGGAGCGCAACCTGCCTGCCGCCCACGTGAGCGCGGTGACACGCCACGGCGTGGAGGAGCTGAAGCGCCTGCTCATCGCCGAAACGCCCCCCGACCTGCTGCAGAGCGCCGTGCTCGACGACCTGGTGCGCCCGGGCGATTGCGTGGTGCTGGTGACGCCCATCGACAAGGCCGCGCCCAAGGGCCGCTTGATCCTCCCGCAGGTGATGACGATTCGCGACGCGCTGGATCACGACGCGTATTGCCTGGTCGTCAAGGAGCGTGAGCTGAAGTTCGCCCTGGGCAATCTGAAGACGAAGCCGCGGCTGGTGGTGACCGACTCGCAGGCGGTGCTCAAGGCGGCGGCGGACACGCCGGACGACATCCCGTTCACCACCTTCTCCATCCTCATGGCGCGCATGAAGGGCGACCTGGAGCAACTGGTGCGCGGCGTGAAGGCGGTAGAGCGCCTGCGCCCCGGCGCGCGCGTGCTGGTCGCCGAGGCGTGCACCCACCACCGCCAGGCGGACGACATCGGCAAGGTGCAGATTCCGCGCTGGCTGCGCCAGCAGGTGGGCGGCGACATCGACTTCGCCTTCTGCAGCGGCCCGGAGTTCCCCGCCGACCTGGCGACGTATGACCTGGTGATCCACTGCGGCGCGTGCATGATCAACCGCCAGGAGATGCTCACCCGCGGCCTGCGCGCCCACGAAGCCGGTGTGCCGATGGTGAACTACGGCGTCTTCCTGAGCGCCGTCCACGGCGTACTGGAACGCGCCCTCCGCCCCTTCCCCGCCGCGTATCTGGCATATATAGAAGAGGAATAGCGCCATGCCCACGAGCGAAGCCTCCACCCGGCCCATGATCGTGACCCAGGGACGCGCCTGCGCGAGTATCGTGCTGGGTGCGCAGCCGTCGCCCTTTTATCAGTGGCTGGGCGGCGAACTACAGCGCTATCTACGGCAACTCACCGGCGTGGAGGTGCCCATCACCACCACGCCCCCCGCCGAGGGCAACCTGCTCGTGATCGGCGATCCGGCCGGTCATGCGTCCGTCCGCCAATTCTTCGCCGATGCGCCGGAGCAATGGGCGGACCTGCCGCCGGGCGGTTACCTCATTGCCCCGGCGCGGCCTGACGGGCAGCCCGCCTTGTTTCTCGCCGGCAACAGCGAACAGGCCGCCATGTATGCCGTATATGAATTTCTCGAGCAGTGCGGCATGGTGTTTCAACTCACCGGCGACATCGTGTCGGAGACGAAGTCCGCGGTCGCTTTTCCGGCAACCGGGGTGCACCGAGCGCCGGCGCTCAAATACCGCGGCCTGCATATCCGCCACTTTGTCATGCCGTGGATGGGCATGGACTATTTCCAACGCCTGCTCGACCAGATGGCCAAGCTGCGCTGCAATTACCTCGAATTCTTCGCCTACGTCGGCTCCCCCTGGTTTCAATATGGCACCGCCGACGGGGAGACGAAGCTGCTGGGCGATATGTATACGGCGGAGTCGGGCTTCACCTCCTGGCGCCTGGAAACCGGCACCTTCACGACCGATGACGTCGTGATCGGACGGGAGCTGTTTTCCCAGCAACGCCCGTGCGCCCCGGAGTTCGAGCATTGCCATACGCAGGAGGACGCCTACCGCACGGCGCGCGCACTGCTTACCCGTGTCATCGCGTATGCGCACGAACGGAAGATCGAGGTGTGGCTGGGCAAAGGCGACTGCCCGGGTGTGCCCGCCAATCTCGGCCGTCACGCGCGTTCCGGGCAGTGGAACGGCCTCTTTGGGCGCGTCATCTCGCCGGCCGATCCACTCGGGATGGAAATCTGGAGCGCCATGCTCGAGTCGATGATCCGCGACTATCCGGAGGCGGACGGCTACTGGCTGTGGCTGGCGGAAGTCTATTTTCATAACGATGACCCCGACGTGCAAGGGATTATCGCGCAGTATGCACCGTACCGGCACTTGATGCCGACCCTCGCCGACATCCGCGCCATGGGCTACGACCAGTATCTCGACGGGATGGCGGAGTCGGTGGCGTACGAATCGGACGTGGCCTCGCTGCACTATGCCAAAACCTTGCTCGACGCGACCCGTGCCCGTCATCCGGAGACCCGCCTGGGCGTGTCGGTGCTGGGCCGGTCGTATTTGCTGCCGGTGCTCGACGCGCTGCTGCCCGCGGGCGTTGCGTTGCAGAGCATGGAATCGGCGCCGTGCTGGAATCGCGGCGCGCGCGTGCCCATGGAGAACTTCGGGCAGGTCAGCGGGCGCGACCTCTTTGTCATGCCCCGCCTCGACGACGACGAGCACGAGTTCGCCATGCAGTTCAACGTCGGCTTGTACCATCACGACCGGGTCATCCCCGGCAGCGTGGAGTTCGGCCTGGCCGGCGCCATCCCCCAGGTCGGGAAAACCCGCGGCCTGGAGCAAAATGCGCGTTTCCTGGCGGCGGCGGCCTGGGAGGCCGACCTGACACCGGCTGCGTTCTACACAGGCTACGTCACCGGCATCTTCGGGGAGCGCGCGCGGGAAATACTGCTCGCCGCCTACCGCCTGTTGGAGGAGAACGAACTCTTTCTCGGACTCCACGCCGGTACCGAGCACAGCGGGCATCACTTCCAGGGCATGGGCAACTTCTTCAACTACGCGGACAGCCTGGACCTGGGGTGGCTGCGCATGTTCCGCGGGCAGGCGATGCCCTTCGACGGGCCGCAGTTCGAAGGGTCCTGGGACGTGCGCGACGAGGCGCCGGCGAAACTGATGCTGTTGATGCAGTATCGGTCTCAGCGCTTTACCGACAGTGTGGCGACCCTGCAGGCGGCACGGGATCTTCTTGTCAGCGCCAGAGCGCTGGTCCTCCCGGGTGCCCGTCACGAGCTGGAATACGTGATCTACAAAACCGAGTGCTTTATCGCGCACCTGAATACACTGTGCGCGCTGATGCAGGGTTTCCTGACCTACGATGCCGCCTTCCGCGCCAAGCAGCACGATCGCCCGGACGAGATGCGGGCACGCTTGCGGGAATGCGCGTACCACTTCGACCAGAGCTGCATCCAGGCCGAAGATACCGCCGCGCGCGTGGCGTCTTTCATCGACGACCCGACGGAACAGCATATCCTCTTCCGCTACAACGTGCGCATCGTGCTGCCCTTCCGCGAATTCCGCAAATTCATCGCCAATGTGGTGCATTTCCACCACGGCGAACCCTATTGGCAGCCCGTCAACTGGGACATCATCGAGATCCCCGGCTTGATGTAACACCGGTCGGCAGCGCTTCCCGACCTTTGTGCCACTTTGACATATGGAGGCTCCCCGATGCGTAAACGATGGTGGGTAGTGCTGCCGCTGCTTCTGCTGGCGTCCGGGGTGTGGGCGTATACGCCGTCGCTGGCGAAAGTCTCTCCGACGAAGGCCGTCCTCCTCGTCGATCTGGCGAAGGAGCGCGCCGCGGGGCAGGTGCGGGCCACGCAATACGACGCGCTGGAGGCCTACCTGGCCATCCTCTCCATCCAGGGTATCGTGAACCGCACCGCCGATCGCAAGGTATACCTGCTGGACAGCCCGTCGGGTTTCGATTCACCCGTCGGCGGCTGGCAGGCGCCCCCGCTGGATCAATGGGCCATCGACGAGGGGATGCTGCCCGTGCCGCAGACCCGCGCGGCCCTCGACCCCGCACAGCGCTGGCCGGCGCTGGCCTACCTGGCACGCACCTACCGCGCGCAGTTAAAAGGCATCGTGCGCATCCCGCATATCACCTGGGCATCAGGCAACGCGGTGTTCGACAGCCAGCTTGCCGCCGCGGTGACGGCGGCGGGGCAGTGTGACGGCGTGATCGCCTCCCCGGCGGTGGAAGCTTACCTACGCGCGGCGGGGACGCCGGTGACGCCACTGGCGGATGTTACGGCACTCAGCACGCCGGTCGAGGCATACTTGTGGGCGCGGCACTACTTCACCCCGCGCACGAACCGCACGGCGGTGGTCTACCTCAGCGGCGCCACTACCACCGCCTTCGACAACTCCTTCGACTATGACATCGCCACGCGCACCTTCGTCACCACCTGCGACCCGAAAGGGTACAACTACTACTTCCTCGACCTGCTGAAGGCGTATCCCCCGGCAACGTGCATCATGACGAAGGGGGAGAATGGCGCGGAGATCGACGCCAGCGAACAGGCCGGGCACTACATGTGCATCCAGACGGGGGGGAACCTGAGCGTGCACAGCGGCTTCCCCAGCGACGCCGCACACTTCCCCACCCCGCCGGAACCCGCACCGCTGCCCCGCGACCCCCACGGTGTCTACGTGGCCTTTTACGTCACCGACGGCGACTCCGCCTTCGAGTCGAACTGGAGCCACTGGGTGTTTCAGCGCCTCTCCCCTACCTTCGGCACAGTGCCCGTCGCCTGGTCCTTCACGCCCACCTTCGTCGATCTGTTCCCCAACCTGGTCGCACGGCACGGCGCGCAGGAGACGGCCATGCCCACCGCCTTCGAAGTGGTGGCGGACATGCACGACGGCAACCGGCCTCGCACGCCGGAGGGTGCCGCCGCCTATGCGCGCATGTATCGCGACAAGCTGCAGGTGACGCACGGCATCTTCACCACCGTCAATCCGTTTGTCGCGCACTATGACGCCGAGTTGGCGGGGCTCGGGGCGACGTTGGTGATTCATGGCTACGGGGGCACCGAGAACGGCAACACCGTCCCCTGGTACACCGTCGGCGCCGGGCGCACGCTGTGCACCTTCCCCGATGGATGCACGCAGAACGGCTGCACGGCGGACGAGATGTATCGCGCGCTGCACTACATGGTGGATCGCGCCCCTGCCGACCGGCCCGTCTTCGTGGTGGTCGTCGCCGGCAGCGGCGGCGGGGCGAACTGGCGCGACATGAGCAAGGGCAGCGACCCCGGCCCTATGGTAGAAGCGGTGCTGGCCCGTTGCCGCGCCGAAGCGCCGGGCCCGCGCACCTATTACCCTGTGCTGCCGCGCCAACTGGCCGCCACCTGGCAGGCGCGCACAAACCGGGCGCTGGGCAAACCGGCCACCGCGAGCGCGCCGGGCGCGGAGCTGGCCGTCGATGGCCTGGCGCATACCGCATGGACCGCTCCGCGCGGCGCGCAATGGCTGCAGGTCGATCTGGGCGCGATCACGGCCTTCGACGAAGTCGACGTGGACTGGCTCACCCCGCCGCATGGTTACCGCATCCTTGCCTCCGACGACGGCGCCGCCTGGCGGGAACTCGCGGCGGTGCATTCGCGGGACGCCAGCCGCGCGCTGCCCCTGCCCGCGCGGGCACGCTACGTGCGCGTGGCGACCGACAGCCCAGCGCGGCTGCGGGAGCTGCGCGTGGTGCAACTCGACCGCACCGGCCTGGCGGGCGATGTCGGCACCTACACGAACGTGCTGAAGAAGGCGGTGGTGGGCACCGCACCGAGACAATACGCCCAAGTGGCGGTGGACGCCTTCACCCCCGTGTTAGGGGACGCCCGACGCGTGCTGGCGGCCCCGGCGGTGACGCAGCGCGAAATCGAGACAGCATGGGAAAAAGTTGGCGTGGCCTTCCGCGCCTTCTGGGCCACCGAATTGCGCGACCCGCAACCGCTGCGCGAGGCGGTGGAGCACGCCGAATCGCTGGCCGCGCTAGCCGCCCCCCGCGTCGGCGTCGGCGTGGATGCCTATCCGCCCGATGCGGTAGCGCCGTTGACGGCGGCCGTACGGCAGGCGCAAGCGGCACTGGCCCAACCACTGCCGGCGAATCGCGAAACAGAGTTGCTCACCGCCCTGCACCACGCCGAGTTGTACCTGACCACGAGTTGCCCGACGCCGATGCCGCCGGGCGCGGTGGGTAACCTTGCGTATCACGCCACGGTGACATGCGGCGGCACGGCACCGGGGTTCCACCCGGAGGCGGTGGTCGACGGCGCGGTCGGCTCGCTGTGGAAATCGCAGGATGCGATTGAGGAAAACTGGATCACCCTCGACCTGGGCGCGCTGAAGACGCTCGCCACCGTGCGCCTGCTGTGGGGCAACACCTTTGCGACGCACTACGACCTCGCCCTGTCCGACGACGGCGCCGCGTGGCGCATGGTCTACACCACCACCATGGGCGGCGGCGACACGGAAACGGTGCTGCTCTCTCCCACACCGGCACGCTACCTGCGGCTGAACCTGCACGCCTGGCCCTGGCCCGGCAACTACCAACTGCGTGAAATCACCGTGAGCGGCGAGACGTGGCAGGTGACGCCACCCCGCAACCGCTGACCCCCCGTCCGAATGACAGGATGTGCCAGGTTTGGTATAATGGCCTATCCGCCGTGCAAGGGGTTGGTCATGCACATTACCTTTCTGGGCAGCGGCAACGCCTTCGTGCCTCAACGGGATTGGGGGTGCGTGCTCGTTGACGACAGCATTCTGCTCGATGCCGGCCCGAGTATGCTCGCCAGCCTGAAACGGCTGTCGCGAAATCCCGCGGCAATCCGCCACCTGTTCATCAGCCATTTTCACGGCGATCACTTCTTCGGCCTCCCCTTTCTGCTGTTGGAATACTACTTCGTCACCCGCACCGACGAGCCGCTGGCCATCGTCGGCCCGCCGGGGGTGGAAGACGTGGTGACGCGCACGATGACGCTGGCCTACCCCGACATCATGGAACGCGGTTGGCCGCGCCCCCTGCACTTTCAGGAAGTGGTGCCCGGCGCGGTGCAGACCATCGACGGGCTGGACTACGAGGCCGTTGAAGTCGAGCATGGCGGCGACGTGCTGCGCGCCTTCGGCTACCGCCTGCACCTGCCGGACGGCATCCTCAGCTACTCCGGCGACACCGCGATGACCGATGCGATCTTCGACCTCATCGCCGGCGCGCGGGCGCTCGTCATCGAAGCGGCCTCGCAGGAGGCCTCCATCGTCCACCTGGGCCGCGAGGCGCTGCGCACCATCCTGACCCGCGTGCCGCCGGAATGCGTCGTCTTTCTCAACCACCTGGATACCCCCAGCGCCGAACCCTGGCGCGGGCTGAAAGTAATCGTCCCGGATGATCTGCAGAGTTACGACCTGCGCGTAACCGCGAACCAGCCGCCCGAGGTGCATTATGTCTGAGGATTCCCCCGCCACGCTCGATCAGGACGCCACGACGCACCTGCTGCGGCAGCGCGAACGGCAGTTGCAGGCCGTGGTAAGTGTCACCCGCGCCCTGCAGACGCGGCTGCAACTGGACGAGTTGATCAAATACGCCGTGCTCACCGCCATGGCGACGATGGATGCCGACGCCGGCTCGCTGCTGCTGCACGATGCTGAGCGCAACAAGCTGATCTTTCGCTATGTGGAAGGCCCGGCGAAGGACAAAATCACCGGGTTGGAAATCGCCGATACGCAGGGGGTCGCCGGCGATGTCTTCCAGACCGGCCGCTCGCGCATCAGCCAGGACGTCAACCAGGACCGCGCGCACAGCACCGACATCGACCAGCAATCCGCCTACACCACGCGCTCCCTCATCACCGTGCCGCTGCAGGCGGGCACCGGAGAGGTCCTCGGTGTCATCCAGGTGCTCAACAAGCACACGGGGGAGTTCGACGCGAGCGATCTGGAGGTGCTGGAAGTGCTCGCCACCCAGGTGGCCGCCACCATCCTCAACGCGCAGCTCTTCGAAAAGGCGCAGGTCGCCGTGGTGGTGGACCTGCTCGGGCAGATGTCGCACGACATCAAAAACCTGCTCACCCCGGTGGCACTCTCCGGGCAAACACTGCGCATGATGATGAACGACTTCCAGGCGCAGGTGGCCGACGAGTTGAAAAAACCCACGCAGAGCGGCACCCAGCTCGCCGACACCATCGACGGCGTGATGCAGCGCATCGGCGCGGACGTGGACGAGATCTTCAACATCCTCGAGGAGAGCACACAGATCGCCGTGCAGCGCTCGCGGGAGATCGCCGACACGGTGAAAGGCCTCTCCACCGCGCCCGCCTTCGAATTGACCGACCTTAACGAAATCGCGCAACGCGTGTGCCGCGTGCTCGTCTTCGTGGCGGAGAAGAGTGGCGTGACGCTCATCGACGACCTGCACCCGCTGCCGGCGTCGCTGCTCGATCCCAAGCGCCTGTATAACGTGCTTTACAACCTGGTCAACAACGCGATCGGCGCCACCCCGTCGGGCGGTGTCGTCACCCTGCGCACCTCGGTGAAGCGGCTGGGCGAGTTCCCCGACGGCAACTGCCTGCAGATCGACGTGGTCGACACAGGTTGCGGCATGACGGCGGAGACCGCGGAGAAGCTCTTCACGGGCCGCGTGCGCAGCACGAAAAAAGGCGGCACCGGCCTGGGCACGCGCGTGGTGAAAAGCGTAGTAGACGCCCACGAAGGGCTGCTGAGCGTCACTTCCACCGTCGGTGCCGGCACCACCATCACCGCCAAACTGCCCCTGCGCATGGAAGCGGGCCGGGAATAGTCAGCTCATTCGGGAGGTTCTCATGCCGGATCGTCTACACATCGGCGCGCATTTATCCACGGCGGCGGGCTTGGCGGCGGTGTGCCGCACCGCGGTAGAGATCGGGGCGTCGTGCGCGCAGATCTTTACCAGTAGTCCGCAGCAGTGGCGGGCGAAAAGCTACGCGCAGGCGGACATCGAGGCTTTCCATGCCGCGCAGGCGGAGACGGGCGTGACGCCGGTGGTGGCGCACGAGTCCTACCTGATCAATCTGGCTTCCTCCGACCCCGCATTGCTCGAAAAGTCGCGTGACGCCTTCGACGAAGAGCTGCGGCGCTGCGGCCAACTCGGGCTGCCCGCGGTGGTGCTGCACTGGGGATCGTACAAGGGCGGCACGCTGGACGAAGGGCTGGACCGGCTGGCGGAAAGCCTCACCCGCTGCCTGCCCCTCGCCGACGACCTGGGGGTGCAGATGCTGCTGGAGACCACCGCCGGGCAAGGCGCCTACCTGGGCGGCGACTTCGGCCAATACCCGCGCCTCTTCGACCGCATCCCGGCGCACGAAAAGCTGGGCGCCTGCCTCGACCTCTGCCACATCTTCGTGGCCGGCTACGACATGCGCGACCCGGTCGGCTACGCGGCGGTGTGGGACGACTTCGACCGCACGGTCGGCATCCACCGCCTGCACGCCCTGCACATGAACGACACCGAAAAAGCCCTCGGCAGCCACGGCGACCGCCACGCCAACCTGGGCACCGGCAACCTGGGCACCGAAATCTACCGCCTCCTGATGCACGACCCCCGCCTGACCGACGTCCCAAAAATCCTGGAAACCCCCAACGGCCTGGAAGCCCTGGCGGCGGATCTGCGAACGCTGCGGGAGGCGGCAGTCTGAACCGGGATTTGGGCATGCTTGTGGTCGGATGGCACGGTGGGTGAATAATTCACAAGGATGAAGTGGATGGTTGGGATTTTTGGGGATAAATGGCTCGGTAATGACTACAGGAAAGCCGAGTAATCCATCACGGTGCCATCCTGAATAATCCCTTTTATCCCTTTCATCCCTGTGAATTATCAACCCGCAACACTATCGAAACTTGGAAAGCCCAAAAACGTTCCCCCATCAAGGAAATCCCGTAATCCCCCCAAATCCCGGTTCACACCCGTGACCGTTTCCGCGCCACTTCCATCGACAAACGGCGGTGGAAGAGGGGCAGGTGGTATTGGCGGCGGCGGATGAGGAGGAGGGCGAGGACGAGCAGTGCGGTGCCTTCGCCGACGAGGGCGACGATGGCCATGCCGATGTCGCCGGTGCGCTCCATCAGTGCGTAGACGATAAAGGGGTTGGCAATGGCGAACCACGCGCCGTCGCCGATGGTGACCAGGTCGCTGAGGGAGAGCAGCACCAGCGCCAGCGCGGGAAGCGTGAGCACGCCGAGGGTGAGGCCGTACGCCCACGCGATGGCCGGCGTGGTGCGCGCGCACAGGCAGGACGCGACGAAACCCACCGTGGCGTAAAAGAAGCTCGCCGCGCCCAGCAGCAGGTAACCGAGCAGCAGCTCCTGCGGGGTGACGCCGCCGTAGATGAAGGTGATGGCCACCACCGGCGCACCGCAGAGCAGCACCAGCAGCAACTGCCCCAGCGCGCCGAGAAATTTGCCCGACACCAGCGACCAAGCCCCCATCGGGGTGAGCAGCAGCAGTTCCAGCGTGCCGCGCTCGCGTTCGGCGCTCACCGCCCCCGCCGTCACCGCCGGGCTGATCAGCACCATCACGATGAGCTGCCCGAGCAGAAAACACTGCCAGAGCAGGTGCCCGAGCCGCGACCAGTCCACGTAACTCTGCTGCCCCTGCGTCACCGTGGCGGTATGCGCGTCGAACATCAGGGAGGCGATGAGCAAAATCGCCATCAGCACCGCCGCGTAGCCGAACAACACCGCCTGCGCGCGTCCATTGCGCGCCCGGCGACGCATCTCATCCCAAAAGATCGGCAACCGCACCGGCAAATACCAGGCCATGCCGTACCTGTTCGGCACAAGGCGCGAGGTTCCTGCACGTTGACTGCACCGAGATGGGGCTTACTTGTGTTCGGATAGCACTGAGGGTTTATAATTCACAGGGATGAAAGGGATGGTTGGGATTTTAGGGATAAATGGCTCGGTAGTGACCACAGAAAAGCCGAGTAATCCATCCACGGTGCCATCCTCAACGATCCCTTTTATCCCTGTGCATTATAAACCCCCGATGTTATCGAAACCAGGAAAGCGCCAAAACGTTCCCTCAATCCAAAATCCCAAATCCAAAATCTACAATTGAACCGCGCCCATCTCCCGCAGCATCCGCATCAGCGCCAGGCGGGCGGTGCGGCCGTCGGGGTAGCCCCAGGCGAGGAGTTTGGCGCGGTTGCACACCATGCCGTCGTCGGTGCGGGCGTCGGCGCCCATGAACCAGCAGCGCGCGGGCGGGTAGGCCAGCGCGTCCTCGATGGACATGCGCCATTGCTCGTCCAGGCTGTCGGTATGGTCTTCCCAGTTGGCGCCGAAGGTCATCACGCCGCGAGTGAGGAAGTTCACCTCGCACCCCAGCGCCCGCGGTTGCACCACGCAGAAGTCCATGCTCGCCAGCCGGTTGATGCGGCGGTCGTAGATGCTGTCGTACGTCGTCATGCTCCACCCGGGCAAGGCGCGGGTCAGCCGTTCCAGGTTCACGTTGCGCACCAGCACGCCGTCGGCATTGCCGACCTCGACGATAGTGGACAGCCCGCCGGTGAAGCCCCGCGCACGGATAGCCGTCTCCAGCCGCCCCAACATCGCTACGCGGCGATCGGTGGTGAAGTCGCGCCAGTCGAGAAAGGGGTAACCCCGTGGTTCGAGGAGGATGCGCGAGACGGTCGCGAAGTCCGGGCGCCCATGCTCCGCCGCCCACGCGTTGTAGATCGGCACGCGGTGCTCGCCCGCGCCGTCGCACGTCTCCAGCTCAATGATGAGGCCGTCGGTCTCGGTGCCGAAGAGGTCGGTGATCTCCTCGCACAGCGCGATCATGCGCGCGTCCACACCGGGCAGGTCGGGGTCGTATTGCCCATACGCACCCCAGAGGGCATCGGGGTGGCTGGGCGGAAGACCGAAGGCCTTGGCGTCGAAGATGCTCGCGACCACCAGCACCCACGTGCGCAGCCCGCGCGCCCGCGCCCCCTGCAAGGCGTGGTGAATCACCGCGTTATCGGTAGCCACCGCACTGCAGCGCGGATCCTGATCCAGCCACGGGAAGCGCGAGCGGTAACCGGTGGTCAGCCACTTCACGCACAGCACCAGCGAATTGGTGCCCCCCGCCGCCAGGTCGTCCAGCAGCACGTCCCACTCGTCGCAGGTGTATTCCTCCAGCGACCCGTTGCCGGGGCAGGTGTAATCCCAAAAACCGATTTCAAGCATATCGCTTTATTCGCTCGCGCTGCCGCCATTCCTGCTCGCCGGCGGACGCGCCGCCAGCGCGCGCAGGCTGTCCGCCATCCCCTCAAATGCGCGCATCGCCCGCCAGATGGCGATCAGGAAGATCACCCAGCCCGCGGTGAACCCCAGCCCGAACAACAACCGCAACCCCATGCCGGCGTGACCGGCCGCTTGTGCACCCATGAACGCCTCCTATTGTCTGAACCGGGATTTGGGGGGATTAAAGGATTTCCTCGATAGGGGAACGGCTGTGCCAGGCGCTAGCTTCGTCAACCGGCAAGGTATTGCACTCAACCCGAGAGCCATCCCTTGAAATCACGTCTATCCCTTTTATCCCTGTGAATTATCATACCACATCAGGATGCGCCAACAGAATGGCTATAACCCGTTCCCCCATCATGCTCATCCGTTAATCCCCCCAAATCCCGGTTCAGACAATCGCGCCATTCGCCCCGCGCCGGTGATTCTGCTATAATGAAGGTACTACAAGTGAGGATGTACTATGACCATGACCCATGCCGGTTGGCCCGGTTTGATCGAGAAGTACCGTGCGTATCTGCCCGTGTCCGACGCCACCCCGGTGGTGACGCTGCTGGAAGGCAACACGCCGCTGATTCCGCTGGATCGCCTGCGCGCGCGGTTGAGCATCACCCAGCGCGTCTATGCGAAGTTCGAGGGTCTGAACCCCACCGGCTCCTTCAAAGACCGCGGCATGACCATGGCGATCAGTAAGGCGAAGGAAGCCGGTTCGCAGGCGGTGATGTGCGCCTCCACCGGCAACACCTCCGCCTCCGCCGCCGCGTACTCCGCCCGCGCGGGCATGCAGTGCATCGTGCTCATCCCCGACGGCAACATCGCCCTCGGCAAACTCTCCCAGGCGATGATCCACGGCGCCAAGGTGCTGGCCATCGCCGGCAACTTCGACGACGCGCTGCGCTTCGTGCGCGAAATCACCGCCACCCACCCCATCACGCTGGTGAACAGCATCAACCCCTTCCGCATCGAGGGGCAAAAGACCGCCTCCTTCGAGATCATCGACGTCCTCGGCGACGCGCCGGACTACCATATCCTGCCCGTCGGCAACGCCGGCAACATCACCGCCTACTGGAAGGGCTACACGGAGTACCATGCGCTGGGCAAGTCCGCCAAACTGCCGAAGATGTGCGGCTGGCAGGCCAGCGGCTCCGCGCCTATCGTACTCGGCCACCCGGTGGACGACCCGCACACCGTAGCGACCGCCATCAAAATCGGCAACCCGGCCAGTTGGCAGCAAGCCGTGGACGCGCGCGACGCCTCCGGCGGCCTTATCGACATGATCACCGACGAGGAGATCCTCGCCGCCTATAAGCTCCTCGCCGGGCTGGAAGGCGTCTTCGTGGAGCCCGCCTCCGCCGCCTCCATCGCCGGCCTCATCACCATGGCCGCGCGCGGCGACTTTCCGCAAACCGATGGCGTCATCGTCTGCACCGTCACCGGCCACGGCCTGAAAGACCCCGACAACGCCATCAAACAAGCCGACCCCATCAGCGTGGTCCCCGCCGACATGGACGCGATTCTGCGGACGATCGGGCTGGGGTAGTTCAACGTTCAACGTTCAACGACTGTGTCGCAGGGAGGAAAGGCGGGATAACGCTCCATTGCCTTTCCCCCCGCCACACGGTATACTGCTAGGGCTTGGACTTTCGCGCCAAGGTGAGGATGTACCGATGACCACGTTGACGACCCCGTTGCTCAAAACCAACCTGCCCGGCATTCCGCTGTTGAATCGCGGGAAGGTGCGGGATGTTTACGCGGTGGACGATACGCGGCTGCTCTTTGTGGCGACCGACCGCATTTCGGCCTTTGACTGCGTGATGCCCAACGGCATCCCGGACAAAGGGCGCATCCTCACGCAGCTCTCCCTCTTCTGGTTCCAGCGCCTGCGCGACTCGGTGCGCAGCATGATCGTGCGCAACCACCTCATCAGCGCCAACGTGAGCGTCTACCCCACGCCGCTCAAAGCCTTCCGCGACCAGCTCGAAGGGCGCAGTATGCTGGTGCGCAAGTTGAAGATCGTGCCGGTGGAGTGTATCGTACGCGGCTACCTGGCCGGCTCCGGTTGGAAAGAGTATCAGAAGAGCGGCTCGGTGTGCGGCATCAAGCTGCCGCCGGGGTTGCGCGAGTCGGACAAGCTGCCGACGCCGATCTTCACCCCGTCCACCAAAGCGGAAAACGGCCACGACATGAATATCACCGTCCCGGAAATGGCCGCGCAAGTGGGCAACCGCACCGCGCAGCAGTTGGAAGACATGAGCCAGCAACTCTACGCCGCGGCGGCGGACTACGCGCTGATGCGCGGCATCATCATCGCCGACACGAAGTTCGAGTTCGGCATCGACGTGGACGGCGGCAATCTGATCCTCGCCGACGAGGTGCTCACGCCCGACTCCTCGCGCTTCTGGGACGTGGAAAAGTACGAGCCGGGACGCGCGCAGGACAGCTTCGACAAGCAGTTCGTGCGCGATTACCTGGAGTCGCTGGATTGGAACAAAGAGCCCCCCGCCCCCACCCTCCCCGACGAAATCGTCGCCCGCACGCGCGAAAAGTACCTGGAAGCGTATCAGCGGCTGACGGGGAAAGCGCTGGCGTAACGTTTCCCTTTGGGAGGGCGAGCGTACCCGCGAGCTATGAGCGGGTGAACCGCCATTAGCATCAGAAACGGTCTGGTCGAGTGAATCGCTCACACGTCCAGACCGTTTCCCATTTACATCATCGGTTGCCACGCAAGCGGCTCGCGGGTACGCTCGCCCTCCCAAAGGGAAACGTTACGCTGGGCGTCTTCCGCTGAAAGCGACCATCTCGAAGATTTTACAGGCGCAGGTGACGTCGGTGTAACCGAGGTCGCGCAGCCAGGCGAGCTGGGTGTCGAGGGGGGCGAGGATGTTCGCGTCGGCATCGTTGCGCGCGCGGTAGGCGGCTGCCACCTCGGCGTGGGTGTGCTCGGGCTGGTGCGCGGCCTGGTAGTCGATGTAATACGCCTCCCACACCGCCTCCAACCACGGGCTTTCGCTCGACACGTGCTCGATATTCACGAACAACCCGCCCGGCGCCAGCAGGTCGTGGACCTTACCGTACAGCGCCCGCTTGCGCGCGTCGGGCTGGTGGTGGATGCTGAAACCGGACACCACGGCGTCGAACGGCCCGCCCACCGCGTCTACCCACGCGGGGGTAGCGTAGTCACCGAGCACAAATTCCACGCCCGCCGCCCCGGCGAAGCGCGCCCGCGCGGCGTCCAACATGGGCGCGGAGAAGTCCTGCAGCACCCCATGCGCCGCCGGGAAGGCCGCGTGAATCGCCGCCGCCAGGATGCCATCACCGCAGCCCAGGTCGAGGTAGCGCGTCACCGGCCGCTCCAGCGCCCACAGCAGACGCAGCATCACCTCGATCTGCAAATCGGCCAGCGGAATCGCCCGCCGTCGAATCTCCAGATAATTCGCCACGAGATCAGCCGCCTGCCAAACGGTATCCTTGCGCGGGGTAGTCATGGGATGCCTCCGAATAACAGTGCCCCCTTCCCGCGAGGGAAGGGGGCCAGGGGGTTAGATCGTCCGCAGCTTCCCGATGATCGCGTCGGCCATCTGGCTGGTGCCGACGGCGGTGGGGTCGTCGCGGCGGGGCTTCATGTCGTAGGTGACGGAGACGCCCTCGGCGAGCACGGCTTCTACGGCGGCTTCCAGGCGGTCGGCGGCGTCCTTTTCGCCCAGGTAGCGCAGCATGAGCATGCCGGAGAGGATGAGCGCGGTGGGGTTCACCTTGTTCAGCCCCTTGTACTTCGGCGCGGAGCCGTGGGTGGCTTCGAACACGGCGCCCTTTTCACCGATATTCGCGCCCGGGGCCACGCCCAGGCCGCCGACGAGCCCGGCGCCCAGGTCGCTGATGATGTCGCCGTACAGGTTGGGCAGCACCAGCACGTCGCTCTCCTCCGGGCGCTGCACCAGCCGCATGCACAGGGCGTCGACGAGGATTTCGTCGTATTCCACCCGGCCCTTGTACGTTTCCGCCACTTCGCGCGCCACGTGGTAGAAGAGGCCGTCGGTGTACTTCATGATGTTGGCCTTGGCAATGGCGCTGACCTTTTTACGCCCGTTCTCGACGGCATAATTAAAGGCGTATTCCACGATGCGGCGCGAGCCGGAGACGCTGATCGGCTTGATGCTGATGGCGCTGTCCGGGCGGATTTTGCCGCCGCCCATGGCGATGATCTGCTCCGCTTCCGCGCTGCCGAGGTCGAATTCCACCCCCGCATACAGGTCTTCGGTGTTTTCGCGCACGATGACGATGTCCACCCCCGCATAGCGCGAGCGCACGCCGGCATAGCTTTTACAGGGCCGCACACATGCATACAGGTCCAGCTCCTTGCGCAGCGCCACGTTGACGCTGCGGAAGCCGGAGCCGATGGGGGTGGTGATGGGCGCCTTCAGCGCCACGCCATTTTTGCGGACCGACTCGATGGTCGCGTCCGGCAGCGGGGTGCCGAGGGTGGCCATAATGTCTACGCCCGCATGGGCGATCTCCCAGTCGATCTTCACGCCGGTGGCGTCGATAACGCGGCGGGCGGCCTCCGCCAGCTCCGGCCCGGTGCCGTCGCCGGGGATCAAGGTCACGGTATAGGGCATCAGTTCCTCCAAAGCGCGCCGCCCAAAGGGCGAGTCGCACGGTGATCGGGTAAATATTTCGCCCCACAGCGTACGGGTTCCTTTTTACGGAGGGGTGAGAAGCCTGGGAGCGGTAACATGGATGCCTGACAACAGCACCGGGGGTATTCTTAGTCACCGTTTGGAACAGGGCTAAGAGCCCGGCCCGACCTTCTGCAGGGACTCTCCCGTGGCGCCACGTCCAAGCGGCGCCGGTTCCTCTGCAGGCGCGTGATGAAGGGGCAATCAGGAGTCGCCATCCCGCAGGGGCTGTCCCGTGGGGTACCCAGACACCAACGCCACGGGACAGCCCCTGCATAGAATCACGGACTGGATACACGCCCCTGCCGGAGGCCACCACGGGACCGACTCGCGCGCGAGAACACACGGGACAGTCCCTGCAGATGCGTAAGCCCGGCACTTTCTTACGACTGAAGTTTAGATAAACCGTCCGCGGCTCTTTTTTCCAGATGGGTTTTCTGTGCGCATCTTCCTCTAAGCATGTGGGCCGCCTGTCCAGTATGGATGGCGGCCCAATCGGTATCGTACTGGTGTCTGTCACAACCTTCC